>NZ_CBDDFJ010000018.1:0-274695 GCF_965227005.1 Roseococcus sp.
CGTCGGGAGAGGCATCGAGCCCCGTATAATGCGCGACAGTGGGTGCGCTCGAAAATTAATGTGGGCGACGCATTCTTCGATGTAAATAATTCTCATCAAATCCAGCTATTTTCGCTAAATTTATCGGGTCCATGATAATGAGTTGCCCACGCTCCAGCCTCATTATCTCCTGTTGGCGAAATTCTTTTAGAATTCGATTAAGATGAACCGGTGTCATTCCTAACGCATCTGCCAGCAATATCTGCGACAGTGGAAGTGAAATCTCCGAATTATTCGTCTGACATATATTATTGGCTCTGAGATAGAGATCGCACATCAGATGTGCGACGCGCTCGGCGCTGGTTCGCCGCCCCATACTTGTAATCCAGGCCCGCATCGTGCCCGCATCTACAAGCTGGGCCGTATACATGGCGCGGGCCACCCCGCGATGATTATCCATCATCGCTTCCATCTCCGCTTTTTCGATCGTCACGACATCGGATGGAATGAGCGTCTGAATGCTGTGATCCATTTCGGCTAGCAGGCCGACATGGAGATCGCAGGCATCTCCTGGCATGAGGAAAGCGAGGATCTGCCTCGTACCGTTCGGCAGAATCTTGTACCGACAAGCCCAACCTTCCAGCATCACAAGACCGGACCAGGCCGATCCCCCTCGCGAATGAGGTCCGTCTTTTTGGGGACGTGACGCGGATGCGCTGTCGCGCCAACGAGTACCCTGACGTCATCGTCGCTGAGATCCGCAAAGCCGCGCAGCTTGGCGATGAAGGGATTGATCATCTTTTATTGTCCCACGAATTCTCATCGGAAGACATTGTTGAATGTTATAGGTCAAAGTTAATCTACTTGGTGGTTTTGTCGGCGCTCACGCCCTATCTTGCGACGATCGTCGGCCCCGAATCAGGCTCCGGCGGCAGAGGGACCGAGTGCCCTCGCCTGGCCGGGGTAACTGTCATGGATGACGATACCAGCAACACCAAAGCTATCGGCGTCGAAACCCAGTGGCAGGAGCCTGATGCACACGGTCATGCAGCGCTTCTGCTGGTGGAAAGCCTGATCCACCTCTTGGTCGAGCGATCGGGCATCACGTTAACTGAGGCGGTTGAGGTTGTAGATGTGGCGGAAGATGTAAGCAGGGAAATCATCGCCGATAGGGGAGGTCAGGTCCCGACCATGGCCAGATCGGCAGCGCTGCTTGCAACAATCAGCTCAAGCCTCAAAACCGATTTCCCCAACGACCAAGGATGACCGCCTGCTCTGGCCGCCAATATGCGCAGCCCAAAGCTTGCGGACCCACTCATCCGACGCGGTGATCCTCCTGCCCTGACGCGATGATGATCAACGCCTCGTCGAGACCGACCCGGCGCCGCTCCATCGTCTCCCGCAAGGTGCGCGGCAGGAGCATCGGGTCCGCGACCACGGAGTATCGGCCACGGACCGAGGAAAACGCCTCGCGGTAGCGGCTGTCCTTGCGGAGCTGACCGAGCTTCTTCCACTCCGTTTCACCGAAGGGCCGGGTCAGCAGGATCGGCGAAGGCGGCGCGCTTTTCCGCTGCCGGGCCTCCTCGCGGTCCACGGCACGGATGACCGACATCAGGTCGTCCTTCCGGCCGCGCTTCTTGATCAGCATGGTTGCCGAGACAATCACGACGAGCGCCGCCAAGGCAATCAGCAGCTTCTCGATGTCCATGTGCCCCCCCGTTTTCCGGAAGGTTAGAGCCTGGCGGCGCGGATCGGCCAGCCGGAAGGAATCACCCGCCTCTCGCGCCGGTCGCGGCCAGGATCGGCGCCCAGCGCGCCGTCTCCGCCGCCAGGAACTCCGCGAGGGCCACGGGCCCGCCGGGCATGCCCTGCAGGCCCGAATCCGCCAGCCGCCGCTGTGTCGCCGGCTGGGCCAGGGCCGTCGCGCAGGCCTCGGCCAGCCGCGCGATCGCCGGGGCCGGCGTGTTCGCGGGCGCATAGAGCGCCTGCCAGGAGGAGGAGGTGAAGCCCGGCACCGCCGAGGCGAGGGTCGGCAGTTCCGGCAGCATCGCCGAACGATCCGCCGTGGTCACGGCGAGGCCGAAGACCTGCCCGTCGCGCGCCAGGGGCGCCAGCAGGGTCTGGCTGTCGATCATGAAGTCCACGCGGCCGGCCGTGAGGTCCGTCACCGCCTGGGGCGTGCCGCGATAGGGCACCACGGTGAAGTCTACCCCCGCGAGCTTCTTCAGCAGCTCGCCCGCCAGATGCGAGGCGGCGCCGATGCCCGTCGTCGCGAAGGTCGCCTTGTCGCCGCGCGTGCGGAGCCAGGCGAGGAAGCCGGCCAGGTCGCGCGCGGGCACCGAGGGGTGGACGGCCAGCAGGAAGGGCTGCTGCGAGATCAGCGTGACGGGGGCGAAATCCCGCGCGGGATCGGGCGCGTCGGGATAGAGTGCCTGCATCACCGAATGCGCGGCCCCGCTCACCAGCAACGTCAGCCCGTCCGGCGCGGCGCGGGCCACGGTGCGCGCGCCGATGAGCGCGCCGGCGCCGGGCTGGTTCTCGATCACGATGGTCTGGCCGAGCGCCTGGGCCATCGGCTCGGACAGGATGCGCGCCGCGACGTCGATGATGCCGCCGGCCGCGAAGGGCACCACGATGCGGATGGACCGCGATTGGGCGAGCGCCGGCTTCGCCAAAGCGGGCGCGGCGAGGAGGGGGGCGGCGAGGAGGGCGCGGCGATGCATGACAGGCTCCGGCATTTGGGATCATCGTGGCGCACAAGCCAGAGTCGAGGAAGCCATGCGCGCGCTGTTGCTGCTCATCCTTATAATGCCTGGACTGGCGCAGGCCGAGCCCTCGCGCGCGACGCGCCAGATGGTCGCGACCGCCAATCCCCTCGCTTCGGAAGCGGGGCGCGCGATGCTGCGCGCGGGCGGCAGCGCGATCGACGCCGCCGTCGCCGCCCAGGCCGTGCTGAGCGTGGTCGAGCCGCATGCCTCCGGCCTGCTCGCCGGCGGCGTCATGCTGCTGTGGGATCCCGCCGAGCGGCGGCTGCGGCATTGGGAGGGCGTGGGCGCCGCGCCGATGGCCGCCACCGCCGCGCTCGACGTCGACACGGACGGCTCGCGCCTGCCGCGCGAGGTCGTCCGCACCGGGCGCGCCTTCGCCGTTCCGGGCAGCATCGCGGTGCTGGCGGCCGCGCATGCCGGACATGGCCGGCTGCCCTGGGCCGATCTCTTCGCGCCGGCCATCCGCCTCGCGCAGGAGGGCTTCCCCATGCCGCCCTATCTGCATGCGATTCTGCTCCAGCAAAGGACCGTGCTCGCCGCGCGCGAGGATTTCCGCGCGATCTTCTTCGACGCGGATGGGCAGCCCATCCCGGTCCAGGGGCTCGTGAGGAATCCCGCCCATGCCGAGGCCCTGCGCCTTGTCGCGGCGCGCGGTGTGGACGCCCTGCGCGATGGTCCCTTCGCCGAGGCGATCCTGGCGGCGGCCCGCGGCGGGCCCTTGCCCTCATTGATCACGGCCGAGGATCTGCGCGACTTTCGCCCCATCGAGCGCGACGCGCTCTGCGGCCAGGCCTTCGCGCATTGGATCTGCACCACCCCGGCGCCCTCCCTGGGCGGGCTGTCGGTGCTGCAGCAGCTCGGCCTGCTGGAGCGCGCGGGTTTCGCCCGGGTTGAGCCCGGCAGCGCCGAGGCCGCGCATCTGCTCATCGAGGCCGGGCGTCTGGCCCGCGCAGACCGGCGGCTCTGGGGCGGCGACCCGCGCTTCGTAACCGTGCCCGAGGCCGCGCTGATCTCGCCCCGCTACCTGGACCGCCGGGTCGCGCTGATCGAGCCCGGCCGCGCAATGGCGGGCCCCGTGGCCGGCGATCCGGAGGCGGGGCCGCTGACGACGCATGTCGCCGTCCTCGACGCCTTCGGCGGCGCGGTCTCCTTCACCACGACGAACAGCTTCAATTTCGGCGCGCAGCTGCTGGCGATGGGCGTGGTGCTGAACAACGGCCTCTCCAATTTCGCGCGCACGGGGGCGAACCGCATGCAGGGCGGCAAGCGACCCGCGACCACCATGGCGCCCAGCTTCGTCTTCGACGCATCCGGTGCGGTGGAGATCGTGATCGGCGCGGGTGGCGGCTCGTGGATTCCCGATGCGGTGGCGGGCGGCCTCGCGGAGATGCTCGCCTGGCGGCGCGACGCCTGGGAGGGCACGGCGCGCCCGCGCCTGGGCGCGCAGGCCGGGCGCGTCGAGCTGGAGGAGGGCACGCCCGCGGCCGCGCTGGCGCCCGCTCTGCGCGCCATGGGCCACGAGCCGCATGTGATCCGCATCAACACCGGCATGCAGATCCTGCGGCGCATCCCCGGCGGCATCGAGGGCGCGGCCGATCCGCGCCGCGACGGGGTCGCGCTGGGCGATTAGCCCGGCCGGGGGGGCGGTCCTGCGCCCCCATCCATCTGGACAGGAATCGCGCCCCGGCGCATCTCTCCCTCGTCACCTGGGTGAGCGCCTATTCGCGGGCGCTGAGAGGCGGGACGTCATCCCGCGAGCCCTGGAACCTGATCCGGTTCGGACCGGCGAAGGGATGGGTGCGCATCCTCGATGCCGTCCGTCCCCGCGCCTCCGCGCCGAATGGAGGAAATGGATGGACCGCCGTAGCCTGTTGATGTCCCCTGCGCTGCTCGCCGCGCCGGCCTATGCCCAAGGCGCGCGCGCGCGAACGCTGCGCTTCATGCCGCAGGCCGGGCTCTCGGCGCTCGACCCGATCTTCAACCCGACGACCATCGTCACCACCCACGGCTTCTGCGTCTTCGACACGCTCTATGGCGCCGACCGGGCGCTGCGCCCGCATCCGCAGATGGCGGCCGGCCACGAGGTCTCGGCCGACGCGCTCACCTGGCGCATCACCCTGCGCGAGGGCCTGCGCTTCCATGACGGCGACCCCGTCCGCGCCCGCGATTGCGTGGCGAGCATCCGCCGCTGGGCCGTCCGCGACGGCTTCGGCCAGGTGCTGATGCAGGCCACGGCCGAGCTTTCCGCGGCGGACGACAGGACCATCGTCTTCCGCTTGCGCCGGCCCTTCCCGGCGCTGCTCGACGCGCTCGCCAAGCCGGGCTCCTCGCCCTGCTTCATGATGCCCGAGCGCCTGGCGAGCCAGCCCGCCGACCGGCCCATCACCGAGGCGGTGGGCAGCGGCCCGTGGAAGTTCCTGCCCGGCGAATTCGTCCCCGGCGCGAGTGCCGCCTATCTCCGCAACGAGCGCTACATCCCGCGCGACGAGCCGGCCGAGGCGGCGGCCGGCGGCAAGCGCGTGCATTTCGACCGGCTGGAGCTCACCTGGATCCCCGACGGCGGCACGGCGGCCGCCGCGCTGCGTACCGGCGAGATCGACTGGATCGAATACCCGCTGCCCGACCTGGTTCCCGTGCTCGATCGCGACCGCAACACGAAGACGCAGATCTACGACCCCAACGGCTTCCTCGGCTTCCTGCGCTTCAACTGCCTGTATCCGCCCTTCAACGATGTGCGCCTCCGCCGCGCCATTCGCGACGTGATCGTCCAGCCCGATTTCATGCAGGCCGTGGCCCTGCCGCAGGACTGGCAGGAATGCCACGCGATGTTCCCCTGCGGCCTGCCCAACGTCGTCGAATCCACCCCGGCCACGCGGGGCGTGGCGGCCATGGACCGCGCCCGCGCCGCCCTGCGCGAGGCGGGCTACAGGGGCGAGCCCATCGTCCACATCAACCCGAGCGACTTCCCCGCCGTCACCCAGCAGGGCCGTCTCACGGTGGATCTGATGCGGCGGCTCGGCGTGAACATGGAAGTGGTGGAGAGCGACTGGGCCACTATCATCGCGCGCCGCGCCAATCGCGCCCCGCCGGCCCAGGGCGGGTGGAACCTGCACAACACCAACGGCCCGGCGGCGACCATCGCCAACCCGGCCGTGAGCTGGGCGATCCGCATGCACGGCGCGGCGGCCTGGCCGGGCTGGCCGGAGGATGCGGGGGTGGAGGAGCAGGTCGCGGCCTGGGTCCAGGCGCCGGACGTGGCGGCGCAGGAGGCGGCGATGAAGAAGCTGCAGGAATTGCTCTGGGAAGCGGTGCCGATCGCGCCCACAGGGCTGTTCCGGCTGCGGACGGCCTTCCGCGCGGATCTCACGGGCGTGCTGCAGGCGCCCAACCCGATGCTGTGGAACCTGCGGCGGAGCTGAGGGAGAGGGGCGCCGCCCCTCTCAAGCCTGGTGCGGCAGGGCCTCAGCCCTTGTGCATCAGGCCCTTCACCTCTTCGACGGCCTCGCCGAAGCGGCGGTTCAGCACGCCCACGGCCTCGCCATTGGACTTCTGAATGAGCTCGGCGATCTCCTGCATATTCGCCACCGCGCGCTCATAGGCGGCCTTCATCATCTCGGCCTGCTTGGCGGCCTTGTCCTGCGGCGAACCGTCGGCGGTGGCGAGGCTCTGCACGGCCTGGGACATCTCGCCCATCGCCTGCTGCACGATCTCCATGTTGCGCTTGGCCACGGCCTGCGCGCCCTCCATGGCCAGCTTGTTGGCGGTGGTCAGCGCGTCGAGGTTGCGCTTCTGCGCTTCGGCGAAGGCCTGGAAGTCCGGCACGTTCGGCATCTTCATCGATCCGAACATCTTCATGATTTCGTCAGTATTGAAGGGGCTCGACATCAGTGACCTCCTGAGAAACCCAGGGACCCCGGAGGTCCACGGGCGAGATGGGTTTCAGTCCCGCCGGAAGCCTACACCCGTCGCGACGGGGAAAGTAGACGACGCGCTGGTCTCAACGTCTCAAATCGATTCCGGCCCGGCCAAGGCTATCGCCGGTTCAGGCTGCGTGACCCGTGATGTCTCCGTGAAACCCAGCATGCGCGCAAGACGATCGGCGCGGTCCAGCGCGCGGTCCAGCGCGGCCATGGTGGATGAGAGATCGGCGCTGTCATCCTTCTCCCAGGCGCGAAGGGCCGCGAGCCACACCCCGCCGAGGCCCTTGGCCCGCAGCAGCCCCGAAGGTCCGCTCGCATCGAGGCCCACGGCCTCCAGCATCCAGGCCATGGAGGGCAGCATCCGCGTCGACAGCCAGAGCGCCAGCAGCGGCGACATCGGCAGGTCGTGCATCAGCCGGACCACGCCGGGGCGGTCGGGCTGCAGCGCGTCCAGGCGGCGCATCAGCACGTCGAAGAGCTTGTCGCGCACGCTGGCGCCGGGGTCGTCGATCGTGCCTTCCAGCACGGCGGCGTCCACGGCGCGTCCATGCGCCTCCAGGATCGCGTGCGGGCTATCGAAGGTCCGCCGCAGCTCGGCGAGGGAGAGGCCGGATTCGGCGGCGATGCCGCGCATGGTGAGGCCGCGCCAGCCGCCTTCGGCCAGGACGCGCCAGAAGGCGGAGATGATCGCATCGGGGGAAACGGAGCCGGTCATGCCCGCAAGATCGTGCCGCAGCCCGCCCGACGCAAGCTCCAAGGCCGCGCGGGACGGTCTGTGATACATCGGACCGCATGTTCGATGTCTATCTGCGCCGCTGGGATCTCCTGCCGGACGGCCCGCCCATCCTGACCCGCGCGGCGCACCTGCTGCCGGTGCGGCACCGGGGCGAGCCGGCCATGCTGCGGCTGGAAGAGGGCCGGAGCGGCGCGTTGATCCGGAGCGGCACGTTGATGGCGTGGTGGGCCGGCGACGGCGCCGCCCGCGTGCTGGCCCAGGCCGAGGATGCGCTGCTGCTGGAACGGGCCACCGGGCCGCGCTCCCTGGCGGATATGGCCCGCGACGGTCAGGACGACGAGGTCTGCGCCATCCTCTGCGCCGTCGCGGCCCGCCTGCACCGGCCTCGCGGCGCGCCGCCGCCCGATCTGATTTCGCTCGAAGACGGGTTCGCCGAACTGTGGCCCGCGGCGTCGGCGCAGGGTGGCATCCTGGCGCGCTGCGCGGCCACCGCCCGCGAATTGCTGGCACAGCCGCGCGAGGTGGTGAGCCTGCATGGCGATCTCCATCACGACAACGTGCTCGACTTCGGGGCGCGCGGCTGGCTGGCCATCGATCCGGCGGGCATGCTTGGCGAGCGGGGCTTCGATTTCGCCAATATCTTCACCAATCCCGACCTCACCGATCCGACCCGGCCGGTCGCGACGCGGCCCGGGCGATTCGCCCGGCGGGTCGAGGTGGTGGCGCAGTCGGCCGGGCTGGAGCGCCGGCGGCTGTTGTGCTGGATCCTGGCCTGGGCCGGGCTCTCGGCGGCCTGGTTTCTCGGCGACGGCGATCCGGCGGCGATCGACCTCGAGATCGCCGCCCTGGCCGCGGCCGAGCTGGACCGCGCTTAATCGACCACGATGTTGCCCAGGCGGATCACCTCCCGCCAGCGATCGAGCTCGCCGCGGATCAGGGCGGTGTATTCCGCCGGCCCCATCGTCCCCGGCACCACGCCGATCGCCGCGAAACGCTCGATGACGCCCGGATCGGTCAAAGCCGCGCCGATCTCGCTGTTCCAGCGCGCCACGATCTCTGCCGGAACCCCGGCCGGGGCCGAGAAGCCGAACCAGTTGGTCGCGGTCACGCCGGGCAGTCCGGCCTCGATGAAGGTCGGTACGTCGGCCAGCGAGGCGGGGCGCGTGGCCTCGCTCGTCGCCAGGGGGCGCAGGCGCCCGCCGCGCAGATGCGGCAGCGCGATGGGCAGGCTTTCCATGATGGCCGGGATCTGGCCGCTGATGGTGTCCGTCAGCGCCGCCGCCGAGCCGCGATAGGGCACATGGGTCAGCTCGATGCCCGCCTCGCGCGCCAGCACCTGGCCGATCAGGTGGTTCAGCGTGCCGTTGCCGCCCGAGCCGTAGGTGACCTGGCCGGGCCGCGCCTTCGCCAAGGCGACGAATTCGGCGAGATTGCGCGCGGGGAAATCGAGATTGACCGCCAGCACGCTGGGGAAGGTGCCGACGAGGCGGATATGGGTGAAGTCGCGCAGCGCGTCATAGGGCGTGTTGCGGTAGAGCACCGGGCCGATGCCGTGCGAGGCCGCGCTCGACATCATCACGACGTGCCGGTCGCCCGGCGCCTTGGCCAGGATGTCCGCGCCCAGCGCGCCGCCGGCGCCTGGCCGGTTCTCGACCACCACCGGCTGGCCGAGCCTGTTGCCGATATGGGCGGCCAGGATGCGCGACAGGGTGTCGGCCGCGCCGCCGGGCGGAAAGTTGACGATCCAGCGGATGGGCCGGTCGGGCCAGCCGGCCTGAGCGATCGCCGAAGGGGCGAGCGCGGGCGCGGCCAGGAACGCGGCCGCGCCGGTCAGCAAGGCGCGTCGCGAAGGGGGGAGGAGCATCGAAGCCTCTTGTCCATGGGGTTCCATCAGGCGGTGAATCGAGCAAACCTCGTGCCACCTTACCGGAGTGGTCCTCATATGGAATTCGATCTGCTGCTGCGCCGCGCGCGTCTCGCCGATACTACCGCCGATGCGCTGGTCGATATCGGGGTGAAGGACGGCCTGATTGCCGCCATCGCGCCCGATCTGGGGCATCATGCGCGCGAAGTGCTCGATGTCGCGGGCAGCTTCGTCTCTCCCGGCTTCGTCGAGACGCATATCCACCTCGATAAGAGCTGCATCATCGACCGCTGCGGCTGCGCGCCCGGCCGCAACCCGCACCGCGCCATGGAGCGCGTCGCCGCCGTGAAGAGCACCTTCACCGTGGAGGACGTGAACGCCCGCGCCCGCTCCACCCTGGAGCGCGCGATCAGCCACGGCACCACCGTCATGCGCACGCATTGCGAGGTCGATCCCGGCGTGGGCCTGCGCGGCTTCCATGGCGTGAAGGCGCTGGTGGACGCCTATAAATGGGCCATCGACATCCAGATCTGCGTGATGCCGCAGGAGGGCCTGCTCGATAATCCCGGCACCGAGGAGCTGATGGTCGAGGCGCTGCGGACCGGCGCCACCGTGATCGGCGCCGCGCCCAATTACGACCGCGACCGCGCGGGCCAGATCCGCCGCGTCTTCGAGCTCGCGCGCGAGTTCGACATCGACATCGACATGCATCTGGACAGCGGCACCGACCCCAACGACCTCGACCTGACGCTGGTCTGCGAGCTGACGGAGAAAATGGGCTGGCAGGGGCGCGTCGCCTTCGGCCATGGCACCAAGATCGCCTCCGCCACGCCTGAGCAGCAGGACCGCATCGGCAAGCGCATGGCCGATTGCGGCGTCGCGCTCGCGGTTTTGCCCGCGACCGACCTCTTCCTGATGGGGCGCGACCAGGACCACAACATCCGCCGCGGCGTGGTTGATGCGCACCGGCTGATGGCGCAGGGCGCGCTCTGCAATATCTCCACCAACAACGTGCAGAATCCCTTCACGCCCTTCGGCGACGCGCAGCTGATCCGCATGGCGAACCTCTATTGCAACGTGATCCAGCGCGGCGACGCGCCTGAGCTGCGCCAGGCCTGGGACATGTTCACGGCCAATTCGGCCAAGGTGCTGCGGCGCAAGGACTACGGGATCGCGGTCGGCAATCCGGCGGATCTCGTGGTGGTGGATGCGCCGACGCCCGTGGATGCGATCCGCGGCATCTCACCCGTGCTGGCGGGCTTCAAGCGGGGGCGCCGGAGCTTCACGCGGCAGCGCGCCGAGCTTCATCCGCCGGCCTGAGGCGAAGGGAAGGGGGCGGCGCCCCCTTCCTTCACTGCGCCGCCAGCACCGCGTCGAAGGCCTCGAGAAACGCCTCGGCATGCTCCTGGCGGAACACCAAGGGCGGGCGGAACTTCAGCACGTTGCGGAAGATGCCGGCATTGCTGGTGAGGAAGCCCCGGTCCTTCAGCGCATCGACGATGGCGACCGTCCGCTCCACGTCGGGCGTCTTCGCGCCGTCGTCGCGGATGATCTCGACGCCCAGGAACAGCCCGACCCCGCGCACGTCGCCGATGAAGCCATGGCCGGCCTTGCGCGTGGTCAGCGCCGCCTTCAGGCCCGCACCCACCGTGGCGACGTTCGCGGCGAGGTTCTCCCGTTCGATGTATTCGATCACGGCCAGTCCCACCGCCGCCTGAAGCGGGCTGGAGGCGAAGGTGTTGAAGTAGCGCGTGCGCGCGCGGAACTCGTCCACCAGCGCCTTGCTCGCAGCGGTCGCGGCCATGGGCAGGCCATTGCCCATCGGCTTGCCGGTGACGACGATATCGGGCGTGAAGCCGCTCACCGTGTAGCCCCACCAGGTTCCGGTGCGGCAATAGCCGGCCTGCACCTCGTCCGCGATCACGAGGCCGCCCGCCGCGCGCGTCATCGCGGCCGCCCGCGCCATGAAGCCGGCGGGAATGTCCGGCAGGCCCTCATTGGCCAGGATCGAGCACAGGATCAGCCCGGCGAAGCCCTCGGGACTGGCCTGGAGGCTGCGGATCGCCTCCTCCAGCCGCGCGAGATAGGCGTCGCAGAGCTCGGCCTCGGTCGCGCCTTCGAGGATGGGCCGGTAGGTCTCGGGGAAGGGGATGGAGCGGACATCCGCGCTGGCATTCTGGCTGAGAGAGAGCCGCGTGAGCTTGCTCACCGCCTCGCTGTTGCCGTGATAGGTGGCATTGGTGCAGATGATGCCCTGCCGGCCGGTGGCGAATTTCGCCATCCGCAGCGCGACCTCGATGGCCTCGGTGCCCGAGCAGCTGACGATCACGCTCTCGATCTGCGGGCCATGCAGCCCGGTGAGGCGCTCGGCGAAGTCCAGGATGCCCTCGTGCAGGTAGCGGCTGTGGACGTTCAGCGTGCCCTGCTGGCGCGCCATCGCCTCCACGACGTCCGGGTTGGCGTGCCCGATGCAGGGGACGTTGTTGTACATGTCCACATAGCGACGGCCGTCGGGGTCGTAGAGATAGACGCCCTCGCCGCGCACCAGGTGCAGCGGCGTCGTGTAGAACAGCGGCGCGCCCGTTCCGAGCAGCGTGTCGCGGCGGGCCAGAAGTTCGGCGGTCATCGGGGAATCTCTCCTCAGGCGGGATGGCGGCAGGCGGCGTGCAGGGCGCGCACGACGTCCGGCGCGCGCAGCTCGATGATCCGCGCGACGCGGCGGCGCAGATCCTCCGCCGTCACGCTGTAATGGTCGTTATCGGGCTGCGCGTGGCGATGATAGCAGGCGAGGGTGGCGCTGGTCGCGGCACGGGTGGCCATCAGCAGCGGCAGGATCTCGATCTCCTCCTCCCGCAGCGGGCTCATCGCGCAGTAACGGCGCAGCAGATGCCCCGCGGCCTCGGCGATCGGCATGTCGTCCCCGAAGTGGCAATAGGCGGCGATCGCCGCGTCGAAGACGATGGCCGTTTCTGCCATGTCGCCGAAATCGATGACGCCGGCGATGCGGTCGTGATCCGCGGCATCGACCATCACATTGGCCTGGTTGAGGTCGTTGTGGAGCACCTGCCGGCGAAGCCCGCCCTGGATCGGCGTCACTTTCGCCTCGAAATCGTCGAGGATCGGCAGCAGCGCCGCGCGCAGCTCGGCGGGCAGCACGTCGGCCACCTCGCGCAAGGCGAGGGCATGCGCCAGGTCCCAGATGATGGGCGTGGCCGTCGCCGCATGCGCGAAGCCGGCGAGCGCGGCCTGGAGCCGCGCCAGGATCGTGCCGGCGGCGTCACGCTGCGCGGCGCTGCGGCGGGACATGCCCAGCGGCAGCCCCTCGATCCAGGACAGCAGCCGAACCTGATAGGCGACGCCCGAGGCATCGGTGACCCGCGCCTCCGTCGCCCCGTCCGGCAGGGCGATCACGCGCGGCACCTCCAGCTCCGGCGCCTTGCGCTCGATATGGCGGAGCGCGCCGAGCTGCATGTCGCGATAGCGCGCATCCTCGGCCGGATTGGCGAATTTCAGGACGTATTGCCGGCCATCCTCGGCGCGCAGGCGGAAATTCGCGTCGCGCTCGCCGCGCAGGGGACGCGGCTGTGCCTCGATCCCCCAAAGCGCGCGCGCGACGTCGCGCGCGGTCCCGAGCGCGATGGTCGGCGGGCGGATCGTCATCACATCGAATATGGCGGAGGGAGCCGTCATGTTTCAGTCCCGGATTGCGCGCGCAATCGAACACGCCGGGGGCGCCGCTTCAAGGCGCGGGGGCGAGGCCGTCGGGCCGGAAGATGTCCAGCGGCCGCTCCGGGGCGAGGGTGACGGCCTGGCCGTCCTCCGGGCGCCGGAGCAACGAGAAATCCGCCAGGCCGGTTTCCAGCCGCTCCGCCGTGGCCTTCACGGCCGCGGCGATACCATCGGCGGAATAGAAGCCGCCGCGCACATGCAGGTAATGGGCGATGGCGCGCAGGAAGGCGTCGGTCAGCGCGACGTCCGGCAGACGGGCCTCGGTCCAGAAGCTGTCCAGCCCCTTCTCATGCGTCAGGTCCGGCACCCGGTACAGCGCGTCGCCCATCGCGATCACGGGTTTGCCGAGCTGCAAGGCACGGATCCCCGCGGTGCTGTTCACCGTCACGACCCCCGCCGCGCGCAGGATGAGCGGGTCGAGCGGGATCGCGTCCACCAGATGGACCCGCCCCGAAATCCCCGCCTGCCGCGCCATGCGCGCGAGCCGCGATGGCCAGCGCTTCATGCCCGGATCGAGCGGATGCACCTTCACCGCCAGATGCGCGTCCGGCGGCGCGTGGCGGGCGAAGCTGCGCACCGCCTCGCGCAGCGCCGTGTCCATGTCCGGATAGGGTGAATAGGCGCGGATGGAATAGTCGTTCTCCATCTGCATGGCGAAGAGGAAGAAGGGCGCCTCCTCCGGCAGGTCCGCGATCAGCGCCTCGGCCCGCCGCCGCGTCCGCCCGCGCAGGATCAGCCGCAGGGCCGTGCCCAGATAGGCCGGGATGACCGGATGCAGCTGGAAGCCCTGGAAATGCCGGAAGCGCCAGAAGTCGAGGTTGGCGAGGTGGAACAGCACGTCCCATCGCGCCTGGACCGGGAAATGATCCGCGAAGTGCTTGGATTCATCGACTGGCGGCAGGCCCTCGGCCAAGGCGTGGATGGCGTCCGGGTCGCGCGGGAAATGCGACAGGGCGTTGTGGCCGTCACGCTCGACGATGATCCAGTCCGGCCGGATATAGCCGAAATCGATGGCCGTGACGGCGACGCCGCGCCCCTTCGCGGCCGCGATGGCGATGCGGTGATAGGGCCGCTGCTCGCCCAGCAGGACGAGGTCGGTCACGCCGCGGGCCTGCAGCGCCTGATCGACATGGGCGCGCCACTCGCTGAGCCGGCCGTGGAAATCCTCGGCCGACACGCCTTCGGGGAAAAAGCCGCGCCACTGGGGCTGGGGCCAGAACCAGCCCTTCCAGAGCAGCTGGTCGCCCAGGCTGACGTTGATGCGATGCACGGTATGCCCGCGCGCCTTCAGCATCGCGGCGAGGGCGGGAAAGAAGGGGCTGATCGGGCCCTGCAGGAAGAGAAAGCTGCGCTTGCCCGGCGCCGGCCCGCGCGCTTTGCCGGACGCCGCCGTCACGTCGCGCATGCGCGCTGGAGCCGCGTGGGCCGGGCGAGGAACTGCACGTCGAGCCGGCTGGCCGGAACCGTGAGGCGGCCCTGCAGGGCGAAGCCCATTCGGCGGTAGAATTTGGCGGCCTGCGGATTCTCGGTCTTCAGGACGCAGAGGTCGAAATCACCGGCCATGGCCCCCAGCGCGTCATCCAGGATGTCGCGCCCCAGGCCCCGCCGGCGCCCCTCCGGCGTCACGCCGAGCAGCCAGAGATAGGCGAAGCGGCGTTTGCCGAAGCGGGCGCGGATGGCGGCCTCGCAGGCGGCCTCGTGGCGCAGCAGGCGCAGCAGGCCGGCCGGCGGCAGCATCAGCGGAAGACGGGCGAAGCCGGCCCGCAGCCGGGCGCCCCAGGGCAGTGGAACCAGCGAGCCCGGCAGCCAGGCGGCGGCCGCCTCCTCGCGCACGAGCAGGCCCCCATGGCGGCGGCAGGCCTCCAGCACCGGGTCGAAGAGCCGTGCCAGGGCCTCGGCCCCCACCTGACCAGGGCCGAAGGCGTGGACCATCAGCGGATCCGCCACGAAGGCCGCGCCGAGGACATCCCGCGCGCGCGCGATCATGAAGTCCCCATGGCCCATGGAGCGCCGGGAAGTGGAGGCATCGGGGCGTCGGGGAGGTGGGCAGGCTGCGCACCGATCGGGCTGAAGCCGCGATCCCGCCGGAAAAACGAAGTCATGGAATCAGGCTGCCTCGCGCGCCACCCGGGACAGGGCCGAGATGGTCTCGTCGATGTCGCTCTCATTGTGCTCGGCACTGAGGAAGAAGCGCAAGCGGGCCTGACCTTCCGGCACCACCGGGAAGACAATCGGCTGCACGTTGATACGCATGTCCAGCAGGCGTTCGGCGGCGCGGGCGGTGGCCACGCTCTCGCCGAGGATGACGGGGACGATGGCGCGCCCCACCGAGCCCCCCGTGTCGAAGCCGGCGGCGCGGGCCTGGTCGCGAAAGCGCCGGGCGGCGGCATGCAGCCGCGCCACGCGCCAGGGCTCGGCGCGCATGAGGCCCAGCGCGCTTTCGGCCGCGGCGGCCAGCGGCGGCGCCATGCCGACCGAATAGACGAAGCCCGGCGCGGTGTGCCGCAGCAGGTCCACCAGCGCGTGGCTGCCCGCGATATAGCCGCCGCAGGAGGAGAGCGTCTTGGACAGCGTCCCCATCCAGATGTCGACGAGCCCCGGATCGACGCCCTGCGCCTCGAAGAGGCCGCGCCCGGTCGCCCCCAGGACGCCGAGCGAATGCGCCTCGTCCACCATGAGCCAGGCGTCATGGTTCCGCGCGACCTCCGCGAAGCGCGCGAGCTCGGGCACGGTGCCGTCCATCGAGTAATGGCCCTCGATCAGCACGAGGGCGCGGCCGTGGCGATGGCGCTCGGCGGCGAGGATCGCGCTTGCGGCCTCCCAGTCGTTATTGGGGAAGGCGAGGCGCCGCGCGCGGGAGAGGCGCACGCCCTCGGTCGCGCTGTTGTGGACCAGCGCGTCGTGCACCACGAGGTCCTCGGGGCCCAGCAGGTGGCCGATGACCGAGACGTTGGTCGCATGGCCCGAGACCATGACGATCGCGTCCTCGGCCGCGTAATTGGCGGCCAGCGCGGCCTCCAGCGTGCCATGCACCGGCCGCTCGCCCGAGACGAAGCGCGAGGCGGAGGCCGAGACGCCGTGCCGCGCGATGGCCTGCCGCGCCGCCTCGGCGACGCGCGGATCGCCGTTCAGCCCGAGGTAGTTGTAGGAGGAGAAATTCACGTATTCGGCATTGCCGATGACCGTGCGCGCGCCCGCGATGCCCTCATGCGGGCGGAAGAAGGGGTTGGACAGGCCCATCTGTCGGCCGAGCGCGCGCGTCGCCGCGACCTCGCGCGCGGCGGGCAAGGTGGCGAAGTCGCGCGCCGAGCTGGGCGCGAGGCGGGGCGCGGCCGGGGCGGCGCGGCCCGAGAGCCGGCGCAGCAGCGCGGCGCGGTCGGCCTCGGAAAGTCCCCGGCTGGCCGTCATTGGGCGGCCTCCCGCGCCGTCGGCACCTGCGCCAGGATGGCGCGGGCCAGGGCGTTCACCGTCAGCTCCTCGGTCACGGCCTGGAGCGGGATCGCGACGGAGAAGCGGCGCTCCAGCCCGGCCCGCAGCTCGATGCTGCCCAGGCTGTCGAGCCCGAGGCGCGGCAGCGGCATGTCGGCCGCCACGGCGCCGGGCGGCAGGCGCAGGATGCGCGCCACCTCGCGTGCCACCAGCCGGCGGGCGATCTCCAGCCCGGCCTCGGGGCCGGCCTCGGCGATGGCGCGCAGCGAATCCTCCTCGCCGGCCTCGGCGGCGAAGGCGCCGGTGAGCGGGGCGAAGGCCGGCTCGGCCAGCAGGCGCAGGCTGCGATGCGCGGCCCCCCAATCGACCCGCGCGAGGCCGATGACGGGCAGGCCGCTGGCCAGCAGCGCGGGCAGGGCTGCCAGGGCCTCGGCCGCGCCCATCGCCGTCGCGCCGAGACGCTGCGAGAGGGCGGCGGCATGGGGCGCGTCGCCCGCCAGCACGCCGGCATCGGCGATCGGGCCCCATTGCACGGCCAGCGCCGGCCAGCCGGCGGCGTGGCGGCGGCGGGCGAGCGCGTCCATCGCGGCATTGGCCGCGACATAGGCGGCCTGGCCCGGACTGCCGATGGGAACCGTCGCCGAGGAGAAAAGCAGGAAGAGCCGCAGCGCGTCGTCGCGGGTCAGCCGGTCGAGGTTCTGGGCCACTTCGACCTTGGCGGCCCAGACGGCGGCGACCGAGGCCGGATCCAGCCGGGCCGCGACGCCGTCGCCCCAGACGGCCGCGGCATGCACCACGCCCTCGATGGGCGGCATGCCGGCGCGGATGCCGTCCAGGGCGGCGGCGAGGGCGGCGGGGTCGGCGGCATCGGCGGCGATGAGCCGGGCCTCGGCGCCCAGCAGCGCGAGCCGCCGCACCGCCTCGGCCGCGCCCGGCGTGGCGGGGCCGCGACGCGAGACGAGGGCAAGATGGCGGATGCCCTGGCCGGCCAGCCACAGCGCCGCCTCCAGCCCAAAGCCGGCGGCGCCGCCGACCACGACCACGCTGCCCTTGGGCCGCCAGTCCTGCGACGTGGCCTCGGCGAGCTCGGCCGGCGGGGGTGATGACCAGCTTGCCGATATGCCCGCCCGCCTGGAGCTGCCGGAAGGCTTCCTCGGCCTGGTGGGATTCGTAGACGCGGGTCGGCAGCGGGCGGATCGCGCCCTCCTCCAGCCGCGTGGCGAGCGAGGCGAGCATGCGCGAGGCCAGGGTGGGCCGATGCCGCGCCACCTCGTCCAGATCCATCGCGAACCAGGCGACGTTGCGCCGCATGGGCCTCAGCGACACCCGCCGCGACTCGGCGAAGTCGCGCTTGCCGAGTTCCAGGAAACGGCCGAAGGGCGCCATCAGCCCGAGGCTGCGCTCCATCGCCTCGCCGGAGAGCGAGTTCAGGCAGACATCGACGCAGCCCTCGCCCGGCGGGGCGGGCCAGACGGCGCGCAGCTGCCCGGCGAAGCTGCCATCGCGGCTGTTGAGCGCGACCTCGGCCCCGGCCGCGCGGAGAAAGGCGCGCCGCGCCTCGGTGCCGGCCGTGACGGCGACGCGCGCGCCCGCGGCCAGGGCGATCTGCAGCGCGGCGAGGCCGAGGGCGCCGGCGCCGCCATGGATCAGCACGCGCTCGCCGGGCTGGAGCCGCGCCAGCCCCTCCAGCGCATGGATGGCCGTGAGGAAGGCGACCGGCAGGCTGGCGGCTTCCTCCATGGACAGGCCGTGCGGCAGCGGCGCGAGCGCGGCGGCCTGGGTGACGGCGCGGCTGGCCAAAGCGCGCGGCGCGAAGCCGAAGACCGGCTGGCCGGGACGCAGGGCCACGCCCTCGCCCACGGCCTCGACCACGCCCGCCGCCTCCATGCCCAGGCCAGGGCCGGCGAAGCCGGGCTGCAGCGCCTCCTCGGGCAGCAGGCCCTGGGCCCACATCACGTCGCGGAAGTTGAGGCCGGCGGCGGCGATGCGCAGCAGCACCTCGCCCGGCGCGAGCGGGGCGCGCAGCTCCGGCGCGGCCTCCCAGACGAGACTGCCGAGCTGGCCGGGGGCCGCGACTTCCAGCCGGCGGGGGCCGGCGGGCGGCGCGCACTTCGGCAGGTGGGCGGCGAGGCGCGGCACCAGACGGCCCGAGGCGGTGAGGCGCTGCTCGGCCTCGGCATCGGCGGAATTCAGCAGGGCGGCGACCAGCCGGCTGGCGGCCTCGGCCGGCGGCAGCTCGGGCGCGACGTCGTGGCGCTGCGGCTTGAGGCCGGGCATCTCATTGGCCAGCACGCGGGCCAGGGCCAATTGGCCGGCCGCCGCCAGCCCGCGCCCGCCGCCGCGCGCGATCACGTGGAACTGCGCCGCGACGCCGTCGGAGGCGGCGGCGAGATGGGCGAGCGGCACGAGGCTCTCGGCATCGGGCGCGGGCAAGGCGAGGACGGCGGCGCCCCGCAGCAGGCGCGGCGGCGGATCGGCCGGCAGATGCGCGACCTGCGCGCCGGCGGCGGCGAGCGCCTCGGCCAGGGCCTCGGCCAGCAGGCGCTGCGAGCCGCTGGCCCAGAGGGCGAAGCGCCGGGCGGGGGCGGCATGCAGCAGCTGCCCTCCCGCGGGCTTCGCGGCGGTGACGAGGGCGGCCGCCCAGGGCAAGGCCGGCAGCGGCAGGAGGCGCGGTCGCGGCCAGCCGCCGGCCGTCATCACCCCCACCCATCCCTCCGCATCGCGCAGCCGGGGCGCGGACCACCAGCCGGGCGCGAGGCCCTCGGTGAGATCCCAGAAGAGGTCCGGCAGGGGCTCGGCCAGGAGCAGCGCGCCGCCCGGCGCCGTCGCGGCGCGCAGCGCCTCGGCCAGGAGATGCGTGGTGGGGCGGCGCAGCGAGAGGGCGAGGCCGAGCACGAGATCCGCCTCGGCCGGCGGCGCCCCGCCCTCGAGGGCATCCCAGACGGCGAAATCGACGCCGCCCTCCTCGCCCGGCGGCAGGGAGGGCGGGCGGACGCCGGGCAGGTGGGTGACGGTCAGCCGCAGCGCGGCCCCGAGCGGCGCGAGGGCCTGGCGCAGGGCCGGAAGCAGCGGCCCCTCCTCCGCGCCGACCACCAGCACGCGGCAGGGCCGGTCCGCGGGCCAGTCGCGCAGCAGCCCGGCCGCGGCTTCACTCAGCGCGGCGGCCAGGCGGCGCAGGCTTTCCGCGCCGGCGGGCAGGAGGGCGGGCGCGGTGGGCCGGCCGGCCAGGGCGCCCGGAAGGGCCTCGGCGGCCTCGGCCAGCACCGCCAGCTCCTGGGCCAGGATGGGCTGCTCGAAGAGGACCTGCTGCCAGATGGCGGTCGGCGCGGGCAGCGCGTCGAATTCCAGCGCCAAGGTCGCCGCCCGCGCGCGCAGCGCCTCGGCGAGCGGGCCTTCGGCGGTCTGCGCCCCGGCCGCGAGGCTGGACGCCACGCCATAGGCGGCCAGCAGCATGGCCGCATCGTCCAGCGCCGGTATCGGCGTCCGGGGCAGGTGCAGCGCGCCAAGGTCGAGCACCGGCGGCGGCACGGGCCAGGCGGCGGGCAGCGGCGCGGGGCGCCATTCGGTGTGGAAGGCGGGGGCCTCGCCAGACTGGGCGGGGCGGGGCAGGCGCTGGAAAAGCGCGCCGGTCGCCACGGCCATCGCCGCGCCCGTCGCATCGCGCAGCACGATGGCGGCGGTCGCGCCGCGGCGGCCCGCATGCTCCAGCACGAGATCGGCCGAGACCGCCAGCGCCGCGCCGCGCCGCACGGCGACCCGGCCGAAGCGCACCGGCACGAAGCCGCCAGGCGTCGCGCCGCCTTGCAGCCCGAGGAAGCCCTGCATCGCGCCGTCCAGCCGCACCGGATGCAGATGGAAGCCGGCATCGGCGGGCGCCGTCTGAGGCAGCTCCAGCCGGACCTCGACACGGCCGGTCGCGGCATCGGCGCGCCAATGGGCGATGGGCCGGAAGGCGGGGCCGTAGGAAAGGCCCTCGCGCGCGGCGCGCGCGCTCAGCTCCGAGGGGTCGCGCCAGGGGGCCGCGATCTCGCTGGCCGGGCTCTCGGGCAGGACCGCGAGCGGCGTCACGCGGCCCGTCGCGTGCAGGGTCCAGGCCTCGTCGGAGAGGCGGCGGCGGGCCTCCAGCGTGAAGCTCCCCTCCGCATCCAGCCGGGCGCGCGTCTCGCGCGCGACATCCTCGGCGAGCGGCAGGGCGCGCAGGATGACGAAATCCGCGATCTCCAGCGCCGGGGCGGCGCGGTGGCGCAGAAAGCCGGCCTCCAGCGCCATCTCCAGCATGGCGGCGGCCGGCAGGACCGGCTGGCCGCCCAGCGCGTGATCGGCCAGCCAGGGTTCCTCCAGCGTGTCGAGCGTGCGGCGCCATTCCTCGCCGGCCTCGGCGCCGACATGGCGGAAGCCGATCAGCCGCCCCTCGGCGAGGGCCTCGACCATGCCCTGGCTCTCCACGCTGCGCGCGAACCAATGCGGGCGCAGGGCGAAGGGGGCCGGCGGCAGGTCGCGCGTGGTGAGGCCGGCGAAGGCGGGAGCGCCGCGCGGGTCGGCACCGTGGGCGATGGCCTGGTCGGCGATGGCGGGAAAGGGATCGGCCGTTGCGGTCGCGCCGCGCCGCAGGCTGGGCAGGATCGCCGCCTCCTGGCCCGAGGCGCGCAGGCTGGCGCGCAGATAGCCTTGCAGCACCCCATGCGCGCCGATCTCCAGGAAGACCGCCGGGCGCAGCGCCGCCGCCGCGCGCACCGCCGCCTCGAAGCGCACCGGCTCGCGCAGGTTGCGCCACCAATAGGCGGGCAGGCAGGACGTCCGATCGAGCATCGCGCCGGTGACGGTGGAGATCATCGGCACCCGGCCCTCGCCGGCGCGCAGGCCGCGCAGGCCCTTCACCAGGGTCTCGCGAACGGGGTCCATGGCGGCCGAGTGGAAGGCATAGTCGAGGTCGAGCGGGATCCAGGTGAGGCGGCGGGCCTCGGCGGCCTCGCCCAGCCGCGCCAGGGCCGCCTGCGGGCCGGCGATGGTGAGCGAGCCGGGCGCGTTCAGCGCGGCGATCTCCAGTGGCGTCTCGCCGGGGCGGGCGCAGGCGGCGATCAGCGCCTCGGCCTCGGCGACGGTGGCGCCCAGCGCGGCCATCCGCCCGTTTCCGCGCGTCGTGGCCTGGGCCCGGCTGCGGGCGACGATGAGCCGCGCGGACTGAGCCAGGCTGAGCAGTCCGGCGGCCTGGGCGGCTGCGACCTCGCCGACGGAATGGCCGAGGCAGAGCGCGGGCGTGATCCCTTCGGCGGCCAGCGCGGCCACGATGCCGTATTGAATGGCGAAGAGCAGCGGCTGCGCGACCTCGGTGGCGTTCAGCGCCTCGGCGCTCACCGGCTCGCGCAGGGCGGCGGCGGCGGACCAGCCGAGATGGGGCAGGAGCGCGGCATCGGCGCGCGCGATGGCCTCGCGGAAGGGGCGGCTGCCGCGCATCTCGGCGGCGGCCATGCCGGCCCATTGCGCGCCATTGCCCGAGAAGACGAAGGCGACGCCGCGCCCGGGGCCCGCCACGCCCGAAGTGACGGCCGATGCGCCCTCGCCGCGCCGATGGGCGGCCAGCCGCCCAGACCATTCGTCGCCGTCGCCACTGCCGCGCAGCACGAGCCGATGCGGCAGGAGGTCGCGATGGCGGGCCTGGCCGCGGATCAGAGCGAGCGCGCCGGGGGCGGACAGGCCGCGCAGGCGCTCCTCCCAGGCTTCGGCGAGGGTAGCGAGCTGTCCGACGCTCGGCGCGGAAAGCACCAGCGGCGGCGTCCCGCGCGCGCTGGACCGCGCAACTTGCGTCGCCTCCTCCCCGCGCCCCAGCGCGACGCAGGCATTCGTGCCCCCGAAGCCGAAGCTGTTCACCGCGACGGCCCGGCCCCGGAAGGGCATGGCCGTCGTGGCGAGCACAAGGCCGTGCGCCTCGAAGGGGATCGCGGGATTGGGCGTCGCGGCATGCAGGGTGGCGGGGATGCGCCCGCTTTCCAGCACGTGCAGCGCCTTCAGCAGCCCGACCAGGCCGGAGGCGGCTTCGGTATGGCCGATATTGCTCTTGGCCGAGCCCAGCGGCAGCGGCGCGCTGCGCCCGGCGGCCGCCGCGCGGGCGATGGCCGCGGCCTCGATCGGATCGCCGGCCGGGGTGCCGGTGCCGTGCGCCTCGAAATAGCCAAGCTCGTCCGGGCCAACCTCTGCGCGCGTCAGAACCTCGGCGATCAGCGTGGATTGCGCCTCGCCATTGGGCAGCGAGATGCCAGCGGTGCGCCCGGCCGCGTTCACGCCGCTGGCGAGAATCACGCCGCGGATGCGGTCGCCGTCGCGCCTCGCATCGGCGAGGGGCTTGAGCAGCAGCACCACGCCGCCCTCGGCGCGCACATAGCCGTCCGCCCCCCCGCGCCGAAGGCCTGGCAGCGGCCGCGCTTCGACAGCATCCCCGCCCGCCAGAAGCCGAGAAAGGGATAGGGCGAGAGCAGGAGATTCACCCCGCCGACGACCGCGGCCGTGGCTTGCCCCGCCCGCAGCGCCTCGCAGGCGGCGTTGAGCGCGACCAGGCCCGAGGAGCAGGCGGTGTCCAGCGTCATCGCCGGGCCGCGCAGGTCGAAGACATGGCCGAGCCGGTTGGCGGCGATGGAGAGGGCGCCGCCGGTCATGATGTAGCGGTCGGCGCTGCCGTTATCCTGCTGGCGGATATCGGCATAATCCGTGGTGGAGGCGCCCACATAGACGCCGATCCGGCGGCCGGCGGCCTGTGCCTCGGGCCAGCCGGCATCCTCGAAGGCGCGGCGGGCGAGCATCAGCAGCAGGCGCTGCTGGGGGTCCATCTCGTCGGCCTCGCGCGGAGAGAGGCCAAAGCCCGTCGCATCGAAGCCCGCCACGTCGCCGATGGTGCCGGCGCGGAAATGCAGCGCGCGGCCGACCTCGCCGGGACGGGGGTGCAGGAAGCGCGCCTGGGTGAAGCGGTCGGCCGGCACCTCGGTGACGGCGTCGCGCCCCTCGTCGAGGAGGCGGGCGAAGCCGGCGAGGTCGGGCGCGCCGGGAAGGCGGCAGGCGGCGCCGACGATGGCGATGGGCGCCGAGCCGTCGATCTCCCCCGCATTTGCCAGGCGTCTGCTCATGCCCATCCGTTCGCTAAGCTTCCTACAGCGTCTCACTTCAATGCTTCGTAATGCAACGACCGGACAAGGCCACGCATAGTTTCGCCGATCGGGGCGACTCGGCCTTGCTCGCCTGCTTTGTGTTTGCCGCCGATGAAGGCCGCGGATGTGCGGCGCAAGCCTTACAATCCCGCGAAGTTATATTCCATACTGTGAAATCACTTTTCATGTAATCCAAGCGGGCGAAACTTGTCTCTTGATATGAGATTTCAGGGAAAAATTGCTCAGGCACGTTGAAAAGAGTTGGCGGCGGTAACGGGCGCGGCCGCGAGAGGCTCCAGGAAGTTCTCCGCCGCGGCGAAATGCTGGCTCCAGCTCGGCGGGGTCCACTTTGCGAGACGGTCAAGCTGGGCGGCGCGGCGGGGATGTGCCGGGTCCGCCATTTCCAGGATGACCTGGCGCCAGGCGATGAAGTCGAGCGGATGCAGGTGCTCCGGCACGCCGCCACCGACCTCCCGCGCCGCGGGAATGTCGGAGGCGATGACCGGAGTGCCGAGCGCCATCGCTTCGGCCAAGGGCAGGCCGAAGCCCTCCACGAAGCTCGGGCAAAGCAGCGCCGTCGCGCCCTGGACGAGCTGCGCGACCTCCTGGTCCCGCAGGCGGCCGCATTCCTCGACGAGTCCGCCGAATTCCGCGCGGTCCAGCAGGCGGAAGACCTGCTCGTTCTCCCAGCCGCGGCGGCCGATGATCAGCAGGCGCGGTGCGCCGGCCAGGCCCTGCTGCGCGAAGTCCCGCCAGATCTGCAACGCGAGGAGATGGTTCTTGCGCGGCTCGATGGTGCCGAGCATCACGAAATAGGGATGCGCGGCGGGGCGGGCCGGGCGTGCGGGCCGGTAGGTCGAGCCCCAGGCTCATCACCCCCAGGGGCGGCATCGTCTGCTGCAGGATCAGATGGGGGCGCAGGCTCTCGGCCACAGCCTCCGTCGTCACCATCACCCCGGCCGCGCGGCGGGCGACCATGTCGAGCTTGGCCAGGTGCTGACGGGTCGCGGCGGGGCGGGTGTATTCAGGATGGGTCAGCGGAATGAGGTCGTGCACCAGGGGCACGAAGCGCGCCCCGAGCGCGATCATGCCGCCGGTGGCGCGCTCGTGGTGCAAGGCGCGATGCGACACGATCAGGAAGAGGCTGTCCTTGCGCGACGAGATCCGGCGGGCGAGCTCGCCGCGGCCCATGCCCCAGAATTTGAAGGACATCGCCGCGGCCGCCATCGTGCGGAAGCGCGTGAGCATCCCCTCCTTGCCCGGAAAGACGGCGCGGTCGGCCTCTCGCAGGAGGGCATGGGCGAGGCTGTCCGGCAGGGCGGCGAACCAGCCCCAGGGCGATTGCGCGACGAAGGTGACATCCTTGGCGGGAAGGCCGCGCCAATGGCGGGCATGCGCGAATTCGACTCGATCGATGCCGCTGGGCTGGCCGGACCAGGCCAGGCCGAGAAGGCGGGAGATGTCGAGCACAATATGCACGCCGTCACGCTCCTGGGCTCATGGCCGGATGGGGGAAGAAGTTCCCGATGATCTTCGTCGATCCCGGCGTCAAGGCTGGAACCTGCCTGACTAATCGCAATCCAGGGCCATCTCCCGCGCGGCGCCTTCGGGCGCCATTCGAAAGAATCAGGAGCCGTGCCCTCCATTGACACGCGCCCCTATTAAATCACGCTTAATGCTGCACCGCGGCGACAAAAAGGCGAGCCCATGAGCATCTGGCGTCAACCCACCACGCCCCAGGAGATCCAGGCCCGGAGGGGCGAGAGCGTGAACGCGCTCCTGGACATCGAGATCACCGAGATCGGCCCGGACTTCATCAAGGGCGAGATGCCGATCGACGGGCGCCACATCCAGCCCTTCGGCATCATCCATGGCGGCGTCTCCGTCGTGCTGGCCGAGACGCTGGGCAGCCTGGCCTCGATGCTGGCCTGCGAGCCGGGCTTCCAGGCCGTCGGGCTGGAGGTGAACGCCAATCACCTCCGCCCCAATCCCAAGGGTGGCCGGGCCTATGGCCTTTGCACCCCCGTGCGGATCGGGCGGAGCGTGCATGTCTGGAATATCGAGCTGCGCCGCGACGACGGCGAGCTTTTCTGCGTCTCCCGCCTGACCACGGCGATCATCGAGAGGAAGAAAACCGCATGAGCAGCCATCCGACGACTGGCCGCCCGAAGATCGCCGTCATCGGCACCGGCGGGACGATCAGCTCTATGGGCCGCGGTCCCTTCGACATCGCGGACTACGCCACGCTCGGACAGGTCATGACCTCCGCGCAGCTGCTGGAGTTCTGGCCCCAGGTGCAGGAGGTCGCCGAAGCCTTCGCCGTGCCCTACAAGGCGGTGGCCTCCACGGCCCTCGGCCCGGTGGAGTGGCTGGAGCTGGTGAAGCTCTGCGACGAGACGGTCGCCAGGCACCCCGACATCGACGGCATCGTCATCACCCACGGCACGGCGACGCTGGAGGAGACGGCCTATTTCCTGTCGCTGACCGTGAAGGTGGAGGTGCCGGTGGTCGTCGTCGGCGCGCAGCGGCCCTCGACCGGGCTGTCCTCCGATGCGGGCATGAACCTCGCCAATGCCTGCCGCGTGGCGGGCGATCCGCGCGCACGCGGCCTCGGCGCGCTGGTGCTGCTGAACGACGAGATCCACGCCGCGCGCGAGGTCACCAAGACCAGCACGAGCCGGCTGCAGACCTTCCGCACGCCCGATTTCGGCGTCCTCGGCCATGTCGATGCCGATGCCGTCGCCTGGTATCGCAAGCCGCTGCGCAAGCTCGGCCGCGAGACGGAGTTCGACGTGCGCGGGCTGTCGAGCCTGCCGCGCGTGGACATCGTCTATTGCTATGCCGGCGCGGATGGCGCGGCGGTGCAGGCCTTCGTGGCGGCAGGCGCGCAAGGGCTCGTTTCGGCTGGCTTCGCGCCGAGCTTCGTGACGCCGGCCATGGGCGAGACGATGATCGCGGCGATCGCCGCGGGGACGCCCATCGCGGCCAGCACGCGCGCCGGCTCGGGGCGGATGTTCTACACGACGCGGATGCGGGAGGCCGGCTTCGTGAACGCCGACAACCTCAACCCGCAGAAGGCGCGCATCCTGCTCATGCTGGCGCTGACGGTCACGACGAATCACACGGAGCTGAACCGCATCTTCGCGGAATACTGAGCCGGCAAGAGCATCATCCGACCAGACGGAATCGTTTGGTCGGATAAAGATGCTCGTAAAAACAAATGGCTAGAGCTTGCGCAGTGAGCCCTTGCGAACGGAGAAGGCTCTAATGCGGCGTCACGCCCTCGGGGGTGACGCCGGCCAGCCGCACGACCGCGCTTCGATGCTCCGGCGCGGCTTCGGCGAGGGCCCAGGGCAGCAGCAGCGCCAGCGCCATGGCGAGGGTGGCGGCGAGGAAGGGCAGGTCGGCGAGGCACGGACGGGACATCGTGGCGAGGCTCCGGAGCGGGTCCGGAAGCTGAACACCCGCCATCCCCGAAGGTTGCCGAGTGTCAGGCCTCGACGGGCGCCAGCCGCTCCGCCGCGGCGCGCCAGATGTCGAGCATCGGCGCGGGGCGGCGCGTCGTTCGGTCCATGAAGACGATTACGCTCTCGGCCGTCGCGAAGCGCAGCTCGCCGAGGAAGAGCTCCTGATGGATGGTGATGGAGGTGTTGCCCACGCGCGAGATGGCGCTGCCGATACGCACGCGCCCCGGATAGTGAACCTCGGCCAGGTAATCGATGATCACGCGGCGCAGCGCCGTCGCCAGCGGGCGGGAGCGCGGCTCGCCCGCCACCGAGGAGATGATCTCGCCGCGGCCCGCCTCGCAGAGGGCCGCGATCGAGGCGTTGTTCACGTGCCCATTGAGGTCCGTGTCCTGGATGCGGAGCTTTTCCTCCGTCCAGAAGGGGAACTCCCTCATGGGCACGCGCTCATCGGGCGCTGATGCCCCGGTTGGTGACGATGATCTGGCTCGCGACGCAGACATTGATCTGGCGGATCTCGGTGGCGCGGCCGTTGTTCCACACCACGCGGAAATCGTAATTGCCTGGATTGGTTAGGCGGTAGCTCATGGAGCGCCCGGGATAGATGACGTTGGCGCCAAGCTGATCCGCGCCCCAGCTACCGAGGGAGGAATGGCTGAAGTACAGCTCACGCACGATCGCGTTGGATTCGTTGATCACGCGGATGCTGGTGTCGCAGACCCGCTGGACCGGGGTGACCATCACGGGCTGCACATAGGGCTGCGGCGGCACGCAGGCGGCAAGCAGGGTCGCGCTGGCCAGGGCCGCGATCGCGGTCAGTTTCTTCATGGGCGATATCTCCCTTGGATGCATGTAATGGACCCAAATTAATCGAGGGGCGCG
The DNA here is from genome assembly GCF_965227005.1 of Roseococcus sp. Classification (NCBI taxonomy): domain Bacteria; kingdom Pseudomonadati; phylum Pseudomonadota; class Alphaproteobacteria; order Acetobacterales; family Roseomonadaceae; genus Roseococcus; species Roseococcus sp. Next base: position 27,908 of record NZ_CBDDFJ010000018.1, read on the forward strand.
GCACCGCAAGCGGATTGCGGATCAGCGCGCCTCGATGCCGAAATTGGTGATGACGATCTGCGTGTTGGTGCAGATGTTCGCGCGCCGTAGGTCCGAGGTCGAGCGGTCGGCGCGCACGATGCGGAAGTCATGCGCGCCCGGGCTGTCGGCGCGGAAGTCGCGCGACTGGCCGGCGCCGAGGATGCCCTGGCCCAGCCGGTCCCGGCCGAAGGAGGAGAGGGCCGAATCGGCGAAGAAGACCTGGTGCACCTCGCGGGTGCTGCTGTTGGTCACGCGCAGCGTCCCGTCGCAGGCCGCTCCGCGGGCGGCCGCACTGGGGCCGCCCGCCGGCCGTGCCGGGGCATCGTCCGGCGGTTCGGAGGAGCAGGCGGCCAGCGCGACAGCGCCGGCCAGGGCCAGAAACCACTTGGTCATGGGATTGCTCCTCCTAGAGCAGATCCCGATCAGGCCGCTCCGCCTGATCGGGTGAAGATGCCCGGAAAACAACAGGCCAGAGCTTTTGACGTGAGCCTCTTCGATCGGCAAAGGCTCTGGAATTCACGCCTCAGGCGCGGCCGGCGGCCTTGTCGGCTTCGTACTTCGCCTTGTTCTCGGCATTGGCCGGATAGAGGCCGGGCAGGGCCACGCCGGCTTCGACCTGCGTCATGATCCAGGCTTCCAGGCGCTCCTGCTCCACGCTCTCCTCGGTCACGACATCCACGATGTCCTTGGGGATGAGCACGCAGCCATCCGCATCGGCCACGATCACGTCGCCCGGGAAGACGGCCACGCCGCCGCAGCCGATCGGCTCCTGCCAGCTCACGAAGGTGAGGGCCGCGACCGACGGGGGAGCCGCGCCGCCATTGCACCAGACGGGCAGGCCCGTGCCGTTCACGCCGGCCACGTCGCGCACCGCGCCGTCGGTGACCAGGGCGACCACGCCGCGCTTGGCGAGGCGGGCGCAGAGGATGTCGCCGAAGATGCCGGCGTCGGTGATGCCCATGGCGTCGGCGACGGCGATGCAGCCTTCGGGCATCGCCTCGATGGCGGCGCGGGTGCTGATCGGGCTCGACCAGCTGGCCGGGGTCGCGAGATCCTCACGGGCGGGGACGAAGCGCAGCGTGAAGGCCTCGCCCACCAGGCGCACGCCCTGGGCGGAAGGCGAGAACGGCGCCGCGCCGCGCATCCACACGTTGCGGAGGCCCTTCTTCAGCAGCACCGTCGTCAGCGTGGCGGTGGTGATCTTCTCGAGCTTGGCTTTGGTGGCGGCGGACAAGGACATCTGAATTCTCCGAAAGCGTTCCTTGCCTGTTATGCCGCGACCCGCACGGGGTCAACGCAACCTCAGCCCCGCAGGCGGCGCGCCGCCTCCGCCGCGACGGCTCCCGCCTCCATCGCGATGTCGAGGATGAGCGCCGCCTCGTCGGGCCCGGGCGGCTCCAGCGTGGCGAACTGGCTGGCCATCAGGCTCGGCGGCATGAAATGGCCCTCGCGCGCGCCCTGCCGCGCGGCGATCAGCTCCGGCGGGCCAGCGAGATGCACGAGCTGGAGATCCGGCACCCAGCCCCGCAGCCGATCGCGATAGGCGCGCTTCAGGGCCGAGCAGGCGATGACGCCGCCCTGGCCCTCCGCCGCCAGCCAGGCGCCGAGCGAGTCCAGCCAGGGCCAGCGATCGGCATCGGCGAGGGGAATTCCAGCCGACATCTTCGCGACGTTGGCGGGCGGGTGGAAGGCATCGGCATCGGCGAAGGGCAGGCCCAGCGCCGTGGCGATCCTCGCGCCGATGGTCGACTTGCCGCAGCCGGAGACGCCCATCACCAGGATGTGGTGCCTCATCCCTTCTTCGGTTCCAGATGTCCCCCGAAGCCCTTGCGCATGGCGCTCAGCGCCTTGTCGGCGAAGCTCGCCTCCTGGCGCGAGCGGAAGCGCGCGAAGAGCGCGGCGGCCAGGACGGGCACGGGCACCGCCTGCTCGACGGCCGTGTCGACCGTCCAGCGGCCCTCGCCGCTGTCGCTCACATGGCCGGAATATTCCGCGAGCTCGGGATCGTAGGCGAGCGCCTGGGCGGTGAGGTCCAGTAGCCAGGAGGAGACGACGGAGCCGCGCCGCCAGGCCTCGGTGATGTCGGGCAGGTCGAGCGCGAAGGGGGCGGCGCGCATGAGGTCCAGGCCCTCGGCCATGGCCTGCATCATCCCGTATTCGATGCCGTTATGGACCATCTTGGCGTAGTGCCCCGCGCCGTTCGGGCCGCAATGCACATAGCCTTTCGCGGGCCGCGCATCGCGCGCCTCTCGCCCCGCGGTGGGCAGGGCGGTGCCCTCGCCGGGCACGAGCGCGGCGAGGATGGGGTCGAGCCGCTGCACCACCTGCGCCTCGCCGCCGATCATCAGGCAATAGCCGCGCTCGAGGCCCCAGACGCCGCCGGAAGTGCCGATGTCCAGATAATGGAGGCCATGCGCGGCGGCCTCGGCGCCCCGGCGCGCGGAATCCTTCCAGAAGGAATTGCCGCCTTCGATGAGGATGTCGCCCTCGCGCAGCAGACCATGCAACTCGCGCAGCGTGGCCTCGGTCGCCTCGCCGGCGGGGAGCATCACCCAGACGGCGCGCGGCGCGCTGAGGCTGGCGACGAGATCCGCGAGCGAGGCCGCACCCCGCGCGCCCTCCGCGACCAAGGTGGCGACGGCGTCCTCGTCGCGGTCATAGGCGACGCCGACATGCCCCGCCTTCATCACGCGGCGCAGGATATTGGCGCCCATCCGGCCCAGGCCGATCATGCCGAGCTGCATTGGTGATCCTCCCCGATTTAGGAGATTTTACACGGCGCGGCGCCGGATGTGAGAGGGCTTCGTGACCCGATTCAGGCCTCAGGTCAGGTATCGCGCCGTCAGGTGGTCCTGGAAATCCATCGGATCGAGCGGCTTGCCCGTGGCCGCGCGCATCAGGTCCTGGAAGCCGAGGCGCGAGCCCTGGGAATGGACGTTCTTCCGCAGCCAGCCCAGCAGCGGCGCCATGTCGCCCTGGGTCAGCGCGGCGTCGAGGCCCGGCGTCGCCGCGCGGGCGGCCTTCATCAGCTGGGCCGCGGCCATCGCGCCGAGGGTGTAGCTCGGGAAGTAGCCGAAGCCTCCGTCGTACCAGTGGATGTCCTGCAGGCAGCCTTGCGCGTCGTCGGGCGGGGTGATTCCGAGCAGGGAGTGCAGCCCCTCGGCCCAGGCGCCGGGCAGGTCGGCGATGGCGAGGCGGCCCTCGATCATCGCGCGCTCCAGCCGGAAGCGCAGGATGACATGGGCGGGATAGGTCAGCTCGTCGGCATCCACGCGGATGAAGCCGCGCGAGACATGCCGCCAGAGGCCGGCGAGGTTCTTTGCCGCGTAGGCGGCGGAATCGCCGCCATAGGCGGCCTGCAGCTGCGGGCCGAGGAACGACAGAAAGGCGTCGGAGCGGCTTGCCTGCATCTCGACGATCAGGCTCTGCGACTCGTGCGCGGCCATGCCGGCGGCCTCGCCCACGGGCTGGCGGGCATGGGCCTCGGGCAGGCCGCGCTCGTAGAGCGCATGGCCGGTCTCGTGCAGCACGCCAAGCAGCGCCTTGGCCGGGTCGGCCTCGCTGTAGAAGGTGGTGATGCGGACGTCGGAGGGGATGCCGCCGCAGAAGGGATGCACGCTTTCGTCGAGGCGCGAGTGGTCGGCCTCTAGCCCGATTCGCAGCGACAGGCTGCGGCACAGCTCGCGCTGCGTGGCGACGGGAAAGGGGCCGGGCAGGGGGATGGGCTTGCCGCGGCGGGCCTGGATCTCCTCCGCGCGAGGCAGCGCGTCGCGGAGAAACACCTCGTAGGCGTCGAAGACGGGCTCGACCTCGGCGGCGGTGACCCCGCGCTGGTAGCCCTCCATCAGCGAATCGTAAGCGGAAAGGCCGGTGACGGCGGAGAGCGCCTGCGCCGTCTCGCGCTGGAGGCGCAACACCTCCTCCAGATAGGGGCGGACCATCGCGAAGTCGGACTTCGCCTTGGCCTCGCGCCAGACCCTCTCGCAGGCGGAGTTGGCCCGCGCGCTGGCCTCGACGAGCTCGGTGGAGAGCGCGGAAGAACGGGCGTGGCTGCTGCGGATCAGTTCCAGATTGGCCGCCGCCCAGGGTTCCTCGGCCGAGGCCTCGGCGAGGTCGGCCGCCATTTCGGGCGCGGTGAAGAGCTCGTGCGAGAGGCCGGCCAGCGTCGCCAGCTGCTCGCCGCGCGCCGCGCCGCCGCCGCTCGGCATCATGGCGCTGGCGTCCCAATGCAGCATGGCCGAGGCCTCGCCCAGCGCGCCGAGGCGCGACATGCGGTGGGTCAGGCGTTGATAGGCGGCGTTGCTCATGTCTCGCTCAATCGCTTGCGGGCCCAGAGGGCGAAGATCGCCACCCAGGCGGCGGCGAGGCCGAACCAGGTGATCGCATAACCCAGATGGGGATTGTTCGGCTCGGGGAAGCCCGCGGCCGGGTCCGGCAGCGCCCCATGCCAGGCGGCCGGGGTGGAGCCGAGGCCCGAGGGAGCCGGCGCGCTGGAGCGGGGCTCGACGACGGTGAGGGCGTATTCGAGCGCATAGGGGGCGCCCAGCGCCGCGGCCATGTCGCGCACCGCGAAGGTGTAATAGCGCTTGGCGACCGGGTCGTCGCTGGCGGAGATCAGGCCGTGGCGCTCGCTGGGGCGGGCATAGCCGCTGACGGTGACCTCGCCTTCCGGGCGCCGCACGTCCCCGCCTTCGAGCGGGATCCAGCCGCGCTCGACCAGCAGCGGCGGCTGGCCCTCGCGGTCCAGCACGGCGATCAGGCTGCCGCCCAGCACGATGCCGCGCACTTCCAGGCCGTAGATCGCCTCTGCCCCGGGGCGGAAGCGGCCGGTGGCGGTGATGCGGGCGAAGGGGGCGGTGTCGCCGGCGGCCTGGACGGGCGGGCGGGCGCTTGCGGCCTGGAGCTCGGCGAGGACGCCTTGTTTCCAGTTCAGCCGCTGGATCTGCCAGGAGCCGAGGCCGAGCAGCACGGCCAGGATCGGAAGGGCGATGAAGCTCGGCAGGATGATGCGCTGCCAGGGGGTGGGCGAGTGGGTGGGCCGGCTCAAGAAACGGTGCCCTTCGAAGATTCGTCCGGCCGGAATGGGGGAGAACTGGGCCGGAAAAAATTCGGGCCGGCAGAGCCGGCCCGAAGGATCGTCAATGGACGGCGATCTCGCCCGCGCCCCACCAGTAGATGGAGACGAAGAGGAAGAGCCAGACCACGTCCACGAAATGCCAGTACCAGGCGGCCGCCTCGAGGCCGAAATGGCGCTCCTTCGACATGCCGCCGCCCATCGCGCGGAACATGCAGACCGCGAGGAAGATGGTGCCGACGATCACATGGAAGCCGTGGAAGCCCGTCGCCAGGAAGAAGGTCGAGGAATAGACGCCGCCGCCATGGAAGGCGAAGGGCGCGTCCGCGTATTCCCAGGCCTGGAGCGCCGTGAAGGACATGCCCAGCAGCACCGTGATGACGAGCCCCTGCACCAGGCCCTTGCGGTCACCCTCGAGCAGGGCGTGGTGCGCCCAGGTCACCGTGCAGCCCGAGAGCAGCAGGATCATGGTGTTGAGGAAGGGCAGGCCGAAGGGGTCGAAGGTGAGGGTGCCGGCGGGCGGCCAGATGTTGGCCGTCGAATTCAGCACGTGCTCCGGATAGAGCGCGAAGTGGAAATAGGCCCAGAAGAAGGCCACGAAGAACATCACCTCGGAGGCGATGAACAGCAGCATGCCGTAGCGCAGGCCCAGGCGAACGACCGGCGTGTGGAAGAAGGGGTTCTTGCTCTCCTTCAGCACGTCCCGCCACCAGCCGAACATGCAGGCGAGCAGCGCCATGAAGCCCAGGCCCAGGACCCAATGGACGTTGTTGTGCGCGAAGAGCACGACGCCGAAGAGCGTGGCTCCCGCCGAGAAGGCGGAAAGCAGCGGCCAGGGGGAAGGATCCACCAGGTGATAGGGATGCTTATACGGGGCGTGCCCCTCGGCGGTGCTGGCCATGCTCAATCCTGCGCAGAGTCCCTCCGGCGCATGTCAGCACCGGCCAATTGCGTCGCACCTTCCATGGAAACGCGCGGAGAATCAAGGTGCAGGGGCGCCGATAAGCGCTCGGAAACGGGGGCTTAGCGCGCTTTCGACCGCGCCCGGCCGCCGGAATCAGCGCTGCAGGCGCGGGTTGGCGCCGACATGCTCGCCCGCATTGGCCAGCGCGCCGGCCCGTTCCGCATCGTTCAGGCTGCGGAAGAAGGTGTAGTTGATCGTGATCGTGCGGACATCGCGCGCCTGGGGATCGTCCATGATCTTCGGATCGACCCAGAAGGCGAGCGGCATGTCGACGCGCTGATTCGGCTCCAGCACCTGCTCCTCGAAGCAGAAGCAGGCCGTCTTGTGGAAATACCGCCCCACGATCTCGGGCGTGACGTTGTAGGTCGAGACGCCGCTCACGGTCTGGCCGGTCAGGTTGCGGGCCTCGTAGAAGGCCATGCCCTCCTCGCCGAGGCGCAGCTGCATCGAGCCCTGCTGCGGGGAGAAGTGCCAGGGCAGGCCGGGGCTCGTATTGGCGTTGAAGCGGATGGTGACGCTGCGCGCCTCGGCGGTCGCGCCGGGGGCGGGCGTGCCCAGCATCGGCGTGCCGCCATAGCCGGTCAGCTGGCAGAACATGGTGTAGAGCGGCACCGCGGCGAAGGAGACGCCGACCATGAAGGTGACGAAGCCTGCGGCCGCCAGCCCCACGCGCTTGTTGCGCTTCGCGAGCAAGGCGGGGTCGGGGCGGGTGGGTGTCATCGGACCAGACGAACCATGGAGATGAGGTAGAACAATCCCGAGAGCGCGGCGAGCGCGCCCAGGATGGCCCAGTTCCGGCCGCGGCGGCGGCGCTCGAAATTCTTCTTTTCGTCGGGGGTCATGAGAGGATCAACCGATCGGCCGCAAGGACCCCGAAGAGGACGAAGAGGTAGACGATGCTGAACTTGAAGCACTTCCGCGCGGGGGCGTCGTTGGTCAGGGACACGCCCGTGGCGTCCTGCGCGTCGCGCCAGACAAGCCAGGCATGGCGCAGGAAATTCGCGCCCAGCAGGGCCGCGATGGCGCCGTAGACGACCGTGTTGAAGCCCATCAGCCAGGGCGCCAGCGTCAGCGGCACCAGCAGGATCGTGTAGATCACCACCTGGCGGCGCGTCTCGCGCGCACCGGAGATGACCGGCAGCATGGGCACTCCGGCGCGCTGGTAGTCCTGGTGCGCCCAAAGCGACAGGGCCCAGAAATGCGGCGGGGTCCACATGAAGATCATGGCGAAGAGGACGAGCGGCACGGCGTCGATCTGCCCCGTCACCGCGACCCAGCCGATCAGCGGCGGGAAGGCGCCGGCGGCGCCGCCGATGACGATGTTCTGCGGCGTGCGGCGCTTCAGCCACATCGTGTAGATGAAGACGTAGAAGCCGACCGATCCGGCCAGCACCGCGGCGGCGAGCCAGTTGGTGGCCAGGCCCATCAGGATGATCGAGCCCAGGGCCAGGATGACGCCATAGGCCAGCGCCGCGTCGGCGCCGATTCGCCCCATGGGAATGGGCCGCTTCTGCGTGCGGCGCATCACCGCGTCGATATCGCGGTCGTACCACATGTTGATGGCGCCCGCGGCGCCGGCGGCGATGGTGATGCAGAGGATGGCCGCCACGGCCAGGACGGGATGCAGATGGCCGGGCGCGACCGCCAGGCCGATGACACCGGTGAAGACGACGAGGCTGAGGACGCGCGGCTTCAGCAGCGTGAACCAGTCCCGCACCTCCGATCCGCCCAAATCGGCGGAAGCAACGTAAGGGGCTGGCACCCCACCTCCACCGTTTGCCGTCATGTCGCTCATATCGGTTTCCGTGACCCGCCCTGCAATCGGGCGTCATGTAAAACAGGCCTTTAAAACAGAACGCCCCCGGCGGGAACCGCCGGGGGCGCTAAGCAGCCCTTTTGAAAGCCGTCCGTCCGAGGAACTACCGGATGCGGGGCAGCTCGTTGAAGGTGTGGAAGGGCGGCGGGCTGCTCACCTGCCACTCCAGCGTCGTCGCGCCCTCGCCCCAATAGTTGGCGCCAGCGGGAACCTTCCGGCGGAAGGTGTCGTAGATGACGTAGAAGAAGAACAGGAAGGCCGCGACGGAGATGTAGGCGCCGAACGAGGCGACCAGGTTCCAGCCCCAAAAAGCGTCAGGATAGTCGGGGTAGCGGCGCGGCATGCCCTGGTTGCCCAGGAAGTGCATCGGGAAGAACGTCAGGTTCACGCCGATGAAGGTCATCCAGAAGTGGATCTTGCCCAGCTTCTCGGAGTACTGGTAGCCGCTCATCTTGCCGATCCAGTAATAGATGCCGGCATAGATGCCGAACACCGCGCCCAGGCTCAGCACGTAATGGAAGTGCGCCACCACGTAATAGGTGTTGTGCAGGATCTGCGTCACGCCAGCATTGGCCAGAACCACGCCCGTGACGCCGCCCACCGTGAAGAGGAAGATGAAGCCGACGGCCCAGAGCATGGGCGTGTCCAGCTTGATGGAGCCGCCCCACATGGTCGCGATCCAGGAGAAGATCTTCACGCCCGTGGGGACGGCGATGACCATCGTCGCGGCCATGAAGTAGGCGCGCGTGTCGACGTCGATGCCCGACTGGTACATGTGGTGCGCCCAGACGACGAAGCCGACGACGCCGATGGCGACCATGGCATAGGCCATGCCGAGATAGCCGAAGACCGGCTTCTTCGAGAAGGTCGAGATCACGTGGCTGACGATGCCGAAGGCCGGCAGGATCATGATGTACACTTCGGGGTGGCCGAAGAACCAGAAGAGGTGCTGGAACAGCAGCGGGTCACCACCGCCCTCGGGCTTGAAGAAGGCCGTGCCGAAGTTGCGGTCCGTGATGAGCATGGTGATCGCGCCGCCGAGGACGGGCACCGCCAGCAGCAGCAGGAAGGCCGTCACCAGCATCGACCAGACGAAGAGCGGCATCTTGTGCAGCGTCATGCCCGGGGCGCGCATGTTCAGGATGGTCGTGATGAAGTTGGCCGCACCCAGGATCGACGAGGCGCCGGCGAGGTGGAGCGCGAAGAGCGCCATGTCCATCGACATGCCCGGCTGGTACTGGTCGTCGGAGAGCGGGGTGTAGATCGTCCAGCCCGCACCGGCGCCCTGGCCCACGAACATCGAGCCGGCGAGCAGCAGGAGGGCGGGGACGAGCAGCCAGAAGCTGATGTTGTTCAGGCGCGGGAAGGCCATGTCCGGCGCGCCGATCATGATCGGCACGAACCAGTTGCCGAAGCCACCGATCAGCGCCGGCATGATCACGAAGAACACCATGATCAGGCCGTGGGCGGAGACGTAGACGTTCCACATCTGCCCGTCGGTGAAGATCTGCATCCCCGGCTGCTGCAGCTCAAGGCGCATCAGGAAGGAGAGCCCGATGCCGATGATCGCCGCGAAGAGCGAGAAGATGATGTAGAGCGTTCCGATGTCCTTGTGGTTCGTCGAGAAGAACCAGCGGCTCACGAAACCAGGTGTGTGGTGGTCGTGGTGGTCATCATGCCCATGCGCATCGGCGGAACTGGCCATGTCGAGGGTCACCTTTCCTGTTCAGTAGACCGTCCGCGGACGGGCGAATGTGTTCAAAGCAAGCGGATCGAGGCCCGAAGGCCGCGCGTCACTGACGCGCGGCGAGCTGGACCGGAGCATTGGCGGCGGGGAGGGCGGCCACGGCCGGGGCCCCGCCATTGTCGGCGAAGCGCGTGCGGGCGCTGGCCACCCAGGCGTCAAACTCGGCCTGGGGAACCGCACGGATCACGATCGGCATATAGGCGTGGTTGACGCCGCAGATCTGATTGCACTGGCCGTAGAACGTGCCCACGTGGTCGGCCTGCATCCAGGTCTCGATCGTGCGGCCGGGAATGCTGTAGCGCTGCACGCCGAGCGAGGGGACGAAGAAGCTGTGGATCACGTCCTGGCCATGGGTCATGACGCGGACCGAGCGGCCCACGGGGATCACCAGGGGCTCGTCCACCGTGAGGTTGCGCAGATCGCCCGGCTTCAGATCGGCCTCGGCGACGATGCGGCTGTCGAAGTTGAAGCCGCCGGTGCCGTTCTCGCCGGGGAAGGCGTAGTTCCAGTACCACTGGCGGCCGGTCACGTTGATCGTGAGATCGGGGTCGCGGGCGCGATCTTCGTAATAGATCAGCCGGAAGGACGGGATCGCGATCACCAGCAGGATCAGCACGGGGATGACCGTCCAGGCGATCTCCAGGCCGGTGTGGTGGCTCGTCTGCGAGGCGACCGGGTTGCGCTTGCGGTCGAACTTCCACAGGCAATAGGCGAGAAGCCCGGCCACGAAGATCGTGATGATGACGATGATCCACAGCAGCAAATCATTGAAGTCGTGGATGCGCTCCTTGATCGGCCCGCCCGCGGTCTGGAGACCGAGGCCCCAGGCATGCGGTGCGCCGACCATGTCATCGGCGCGTGCCGAGCCCATGCTGACGGCCGATGCAAAGCCCGCTGCCGCGAGCATCGCCATTCCGAGAATTCTTTTGATACGCCCGATCACGCCGTCGCACCCTGCCCTACAACTGGAGGCGACGCCCGGTCGGGGGGTCGCCCGGCAACCCCATCGGCCGCCATTTTCAAGCGTATCGCGTCCTTCCGCTCCACGGAAATCCGGGAGGAGAGCCAAGGGCGAATGGAGCGCGCCGCGCCCGGACCATAGAAGCTGGAAAAAGCCGCCACAAGCCTCGCTGCAGCGCGGGAGCATTGTATTTCCGCGAATTCAGCCCGCTTCAATGAGCTCGCTCTCGCCGCCTTCGGCGACGTGGTCGACCATATCGGTCAGCATGGAGCGGATATGCGGATCGCCGACCATGTAGAAGACCTGCCTTCCCCGCCGGTCGGCCTGGAGCAGGCGGGCGGCGCGCAGCAGGCGCAGGTGATGCGAGACCAGGCTGGGCGAGATGGAGAGCATTTCGGCCGTGGCGCCGACCGAGACGGGCTGATCGAGGCAGGCGAGGATGATCTTGAGGCGCGTGGGATCGCTCATCAGGCGGAACATCTCCGCGAGCTCCACCACTTCGTCTTCGTCGATGCGCACGCCTGTGGCCATGGAGACAGCTTCGTCCGTGCTGCGGCGCATTACAAGCCTCATTACAACAAAGGCTTGATTTCATTGAAAATATGAAGAAATGAACAGCTGTTCAGTATTTGGCCTCTCCGCGACCGGCGGAGGAGGGGCGTGGCGTTTCTGTGAAGCCTGGAAGAAATCGATCGAAACGATCGAGTCGGGCTCGATCCCGGCCCGGGACCCCGCGCGGCATCAGATCGAGGCGATCAGCCCGGATTCTTCACCTGGACAAGCGTGAAGAGCGACAGCGGCGGGCAGGATTCCATCTGCTCGATGGTCACCTCGGCGCGGTCGAGCAGGTCGCTCAGCATGAAGTCGGGGTGCCAGCCGAGAATGCGGGCCAGCGGCGCCGTGCTGCGCTCCAGCCACCAGCGGAAGCCGGAATCGGCGGCGAAGTGGTTCATGAACAGCAGATGCCCGCCGGGGCGCACGACGCGGGACATCTCGGCGAAGAGCTTCTTCGCGTCCGGCACGACGGAGGCGGTGAACATCGCCACCGCGATATCGAAGCTGTCATCGGCGAAGGCCGTGTTCTCCGCGTCCATTTCCAGCAGCCCGTGAACGGCCGAAAGGCGCTCCTGCGTCACGCGCTCCTGCGCCTTCAGCAGCATTTCGCGGGAGAGATCGATGCCCACCACGTCCAGGTCGCGCCGATAATGCGGCAGGGCCAGACCGGTGCCCACGCCCACTTCCAGCACGCGATTGCCCGAAACCTGGGAAAGACGGTTGACCGCGGCCACGGCGCTCCGCCGGCCGAAAGCCGAAACTCCCCCGAAAACAATGTCGTAGACGCCTGCCCAACGGCGATAGGCGTCGCGCACGGAGGCTGCGTCCAGCGATGCGCGGGGGTGGGCCCGTTCACCCTCCGAAAGGCCGGTAATGGAAATGTGACTAGTCCCTCTGGTCCGCGGGTGCGTCCGGGTTACTCCTCGCCCCCAGGACACGCAACCGCTTTATGATGACGAAGTTTCCCCGCGCGCCTTGGTTCGTTGCGGCAGCGCCGTGAGCAGGCCGCCCGCCGCGATGATCGCCGCGCCCAGCAGCGTCACGCCGTCCGGCCAGTCCTGGAAGACGATCACGCCGGCAAAACTCGCCCAGATCAATTGGGTATAGGACAGCGGCGCCAGCAGGCTCGCCGGGGCGCGGGCATAGGCGAGCACCAGCAGCCCATGGCTGATCCCGCCCAGCACGCCGACCGCGATCAGCGCCGTCCATTCCCAGGCGCTTGGCGCGACGAAGACGAAAGGCTGCATCAGCGAGGTCGCGATCGCGGCCGCGACGCCGGTGTGCAGGATGGTGACGCGGCTGTCGTCCAGCGCGGCCAGCTTGCGGGTGAGGATCTGGTAGAAGCCGAACATCGTCGCGGTGCCCAGCGGCAGGAGGTAGGCCCAGTGCAGCGGCGCGCCGGTCAGGAAGGGCGGGCGCAGCGCCACCATCACGCCCAGGAAGCCCAGCGCCACCCCGCACCAGCGCCGGGCCGAGACGGGTTCGCGCAGGATGAGGGCCGCCAGGGCCACGGTGATGAGCGGCGAGGCGAAGCCCACCGCGGTCGCATCGACCAGCGGGATATGCGACAGCGCCCAGGTGAAGATGAGGCTGCAGCCCATCAGCAGCAGCGAGCGCAGCGCCTGCAGCCCGGGCGCGCGCGACCGCCAGGGCAACCGGCCCGAGGTGATGCGCATCAGCGCGGCGACGGTGAGGAAGGAGAAGAAGAAGCGCGCCCAGATGATCTGCACGACGGAGAATTCGGACGTCAGCAGCTTCAGCGTGGTGTCCATCACCACGAAGATCATCAGGGCGCAAAGCTGGAGAAGCACGCCCTGGAGCGTCATGGCTGATTTTTCGGGCGCAGGCCGCCGCCTTCACGTCAGGAGAGGGCGACCGTACCAAGAGAGGAGGGAGGCGCGAAGACGCCTCCCGCCCTCCGAGGGTGGGAAATTACGCGGCGTCCTCGCGGCGATCCTTCACGCGGACATAGGCCAGCGAGGCATGCTCGGAGCAATAGGGCTTGCCCGCGATCGCGCCCGCGCAGCAGAAGTGGAAGCCCTCGGTGCCCGGCTCGCCCAGCGGCCAGCAGCAGGTCTTGGTGCTGACGCGCGGGAAGGCGCGCACCACCGCGACCGGCTTGGGCGCCGGCGGCGGCACCGCGACCGGGGCGGCGGCGACAACGATCCGCGGCTGCTCCTCGCGGCGGGGCACGGACGGCATGGCTGCGCGCAGCGGCGGCAGGGTCGGCCGGCGGCCGGTGGCGACGGGCCGCGGCGCGGCCGGGTCGCGCCGGATCGGGCTCGGCCGGGCCGGCAGCTGCAGCCGGTGCGCCTTGCCGACCACGGCATTCTTCGAGACGCCCATGCGGCGCCCGATCTCAGCGGTCGAATGTCCTTCGGCCCAAAGGGCACGGAGGCGGTCGATTGATTCCGTCGTCCAATCCATTTTGCCTAGATCCCGCTCGCCTGATACCACATAGAGTAGCGAAACCGGGGCTTGACACACAAGCCCTGGATTATCCCGAGTCGCCAGAAACTTGTGGAAAAGCCTTGGCTCAGCGCTTTCGAATGAGCGCCAAAGGAATTGCGCGGCTTATGAATCACTTAACGCCCGCCGGCCAGTCTTGACGGGCGCGAAGTCGCTCGGTGGAGGCCGCCGGATGGGCTAGCGACCGCCCCGCAGCAGCACGTAGTTCACCGTCAGGTCGATGGTGACGTTGGGATCGGAGCCGGGCGGGAAGGCCGGCAAACGCGCGCCGTTAAAGGGATAAGTCGTCCCGAAGTTCAGCGAGGGCGAGGTCGAAGGCCCCGTCAGCTGCACACCGCGCACCGTTCCATCCGGCGCGGCCATGATCCGCACGCGCACCTGACCATCTTCGCCGCGCATGATCGCCTGCTGCGAGTAGTGGATGTTCTGGTCCAGCCAGCGGCGGAAGGCCGCGCGCCAGTCCGCGCCGACATTGGCCCCCGAGACTCGCACCGAGGGATCGCGCGACGGCCGGCCCTCGGTCAGGCGCGGATCCACCGTCAGATCCAGCCCGCGCGCCTGGCGTCGTCCCGCCGGGGGCGTCGGCGGCTGACCGAGCTGCACACCGCCCGGCGCCCAGATGCCGGGAAGATTCGGCCGCGGCGGCTGGGCCTGCTGGCTGGGCGGCCGCTGCTGCGTCTGGGGCGGGGCCGGCGGCGGAGGGGGAGGCGGCGGTGGCAGGCTTTCGGACAGGCGGTCGGGCAGGCGCAGCGCGGTCGGCGGCGCGAAGAGGTCGATCGTGCCCTCCATGCGCGGCGCGGGCTCGGCCTGCTGGACCGGCGGCGTGGGCGGGGGCACCGGCGGCGGCGGGAGCGGCAGGGCCTGCTGGACCGGAGGCATCGGCATGGGCGGCGCCGGCACCGGGCTCGGCGGCGGAGGGGCCGGGGGCTGCGGGAGGGTCTGCTGCGCGGGCGGCGGGGGAGGCGGCAGGCCGGGCTGCGGCGGGGCCTCGGGCGGCGGCGGCTCCTCGGCCATGGAGGGGGGCTCGGGCGGCTGCGGCTCGCTCGGTTCGCCCTCGGTGGGCTCGGCCTCGGATTGCTGGGGCTGGCCGCCTTCGAAGACGATGTCGAAGGTGGGCGGCGGCAGGGTCTCCTGCGGCTTGCGCGGGTCGGGCCAGAAATAGAGCGCCAGGCCGAGCAGCAGATGGGCGAGCACCGAACCCAGGATGGCGGCCTGGAAGCCCAGGCGGCGGCGCTCCGGCGGCGACGAGCGCCAGCGCGGCCGGGTCGTGGCCGGACGCCAGGCCGGGGGCAGCGGCTCCAGCCGCGCGACCGTGCGACGCCGCACGCCCAAGCGGGTGCGTGGCCGAAGACGGGGCGGGCTGTGGTTGGGGCGCGTCACGCCGCGGGGCCAGACATCTGCCCCGCAATATCGCAAATCCGCCCCGCTGCGAATCAGTGGCAGGTGACGAAATGTGCCCATGTCCGTTGTGTCACCGGAGAACCCGCATGCCGCTACGCCGCCGAAGCCTGCTCGCCGCCGCCCTGCCTCTGCCCTTGGCCCTGGCCGTTCCTGCCGTCGCGCGGGCGCAGGGCACCGAGACCGTCCCGTCCCAGCGCGGTCCCCTGCGGCTGCGCACCTTCGCGACGGGGCTGGAGCATCCCTGGGGCGGCGGCTTCCTGCCCGATGGCCGCCTGCTGATCAGCGAGCGCCCGGGCCGTGCGCGGCTGATTTCCCGCGACGGCCAGGTCTCCGCGTCATTGGCCGGACTGCCGGAGGTGGAGGCCAGCGGCCAGGGCGGGCTGCTGGACCTGCGGCCCGCGCCGGATTTCGCCGCGACGTCGGAGGTCTTCTTCGCCGCAGCGACGCTGGTGCAGGGCGGGGCGCTGACGCGCCTCTATCGCGCCCGCCTCGGCCCGGATGGCTTCACGGAGGTCCGCGCCGTGGTGGATGCGGCGCCGGCCCAGTCGCGCGGGCGCAATCACTACGGCGGGCGCATCGCCTTCAGCCCGGATGGCGCGCATGTCTTCCTGACCTGCGGCGACCGGTACAACGAACGCGAGCGCGCCCAGCGGCTGGACGACCTGGCCGGCAAGGTCCTGCGCCTCACCCGCGACGGGCGCATCCCGCGCGACAACCCCTTCGTCGGGATGGCGGGACATCGCGGCGAGATCTGGACCTATGGCCATCGCAACCCGCAGGGCATCGCCTTCAACCCCGCGACGGGCAGCCTCTTCGCGGCCGAATTCGGGCCGCTGGGCGGCGACGAGCTCAACCTCCTGCGCCCCGGCCAGAATTACGGCTGGCCGGAGGTTTCCTATGGGCGTGAATATTCCGGCCGGCCGATCGCGAACGGCCGCACCTCGGGCCCCGGCATCGCCGAGCCGGTGAAGTACTGGGTGCCCGCCGTCAGCCCCTCGGGCCTGGCCTTCGCCCCGGCGGATGCGCCGCCGGCCTGGCGCGGCGGCCTCTTCATGGCCTGCCTCAACCCGGCCGGCCTGATCCGGATGGAGATGGAGGGCGACCGCGTCGTCGCCGAGGAGCGCCTGCTCTGGGGCCAGGCGCGGCTGCGCCAGGTGATCTTCGCGCCCGATGGCGGTCTGCTCCTCCTCACCGACGAGGCGCGCGGGCGGATCCTGCGCCTGGACGCGGCCTGATCAGTCCCTGGGGTGGCCGGGCAGGGCCGAAACGCCATCGATCCAGGGGAGGGCCGAACTGCACCATATCTGTCGCCTCGGTGGCAGTTCCGCGCGCTGGCGGATGCTGCCCCAGCGGAGGCCCCATTCGGCGGCGTCCTCACCTTCGCCAGTGGTGAAGAGGGGCGTGCCGCATTCAGGACAGAAGTATTGCAGCCGGCGGCGTCCGTTCTCGCCGGTCTTCGCGTAGAGCTTCGGCGGCTGGGCGGTGAGGCGCAGCCGCTCGCGCGGCACCAGCACGGTGACGCGATACGGGGATCCCGTCAGCGTCTGGCAATCCGTGCAATGGCAGACCGAAACCAGATCGGGATCGATCTCGGCCTCATAGGTCACATGGCCGCAATGGCACGCCCCGTCGATCTTCATCCGCATCCTCCGCCGCCTGCTGCCGGGCCACCCCTTCCTGTCGCCGGGGGAGTGGGCAAGAATTAAAACATCATCTCCGCAGGAAACGCCCCTTGTCCGACACCCATTTCTACGACCCGCGCCAAGGCCACGGCCTGCCGCACGACCCCTTCAAGGCCATCGTCGCGCCGCGCCCGATCGGCTGGATCACGACGGTGGACAAGGCGGGCCGCGTGAACCTCGCGCCCTACAGCTTCTTCAACGCCTTCAGCGGCCGCCCGCCGATCATCGCCTTCGCGAGCGAGAGCCTCAAGGACAGCGTGCGCAACGTCGAGGAAACGGGGGAATTCGTCTGCAGCTTCGTCACGCGCGAGCTGGCCGAGGCGATGAACGAGACCTGCCGCGGCGTACCGCATGGCGTGAACGAGATGGAGCTCGCCGCGCTCGACGCCGCGCCTTCCACCAGCGTGAAGCCGCCCCGCGTGGCCGCCGCGCCGGCGGCGCTGGAATGCAAGCTGCTGCAGGTCCTTCGCCTGAAGGATCTCGATGGGAAGCAGCTCGAAAGCTATGTGGTCATCGGCCAGGTCACCGGCGTGCACATCCAGCGCGCCTTCCTCAAGGATGGCATCTTCGACACCGCCGGCGCGCGGCCCATCGCGCGCTGCGGCTATCGTGGCGACTACACCGAGGTGAGCAGCCTCTTCGAGATGATCCGCCCGGCAGATTAGAGCATCATCCGTTCAAACGGAATCGTTTGGGCGGATAAAGATGCTCGAAAAACAACATGCTAGAGCGGGTGCAGTGAGCCCTTGCGAACGTACCCGCTCTGGGCGCGGGCTACTTCGCCGTCGCCGCGAGCCAGCCGCCGCCCGTGACCAGGACGAGGGCGGCGGCGACGCTCCAGCTCAGCGCGCCGTGGCCGGCCGTGATCAGCAACAGCGTGGAGGCCACCGGCACCGCATAGGCCAGCGTGCCGAGCAGCCGCGGGTCGCCGCGCTTCATGCCGATATCCCACAGGAAGAAGGCCGCGCCGACCGGCCCGAGCCCCAGCAGCAGCGCGGCGAGCCCCTGCCGCGCATCGGGGAGGACGGTCGGCTCGAAGGCAAGATGCACGGCGCCCGCCAGCACGGCCGAGGCCGCGCAGAAGCCGGCCACCGCCTCGGTCGGCACGGCGGCGAGGCGCCTGGCCGTCACCGAATAGACGGACCAGGTGAGTGCGCAGGCCACCGCGCAGAGAAAGCCGAACCAGGCCCCGGCCGGAAACTGCGCGCCGCTGCCGAGCAGCGCCACGGTGCCGAGAAAGCCGAGCCCCACCCCCACCAGCCGCCGAGGCCCCAGCCGCAGTCCCAGGATCGGCGCGGAGAGCAGCACGATCAGCAGCGGCCAGAGATAGTTGAGCAGATTGGCCTCGACCGCCGGCGCATAGGCCAGGGCCGCGAAATAGAGCGCGTGATAGCCGAAGAGCCCGCCCACCCCGTGCAGCCACACGATCGGCGGCTGGCGCAGCACGCCGAGCTGCCCGCGCAGCGCCAGCATGACGAGGCCGAGCCCGCCTGCGACGCAAAAGCTCATCGCGGTGAGCTGCAGCGGCGGCACCCCCGCGGCCAGACGCGACAGCAGCGCCAGGAAGGCCCAGAGGACGAGAGCGCCGATGCCGGCGAGCGTGGCGCTCAAGAAATCATTCCGGACGGGTCATTCAGGACGGGGCAAAGGCTTGTAGGGCAGCGGCGCGAAGCGCGTGGTGAAGTACTGCATCTTCTGCCAGACGCCCTCCTTCACATAGGGGTCCTCCGCCCAGAAGGCGCGCGCCTCCTCTTCCGTCGGATGCTTCGTGATGGCGATGGAGCCGACCATCTCGCCCTTCGCATTGAGCAGCGCGCCGCCCAGCAGGAGCGTGCCGTCCTTCGCCAGCCCCGAGACGCGCTCGAAATGCGCGCCGCGCACGGCGAGGCGCTTGGCCAGCACGCCCTCGCCATCCTCGGCGATCACGACGGTGTGGGTGGGCTTGCTGGGCGTCGGGCCGCTCGGCAGCGGCTGGTATTCCAGCGGCGCGATGCGGAAGGGACGGGCCTCGTAGCTCTGCCAGACGCCTTCGCGCGCGAAGGGCTCGTCGGAGAGATATTCCTTCGCGCCGACCTCGTCCTCGTCGAGGAACATGATGGAGCCGGCGATGGAGCCATCGGGCCGGAAGGTCGGGAAGCCGAGGTTCATCCGCCCCTCCTTCGCCCAGCGCGTGATGACCTCGAGGTGCCGGTCGCGCACGGCCATGCGCCGGTCCAGCGCCTCCTTGTCCGTGCCGTCCCAGGCGATGATGACGTAGCCCATGGTAGCCTCCCTCCGCGTGGTATTTGCGCGCATCCTGCACCGGGGTGCAGGGGAGGGCTACTTCCGCAATTCCATCTGGATCGGTCCCTCGCGCTCGCCGCGCGCGAACTGGTCCACCATCGCATTGCCCGTATCGCCGAGCGCATTGGCCGGCCCGGTCCAGACGATCCTGCCCTTGTGGATCATCGCCGCGTCGTCGCCGATGCGGCGCGCGCTCGCCATGTCATGGGTGATGGAGAAGGCGGTGGCGCCCAGCTTCTTCACGCAATCCACGATCAGCCCGTCGATCACCGCGCCCATGATGGGGTCGAGCCCCGTGGTCGGTTCGTCGAAGAAGATGATGTCGGGCTGGGCGGCGATGGCGCGCGCCAGGGCCACGCGCTTCTGCATGCCGCCCGAGAGCTCGGAGGGCGAGAGGTCGCCCACGCTGGCGGCGAGGCCGACCTGTGCCAGCACCTCGGCCGCCTTGTCGCGCGCGGCGTTGCGCGTGATGCGCTTCTGCGCCAGCAGCTTGAAGCAGACGTTTTCCCAGACCGGCAGGCTGTCGAAGAGCGCGCCATTCTGGAAGAGCATGCCGGTGCGGTCGAGGATCTGCGCGCGCTCGTCGCGCGAGAGCTTCGACACGTCGCGCCCGTCGATCTCGATGAGGCCCGAATCCGGTTCGATCAGCCCGAGGATGCACTTGATCGTGACCGACTTGCCCGAGCCCGAGCCGCCCAGGATCACCATCGATCGGCCCGCATGCACGTCGAGGTCCACGCCGTCGAGCACGACCTTGCCGCCGAAGGCCTTGCGCAGGCCGCGCAGCCGGATCTTGGGGATGCCCTCGCCCTGCCGATTCACGCTGTCCCGTTCTCCGAGGTCACGAGGGGTCATCGGCTGAAGAACGCCTCGGTGACCACGTAGTCCAGCGCCAGGATCAGGATGGAGGAGGCCACCACCGCCCGCGTCGTCGCCTGGCCCACGCCCTGCGCGCCGCCCTTGCTGTTATAGCCGCACCAGGAGCCCATCAGCGCGATGACGAAGCCGAAGACGGCGGCCTTCGCCAGGCCGCTCATCACATCCATGGTCTGCAGCACGTCGAAGGTGCGGATCAGATAGAGCTGCGGCAGAAAGCCCAGCTTCACCGTGCCGATCAGGAAGCCGCCGAAGACGCCGAGGATATCGGCCACCACCACCAGCAGCGGCATGGCCAGCGTCGCCGCCAGCAGCCGCGGCGCGACGAGATACTTCATCGGATCGGTGCTGAGCGTGGTCAGCGCATCGATCTGGTCGGTCACGCGCATGGTGCCGATCTCGGCCGCCATGGCCGCGCCGATGCGCCCGGCCACCATCAGCCCCGCCAGCACGGGCCCGAGCTCGCGTGTGACGGAAAGGGCCACGACGGAGGCGATCGCGCTCTCGGCATTGAAGCGCGAGAAGCCGGTGAAGCTTTGCAGTGCCAGCACCATGCCGGTGAAGAGCGCCGTCAGCGCCACCACCGGCAGCGAGAAATAGGCGATCTCGACGAAATGCTGCCAGAACTGCCGGAAGGGAAAGCGCGGACGCACCACATGGGACACGCCCGCCAGCGCGAAGAGCGAGACGTTGCCCAGGGTATGGCAGGTCGAAATCAGCGCGCGCCCGATCAGCGCGAGGAAGTCCAGGAACCGGGTCATGCCGAAACGTACCGGCGCCGGTAGCGGTTGCCCAGCGAGGTCAGGACCTCATAGCCGATCGTCCCCTCGATATCCGCCAGGCAATCCGCGTCCTGCGAGGGGCCGAGCACCTCGATGAGGTCGCCGGGCTGGGCCTCGGGCACCTCGGTCACGTCGAAGGTGATGAGGTCCATGGACACGCGTCCCACCATGGGAACCATGCGGCCGCGGAGCATGCCATGCCCCTTGCCGCTGATCGCGCGATGCAGCCCGTCGGCATAGCCGGCCGGAATGGTCGCGATGCGCGAGGGGCGCGAAGCCATCCAGCTGCCGCCATAGCCCACCGTCGCCCCGGCCGGGATGCTGCGCAGCTGCAGCACCGGCACGTCCAGCCGCAGGACCGGCTCCATGGGATTGGGCTGTCCCGGCGTGGGGTTGATGCCGTAGAGCGCGCAGCCGGGCCGGGCGAGGTCGCTCGCATAGCGCCCGCCGAGGAAGATGCCGGAGGAATTGGCGAAGCTGCGCCTCGCACGGGGCAGCTTCAGGCAGATCTCGGCGAAGCGATCGGCCTGCACCGCGTTGAGCGGGTGGTCCGGCTCGTCCGCCGCCGCCAGATGCGTCATCACATAGAGCAGCTCCACCCCCTCGAAGGGCGTGGGATCGCGGGCCAGGGCGTCCAGCTCCGAGGCATCGAGCCCCAGGCGCGACATGCCCGTATCCACCTGGAGGATGGCCGGCCCCTGATAGGCGCGCAGATCCGCCAAGCTGTTGAGCACCGGGGTGACGTCGAACTCCGCTGCCTGGGCGAAGCCGCCCAGCACGGCGATCATCGGCCCGGGGCCGAGGGCCTTGCGCAGGCTGATGGCCTCGTTCGGCTGGGCCACGAAGAAATGCCGGCAGCCGGCATCGCGCAGCGCCGTGGCGACGCGGTTGGCGCCCAGCCCATAGGCGTTGGCCTTCACCACCCCCGCGACCGCGCCTGTCGCGTGGATCGCGCAGAGCTTGCGCCAGTTGCGCACGATGGCGCCGAGATCGATGGTCAGCAGGCCCTGCGACATTCAGTCGCCATAGCTTTGCACATGCTCGGTGTCGAGGTCGCCGAAGCGGGTGAACTCGGCCTCGAAGAACAGCGGGATGGTCCCGGTGGGGCCGTGGCGCTGTTTGGCGATGATGAGATCGGCCTTGTTGTGCGCCCGCTCCATGTCCTGCTGCCAGCGCGTCATCGCGTCCTGGAACTTGGAGTCGTCGGGGAAGTTGGTGATCTTGGGCTCGCGTTGCTTGAGGTAATACTCGTCGCGATAGACGAACATCACGCTGTCGGCGTCCTGCTCGATCGAGCCGGATTCACGCAGATCCGACAGCTGGGGCCGCTTGTCCTCGCGCTGCTCGACGGCGCGCGAGAGCTGGGACAGCGCGATGACCGGCAAAGAAAGCTCCTTGGCGATCGCCTTCAGGCCCTGGGTGATCATGCTGATTTCCAGCACGCGCGACTCGGGCCGAGTGCCGGCGGCGGGCCGCATGAGCTGGAGGTAGTCCACCACCACCAGCCGCAGGCCGCGCGTGCGCTGGATGCGGCGGCAGCGCGTGCGGAGCGCCGAGAGGGTGATGGCCGGCGTGTCGTCGATCAGCAGCGGCAGCTGCGAGAGCTCGCGGCTCACGCCGACGAAATGGTCGAACTCGCGCTGGCTGATCTCGCCGCGGCGGATGCGGTCGCCCTGGATGCGGCTGGCCTCGGACAGCAGGCGGTTGGCGAGCTGGTCGGCGCTCATTTCCAGCGAGAAGATGGCGACCTGGCCGGTGCGCTGGCCGGTCTCCTGGGCTTCCTTCAGCAGGGCCTGGGCCGCGCCATAGGCGATCTTGGTGACGAGCGCGGTCTTGCCCATGGCGGGGCGGCCGGCGAGGATCATGAGATCCGAATTGTGCAGCCCGCCCATCTTGGCGTCGAAGTCGCGCAGGCCTGAGGCGAGGCCCGAGACGCCGCCGCCATTCTCCTTGGCCTTGGCCGCGATCTCGACCGCGCGCGTCAGCGCCTTCTCGAAGGTGATGGCACCGCCCTCGGCGGCCTTCTCGGTCGCGAGGTCGAAGAGGAGCTGTTCGGCCGCCTCGATCTGCTCCTTGCCCTCCAGCTCGGGCTCCGAGCCGAAGGCGCGGTTCACCACCGTCTCGCCCAGGTCGATGAGCTGGCGGCGGATGTAGCAGTCGTGAATCAGCCGGCCGTATTCGCCGGCATTGACGATGCCGACCATGGCCGAGAGCAGCTGCGCCAGATAGGCGGGGCCGCCCACCTCGGTCAGGTCGCCGGTGTGCTCGAACTCGCGGCGCAGCGTGACGGCGTCGGCGAGCTGGCCGTTTTCCACGCGGCGGCGGATGGCGGTGTAGATGCGGCCGTGGATGGCGTCCGCGAAATGCTCGGCCTCGAGGAATTCGCTGACCCGCTCATAGGCCTTGTTGTTGGCCAGCAGTGCGCCCAGCAGCGCCTGCTCCGCCTCGAGGCTCGCGGGCGGCAGGCGCGTGCCGAGGCCGAAGAGGGCCTGGCCGTCAGAAGGTGGGATGCTGTTCATGTGAGGTCATTTTATCCCGGTCGGGGGGCCGCCGCCATGGCTGACCGGTTGTGGATCACGGGGGCAGATTGGCCGGCAACCGCCATTCCGCTCCTTTTGCATGGGTGCCTCGCGATGCGGAAAAGGGCACGCCCTTGTTCCCGTAGGGAAGATTCGGTCCGGGACGGCGGTATCTCTCCCTCTTCGGCGCGGGCCGCCGGCAAGAAAAATTTACCCCCGATCGCGCCTTTCATCCCAGCGATCTTTGCAGCGCCTCCCAGGATGCCGTTCCGGCGGCGTCATAGATGACCGCCAGGTGCTTCTTGAGCGCCTCCTTGCTGACGCCGAGGGCCATGCTGCACTCCTTGCGGCTGCCGCCCAGCGCGGCATAGGCCGCGATCCTCTGTTGCAGGGGGGAGAGGGTGAGCCCCATCACGCGGCGCAGCGCGCTCAGCTGGGAGGGAACCTCCAGCTCCAGGGTGACGAGGACCTGCTCCGCCGGTGCGGGCACGCTGGGCGGCATCGAGGGGCGCATCAGGCTGCAGCGCGCCACGAGCCGGCCCGCCGGCACCTGGAGGACGCAACCCGCCTGCGGAACCAAAGCGAGCTGCGCGCAGAGATCCTGCACGAAACGCGGCGGCTGCTCCGCCGGCCCGGAAATCCGCAGGCCCTGCCCCATGAGGTTGCTGTCGCGGAGCAGGAGTTCGGCCTCCGTGCTCACCAGGAGCAGGCGCCGCCCCGTCCGGTCGACCAGCATATGGCCGGAGACCGCCGCGCGATTCCAGCGGAGCTCGCCCCGTTCCGGACGGGCCGCCTCACGCAGATGAGGCGCGGCGGATTGCAGGATGGCGGCATCCGCCTGCTCGAAGGGCGAGGATTGCTCGCGGAACAGCAGGACGACGAAGCGCGTGCGGCCGTCGATGTCGATGCGCATGTCCAGCGTGTGGTGATGCCCGCTTGCGCGCACCAGGAGATTGAAGGTGTTGGAGCGGTAGTACCCGGCATCGGGCCGCGCCAGATTGCCCAGGCTGATCGAGCCGCGCTGCGCCAGCAGGAAGACATTGATCTCCCCCGGTCCGACGAAGAGCCGCCCGAATTCATTGGCGAAGAGCTCCCGGGCGGAGGCGGGCGAGTTCTCGTGGAAGAAGCCGAGCGGCATGCCCTCCGCGTCCAGCCAGAAGAGGGCCGCCGCCTCGCATCCCACGAGGGCGCGGAGCAGCCGGCAGACCTCGGGGGCGATGAGCTCGATGCCCAGCCCGGCCTGGCAGAGCAGCGTCAGCTCCTGCCGGAGGCGGCGCGTCCTGGCTGTCACTCGTCGCGCTCCCGCTCGGCGTCGGACGGAAGGCCCATCCCCAGGAGGGGAATAGTGCGGGCACCTTCCGTCGCGGACAAGCTTGCCGACACCGGCGATGCCCCGAGGGGGCAGGCCGTCGAAGAGGAGGCACAATGGGCAAAGTGACGGTCGACCAGACCATGGCGGGCTTCATCCTGAGATATAAGGCGAGCACCTCCACCCCCTCCGAGAACCTCGGGCATGTCGATGCGGTCCTGCCCGGCGGGGCGCCCTTCGGATTCTACGCCTCCGGCCGCGATGGCCTGCTTCGGAGCATCGTCTCGACCGAGGGCGTCGTCATGGATTATCCGCTCCTCTCGGCCCGCCGACCGGAATACGTCGACATGAAGAGCGCCCGGGCCAAGCCCTGCCGCTCCGTGCTGGCCGTCTTCGATGTCAGCCCCGCCGCCGCCCGGAGCCTCTGGTCCTTCTGGGGATATCTGCGCTCGCGCGCCCCGGTGTACCGCGCGGCCGGCAGCAACTGCGCGAGCTACATCGCCGAGGCGCTGGACGAGGCGGGGATCCTCAAGGGGGGCGTCGACGGGATCGATACGCCCGACCACCTGCTGGACACGGTGCTGCGCTCGAAACTCAAGGTGTTCCTGCTGGAGGGCTTCGTGTCCTTCACGCCCAGGCCGAAGGGCGAGTTCCTGGTCGAGCTGGAGACATAGGCGGGGGAGGGCGCTTCAGCCCGCTTTCCGGATCCCGAGCCCCAGGGCGAACCCCAGCGCGCAAAGCCCGGCCATCGCGAAGAAGGCGTGCCCGCCCGTCGCGGCGTAGAGGAGGCCGCTGCCCCACATGAGCGCCCCCGAGGTGGCGCTCACCGCCGAGGCGACCAGGGTCTGCGCCCGCGCACCCACGGTCGCCGGCAGGCCGAGCAGGGCCTGCATGGTCGCCAGATGCATGGCCCCGAAGGTCGCCCCATGCAGGATCTGCACGGGGAGGAGCACCGTCGGCTCGGTGGTGACGGCGAAGACGCACCAGCGCAGCACCCCCGCCGCCGCCGCCAGCATCACCAGGCCCCGCACGCCCAGCCGCAGCACGAAACCGCGCCCATAAAGGAAGAGCAGCACCTCCGACACCACGGCGAAGCCCCAGAGCGCGCCGATCAGGCCCGTCCCCAGTCCGGCCCGCTGCCAATGGATGGTCGAGAAGGCATAATAGAGCGCGTGGCTCCCCTGGATCAGCGCGGTGATGACCAGAATCCGCACGAAGCCCGGCTCGCGCAGCGGCGCCCAGAGCGAGCCCTTCGCCTTGGCCCCCGGCCGCCGCCCGTCCGGCAGGCGCAGCGCCAGCCCGGCCGTCGCGATCAGGGCCGCCGCCAGGATCCAGGCCGCCATGCGCGGCCCGCCCAGGGCCACGGCCTGCCCCGCGAGCACGGCGCCGATAATATAGGTGATCGAGCCCGACGCGCGGACGCGCGCATAGTCGAAGCCGTGGTTCCGCACCGCGCCCACCGCCAGGGCATCCGTCAGCGGCACCACCGGGGCGACGGCGATGGCATGCACCACCTGCACGGCCAGCAGCAAAGCGAGCCCGGCCACGAGCCCGAAGCCCATCGCCGCCGCGGCCGCCACCACCGCCGCGATCGCCAGGATGACGCGCACGTCGCCCGCGCCATCGGCGATCCGCCCGCCCGCCGGGGCGGCCATCAGCTTCATGACGGAGCCCGCCGCCATCACCCCGCCCACCTGTCCGGCGGTCAGCCCGCCCTCGGCGAGGATGGCCGGCAGGAAGGGCGTCATGGCGCCGATGCCCAGGAACTGGGCGCCGTAGATCAGGGCGAAGCTGCGGGGAGGAGACACCGGCGGCAATCTCCATCGCGGGGCGCTAAGTTGCAATCACGCGTGCATGGTCCATAAGGCTCCCGACTTTTGCTGGAATAACGGTCATGTTCGACGCTCGCGTGAAGGCCATTCTCGGCCCGACCAACACCGGAAAAACCCATCTCGCGATGGAGCGCATGCTCGCGCATTCCTCCGGGATCATCGGTTTCCCGCTGCGCCTCCTGGCGCGGGAGAACTATGACCGCATGGTCGCCCAGAAGGGCGAGGCCCATGTCGCGCTCATCACCGGCGAGGAGAAGATCATCCCGCCCGGCGCGAAGTGGTTCGCCTGCACGGTCGAGGCCATGCCGCTGGATCGCAAGGTGGAATTCCTCGCGGTCGACGAGATCCAGCTCTGCGCCGACCCCGATCGCGGCCATATCTTCACCGACCGCCTGCTGCACGCGCGCGGCCTGGTCGAGACGATGTTCATGGGCGCGGAGACCATCCGCCCGCTGATGCAGCGCCTGGTGCCGCAGGTCGAGATCGAGACGCGCCCGCGCCTCTCCAACCTGACCTATGCCGGCCCGGTGAAGCTGACGCGCCTGCCGGCCCGCAGCGCCGTCGTCGCCTTCTCCGCCCAGGAGGTCTATGCGATCGCCGAGGCCATCCGCCGCCGCCGTGGCGGCTGCGCGGTCGTGATGGGGCGCCTGTCCCCGCGCACGCGAAACGCCCAGGTGAAGATGTACCAGGATCGCGAGGTTGATTTCCTCGTGGCCACCGACGCCATTGGAATGGGCCTGAACATGGACGTCGACCACGTCGCCTTCGCGAGCCTGCAGAAGTTCGACGGCAATTCGCCGCGCGCCCTTTCCGCGCAGGAGGCCGCGCAGATCGCCGGCCGCGCCGGCCGCGGCATGCGCGACGGCACCTTCGGCACCACCGCCGAATGCCCGGCCCTGTCCGACGAGATGGTCGCCAAGATCGAGGGGCATCATTTCGAGCCGCTGCAGTCGCTCGTCTGGCGCAACAGCGACCTCGACTTCTCCAGCATCGACGCCCTGCTCGACAGCCTGAGCGCGCCCTCACCGCAGCCCGGCCTGACCAAGGGCAATGACGCGACCGACCACATCGTGCTGAGCCATCTCGGCCGCGAGGAGCCGATCCGCGCCCTCGCCTCGTCGCGCGCCCGGGTGCAGCTGCTGTGGGAAGCCTGCCAGATCCCCGATTTCCGCAAGCTGGCCGACGACACCCACACCCGGCTCTGCGCCCGCGTCTTCACCAATCTGGCCGAGGACGGCACCCTGCCGTCCGACTGGATCGCCGCGCAGATCGCCTCTTGCACCAGCACCGAGGGCGACCTCGACACGCTGATGGCGCGCCTCTCGGCCATTCGCGTCTGGGCCTATATCGCCGCCCGCGCCGACTGGGTGCGCGATGCCGAGGTCCAGCAGGAAGCCGCCCGCGCCGCCGAGGATGCCGTTTCCGACGCGCTGCACGAGCGCCTGACGGCCCGCTTCGTGGACCGTCGCGCCGCGCATCTGATCCGCAGCCTCGACAGCACCGAGGACGAGCTGCTTTCCGCCGTCACCCGCCAGGGCGAAGTGGTGGTCGAGGGCCATAAGGTCGGCCACGTGGTCGGCTTCGACTTCGTGCCCGAGCATGGCGAGGGCGGCGAGGAGGAGAAGAAGCTCATCCTCCGTGCCGCGCGCCGCGCCCTGGTGCAGGAGATCCCACGCCGCCTGGCCGCGCTGGACACCGCCAAGATCGATGGTCTGGCCCTGACCTCCGAGCACCGCATCACCTGGGACGGCGCGGAGATCGCCCGCCTCAAGATGGGCAGCGAGCCGGGCAAGCCGCTGATCGAGGTGAATGCCTCCGAATTCCTGGACGGGCCGCAGCGCGAGCGCATCCGCACCCGCCTGGCCGGCTGGATCGAGGGCGTCCTCTCCAAGGACCTCGCGGCCATCGCGGCCATTGAGGCCAAGGCCGCCGAGGACAACACGCTGCGCGGCCCGGCCTTCCAACTGCGCGAGACGCTCGGCCTCAAGCCGGGCGACACGCGCAACAACATCGGCCATGAGCTGCGGGCCAAGCTGAAGGCGATCGGCATCCGCGCCGGCCGCTTCGCGCTCTATGTGCCCGAGGCGCTGAAGCCGCGGCCCATGGCGCTGCGCGCGCAGCTCTGGGCGCTGAGCTTCGACCTGCCGACCCCGCCGCTGCCCGCGCCGGGCCTGGTCTCCATCCCGACCGACGGCGTGATGGCGCTCTCCTGGCCCGAGGGCTTCTCGGCCATCATGGGCTGGGTCTCCGCCGGGCCGGTGCTGCTGCGCCTGGACGTCGCGGAGCGCGTGGCGGCCGAACTCGGCTACCTCACCCGCCGCGCGCCCGCGCCCCTGCCGCCCGAAATCCTGGGCCGCTTCGGCATCAAGGGCGACATGCTGGAGCCGGTGCTGACCGCGCTCGGCTTCCGCCTCATCCCCTCCGAGGTCCTGGCCGAGGACATGCAGGGCCCGGTGCTGCCGGCGATGGTGGCCTGGGCGCGCCCCGCCGCGCCGCCGCGCCGCCAGAACCAGCCCAATCGCGGCCGTGGTCCCAACCCGAACGCCCGCCGCGACCAGGCGCCGGCCGAGGGCGCGCCTGCCGCCGAGGGCGCCGCGCCGGCCGAAGGGGCCGAGGCCCCGCGCCGCAACGACGGCCCGCGCCGCGACCGCAATCGCGGTCCCTTCCCCGGCAAGGGCGCCCCGCGTCATGGCCAGGGTCAGGGCGCGCCGCGTCCCGATGGCGCGCCGGCCGAGACGCCGCGTCCGGAAGGCGCTCGCCAGGATGGGCCGCGCAATGATGGGCCCCGCCGCGACGGCAATCGCGGCAACTTCCCGAGCAAGGGCGCCCCTCGCCGTGACGACCGCCGCGACGATCGCCGGGGCGGCCCCCCGCGCGACCGCGACCGCTCGGGCGGTCCGGAGACGCGGACCTTCCATGAGGACCGCCCCTCCACGAGCGTCGAGGACAGCCCCTTCGCCGCGCTCATGAAGCTCAAGCTGAAGTAGCGCGTCAGAGCCCCATGCGCCGGAGGACCACGCCGCTGCTTCCAGACGTGATTCCCTGACGGATGGGGACGGGGGCGGATTTCCTGCGCCTCGATACCTGGCTCTGGCACACGCGCCTGGCCAAGACCAAACCCGCCTGTGGCGCGCTGATCGAGGCAGGCGGGTTCCGCCTCAACCGCCAGCCCGTCACCAAGGACCACGCCCGGATTCGCGTCGGCGACCTGCTCACGTTTTTCTGGGCTGGCGAGGTCCGGGTCTGGCGGGTTCTGGCGCTCGGCGAGCGCCGGGGACCGCCGGAAGAAGCCCGTTTGCTGTATGAGGAAGTGGGTGAAGGGCTGCCCTGACGCCCTTGCGCTTGTCAACGCAACGCTGGGGCGTCATTTCTACCGCGACTGCGAAGATCAGGAGCCGCTTTCGTGACTTATGTCGTCACCGAAAATTGCATTAAGTGCAAGTTCATGGATTGTGTCGAGGTGTGCCCGGTCGACTGTTTCTACGTCGGCGAGAACTTCCTGGTGATCCATCCGGATGAGTGCATCGACTGCGGCGTCTGCGAGCCGGAATGCCCCGCCGAGGCCATTCTGCCCGATAGCGACGATCAGGCCACGCCCTGGCTCGAGATCAACCGCAACTACGCCAAGACCTGGCCGAACATCACCCGCAAGGGCGAGCCGCCGGCCGATGCGGAGGAGTGGAAGGACAAGCCTGGGAAGGCGGAGATGCTGAGCCCGGAACCGGGCAAGCCCTGAGACCGACTGCCGTGGCTCGCGCGCGGGAGGCAATGCCTCTCCGTGCGTGACAGGGGTGCATTTTTGTGCTATATCATTACGACGGAAGCGTCCTCTCCACGGCCAGAAATCGAAAGCTGCCAAGGGGTTCAGCGCGTTCGGCTCCCTCCTTCCTGGGTTGCAGGAGTCTCGTCGCACATGGTCACGTCGCCTCGGAGTAAGTCCTCGCCCGCGCGTGCCAAAAAGGCCCCCATCCCCGTCAAAAAACCGGCCGCCAAGGCCGGGTCCGTGAAGGTCGCCGCCAAGGCAGCCTCTCGCCCCGCGCCCAAGCCGGCCCCTAAGCCGGTGAAGGCGAAGCCCGCGGCCAAGTCCGGAACTTCAAAGTCTGGGACTTCAAAGTCTGGGACGCCAAAGGTTGCGGCGCGAAAGGTTGTGGCGCCGAAGGCGGCAGCTTCGAAGGTCGCGGCTTCAAAGGCGCGGCTGCCCAAGCCCGCGGCTCCGAAGGCCTCGGCGTCGAAAGCCGCGGTGACCAAGACCGCGGTGACCAAGGCCGCGGGATCGAAAGCCGCGGTGTCCAAGGCTGCGGTGTCCAAGACGGCGACCAAGGCTGCGGCCCCGAAGATGGTCGCCAAGCCGGCGCACAAACCAGCGGCGAAGCCCGCTCCGAAAGCCGCGACGAAGACGGCACCGGCCCCGATGCCCATTCAGGCGGTGGTGAAGAAGCCAGCGCCAAAACCGGCCCCCCCGCCCGCCCCCCAGGCGGACGCGAAGCCGGATCCGACGACTGAACCGGCAGCCAAGACGGCTGCCATGCCCGAAGCCACTCTTACCAAGGCAGCAACCCGTCCAGTGACCAGCAGCAAGGCCCCCTCGGCCAAGTCCCCTCCCAAATCCGCTTCCGAGAAGCCGGCCGCCGTCGCCCCGACCGTTGCCGTGGCGCCCGTGGCCGAGCCGCCGGCGGCGCCTGTCGCGCCGCGCCCCAACATCATCGTCGCCGCCCCTCCGAACATGCCGATGCGCGGCGGCGGCAATCCCATGTCGCCGCGCCCGCCCATGGGCCGGCCCAACATGCCGCCGTCCTTCGCCGTCCGCAGCCCCGGCCGCCCCGGCTTCAACGAGCCGCAATCCGGCCCGCCGCGTCCGCCGGCCGCCAAGATCGAGCTGAAGGCGGGCGACCATGTCGTCTACCCGACCCATGGCGTCGGCACCGTGCAGGGCATCGAGATCATCGAGGCGGCGGGCATGGAAATGCACATGATCGTCGTCACCTTTGAGGAGAACCGCATGACCCTGCGCGTTCCCGTCAACAAGGTGCCCACGGCCGGCCTGCGGAAGCTCTTCACCCAGAAGGAGTTCGAGGCCGCGATCGACACCCTCAAGGGCCGCGCCCGCATCAAGCGCACCATGTGGTCGCGCCGCGCGCAGGAATACGAGGCCAAGATCAACAGCGGCGATCCCATCCAGATCGCCGAGGTCGTGCGCGACCTGCAGCGCAATGCCGGCCAGCCCGACCAGTCCTTCAGCGAGCGCCAGATCTATGAACAGGCGCTGGAGCGCCTGGCGGCGGAATACGCGGCCATCGAGAAGATCGACAAGCTGACCGCCAGCGACCAGCTCGTCGCCTTCGCCAAGGCCAGCTGAGCGGTATCATGACCGTGGACGCGCCCTCCTTCACCATCGAGGAGGTGATCACCGATCTCGAGGAAGGGTTCTCCCTCTTCGACGATTGGGAGGACCGCTACCGCTACCTCATGGACATGGGCCGGGAACTGCCCGTGCTCACGGCCGAGGAGAAGGTGGAGGCGAATCTCGTTCCCGGCTGCCAGTCGCGCGTGTGGTTCGTGCCGCGCCGCGAAGGGGAGCGGCTGTATTTCCGCATCAACAGCGACGCCGCCATCGTCCAGGGGCTGATGGCGCTGGTGCTGCGCGTCTTCAACGGCCGCACGGTGGAGGAGATTCGCGCAGCCGATCCGAACTTCCTGACGCGGCTGGGGCTGGGCGAGCATATCAGCCTCTCGCGCCGCAACGGCGTGTCCGCGGTGCTGGCGCGCATCCAAAGCGCGGCGCGCGCTTGAAGGTCCTCGTCTTCGGCGCCACCGGCATGGTGGGGCAGGGGGTGCTGCGGGAATGCCTGCGCGCGGCGGATGTGACGCAGGTGGTGACCCTCGGGCGCAGCGCGACGGGGATCGACCACCCGAAGCTGCGCGAGATCGTCCATCCAGATCTCTTCGACTATGCCGGGCTGGAGGAGGAACTCGCGGGCTTCGACGCCTGTTTCTTCTGTCTCGGCGTCTCCTCCCTCGGCATGGCGGAGGCCGATTACCGGCGCGTGACCCATGACCTCACGCTGGCCGCCGCGCGGGCGCTGGCGCCGCGCAATCCGGCGATGACCTTCGTCTATGTCACCGGCGCGGGCAGCGACAGTGCGAGCCGGACCATGTGGGCGCGGGTGAAGGGCGAGACCGAGAACGCGCTGCAATTCCTCCCCTTCAAGGCGGTCTATCTCTTCCGGCCGGGCATCATCCAGCCGCTGAACGGGGCACGGCCGAAGGTCGCGTGGATCCAGGCCATCTATCTTCTGCTGAGCCCGGTCTTCAGCCTCGCGCGCCGGCTCCTGCCGCGCTGGGTGCTGACGACCGAGGTGATCGGCCAGGCCATGCTGAACGTCGCGCGGCATGGCGCGCCGCAGCCGGTGCTGGAGATGGCGGATATCGACGCCGCCGCGAAGGAAGCCGCCGCATGACCGAGCCGCATCGCTGCAGATGGTGTGAATCCGACCCCCTGCTGCGCGCCTATCACGACGCGGAATGGGGCGTGGAGGAACGCGATTCCCGCGCGCTCTGGGAGTCGCTGAACCTGGAGGGCGCGCAGGCCGGGCTCGCCTGGATCACGGTGCTGCGCAAGCGCGAGGGCTATCGCCGCGCCTTCGCGAATTTCGATCCCGAGAAGGTCGCGGCCTTCGGTCCGGCGGATGTCGAGCGGCTGATGGGCGATGCCGGCATCATCCGCGCGCGGGCGAAGATCGAGGCGACCATCGGCAATGCGCGCGCCTATCTGGCGATGCGGGCGGCGGGCGAGGATTTTTCGGAATTCGCCTGGGGCATGGTGGGCGGGAAGACGATCCGGGGCGATGGCGAAACCGTCCACGCCAAGACCGAGCTGTCCGAGGCGATGTCGAAGGCGCTGAAGAAGAAGGGCTTCAAGTTCGTGGGGCCGGTGATCGTCCAGTCGTGGATGCAGGCGGCGGGAATGGTGAACGATCACGCGAAGGCTTGTTTTCGGAGGGGGATCGCTTAGGGCGGTCCCGGCTTCGGACAATTTCGGGGAGAGCGTGGGGTGGAAAAAGACGGGCATGTCGCGTTCAGGCCGGCGAGGGCCGGCGACGGCGAGGCGGTGTTCGAGGTCACCCGCGCCTCGGTGGCCGGGCTGGCCCGGCATCACTACTCCGGCCAGCAGATCGCCGGATGGATGGGTGATCGCACGCCGGCCTATTACGAAGGCCTCATCGGCCTGGGAAACATGGTGGTCGCGGAATGCGAGGGCGACATCGTCGGTTTCGTGGATGCGGAACCCGGCGAAGTCACGCGGCTGTTCGTTCTGCCCGGGGCATCGGGGACCGGCCTGGGGAGACGCCTCCTGGAGGTCGGCATCGCCCGGGCGCGATCGGGCCATTCGGGGCCCATCCGGCTCGAATCGACCGTCAACGCCGAAGCCTTCTATCGGCGCCACGGCTTCGAACGGGTCGGGACGGGTATCTTCTCCCACGGCCTGGGCGGGGACGCGATCGAGATCGTCCATATGGAACTGAATCCGGTCGCCGTCTGACGTCGTGCCGAGGCGCTGGCGCACCGCGCGGGATGCGGGCGATTACCTCGCCCACACCGTCTTCGACACCATCACCACGCAGCACAACGCCGCATAGACCACGAAGGAGCCGGCCACGATCGACGCCAGCGTCGCGATATCGGCGCCGAAGACGCTGACCGCGACCCAGCCCAGCCCCGCCGCGATCGCCAGCCGCCCCGTGACGCCCAGGAAGGGCCACAGCATGTGCCCCGCGCCCTGGCCCGCGAAGGACACGACGAAGCCCAGCCCGAAGAACGCATAGAAGGGCGCCACGATGCTCAGATAGGCCGTCGCCGGCGCCAGCACGTCGGCCTCGTCGGTGAAGAGATTCAGCCACAGCCCCGGCCAGAGGGCGATCACCAGCCCGATCGCGCCGGTGAAGGCCGCGCCCACCAGCCCGCCCGTCCAGGCGATCTCCCGTGCCCGCGGCCGCCGGCCGGCGCCGATGTTCACGCCCACCATGGTGAGCACCGCCGAGGACAGCCCGAACAGCACGGGGATCAGCAGGTAGTCCAGCCGCGAGGCGATGCCGTAGCCCGCCAGGGCATGCGTCCCGAAGAGCCCGACCGCGCCCGTCACCAGGATCACGGTGAGGTTGGTCAGCACGGTGCTGAGCGCCGTCGGCAGCCCGACCTTCAGGATATCGGCGAAGAGCCGCCATTCCAGCGGCGCCCAGCGCAGGGCGAGCCCGGAGCGGCCGGAGGCCATGTAGTGCAGCAGCACCAGCGACGCGCCGCCGAAATACAGCGCGAAGGCCAGCCCGCCGCCGGCGATGCCCATCCGCGGAATGGGCCCGAAGCCGAAGATCAGTGCCGGCGAGGCCGGGATCAGCACCAGCGCGCCGCCCAGCGTCACCAGGGCCGGCACCTTCACATTGCCCGAGCCACGCAGCGCGGCGGAGAGCAGGTTCACCACCCAGATCGCGATGGAGCCGGCGAAGATCCAGTTGGAGTAGAGCAGCGCCGCCTCCAGCGCCCCGTCGCGCCCGCCCAGCGTGCGGTAGAGCCAGGGGCCGCCCTGGATGGTCGCGAAGGTGAAGGCCGCGCCGACGACCACCGCCAGCACGATGGCGTGCAGCACCAGCGCATCGGCGTCGTGCTGCCGGCCGCCGCCGATCGCCCGCGCCACGGAAGAGGCCACGCCGCTGCCGAGCCCGCCGCCCGACATCATCATCATGAGCATGTAGACGGGGAAGACGAGCGCCACGCCCGCCAGCGCGTCGGTGCCGAGCAGGCCGACATAATAGCCCTCGGCCACGTTCACCGCCGTCTGCGCGATGAGCACGGAGATGGTGGGCAGCGCCAGGCGCAGCAGCGTGGCGAGGATGGGGCCGTCGAGCATCGCCGCGCGCGCCATGGCCTTGCGGTCCACGGCCGGCGCGGCGGTGGGAGGAGCGGCGGCGAGCGTGGCCTGGCTCATGGCGGTCAGGCTGCGGCGCGGTAGACGGGCGCGCCGGCGGGCGCGCCGGTGTGGCCGCCATCGACGACGATCTCGGCGCCCGTGACGTGCTTCGCGTCGTCCGAGGCGAGGTACAGCACGGCCTTCGCGATATCGTCCGCCTCGCCCATCTTGCCGAGCGGGATGGCGAGGGAGAGCTGGGCGTCCAACACGTCCATGGCCGCTTCCGTCGGCGCGGCGAAGGACCAGATCGGCGTGCGCGTGCCGCCCGGCACCACGAGGTTCACGCGGATGCCCTGCGCCGCCAGCTCCGAGGCCAGCACGCGCGACATGGCGCGCAGGCCCGCCTTGGCCGCCGCATAGGCCGACCATCCGGCCACGCCCAGCACCGCGTGCACCGAGCCGTTGAGGATCACCGCGGCGCCCCGGCCCAGATGCGGCAGTGCCGCCTGCACGGTGAGGAAGCTGCCGTCCAGGTTGTTGCGGACGATGTGGGAAAAGGCCTCGGCCGTGGTGCCGCCGAGCGGCGTGGCACCGCCGATGCCGGCATTGGCGAAGACGATGTCGATCTTGCCGAAGCGCGCGATGCCCTCGGCGACGGCGCGCTCGGCCGCGCCTTCCTCGGTGGCATCGGCCTGCACGGCCAGCGCGCGATCGCCGAGTTCGCGTTGCGTGGCGTCGAGGGTCTGCCGGTTGCGCCCGGTGACGACGACCTCGGCGCCCTCGGCGAGGAAGAGCTTCGCGGTGGCGAGGCCGATGCCGCTGGTGCCGCCCGTGATGAGCGCCGTCTTGCCTTGGAGACGCATGGTGGAAGTCCTTGTCCGGAAGGGCCGAACGGGCTTGAAGCCCGGGCCGCGGGTTGTTAGATTACAATCATAATGATTAATTACGATCGTAATGCAATGGCGGCCATCGAAGATGGACGCAATGTTATGCCGGCGGATCGCCGCGGCCCGGGACCGGCTGGGGGCGTGAATCCGTCGGCCCCGATGCGGAGCGGGCCATGAGATACGCGAAGGGCCACAAGGACGGGACGCGCCAGCACATCGTCGAGGTCGCCGCGAAGAAGTTCCGGGAGGAGGGCGTGGCGGCGGCGGGCATCGCCGGCCTTATGGCCGAGGCCGGGCTGACCAACGGCGCCTTCTACAACCACTTCGAATCCAAGGAGCATCTCGTCCAGGAGGCGATGGCGCACGCGCTTGGCAAGCGCGAGGCGGCCCTCCGCGAGGCCGGCCCCGGCGCCGGCGAGGGCTTCATCCGCAGCTATCTCAGCCCCGGCCATCGCGACGGCCCGGGGCAGGGCTGCTTCACGGCGGCGCTCGCGGCGGAGATCGCGCGCCATCCCGCGCCCACCCGCGAGGCCTTCCAGGGCGCGGTGCGCAGGACGCTCGGGCATATCGGCGCCGAGCTGCCCGAGGAGCTGTCGGCGGAAGAGCGCGAGCGCAGGGCGGCCGCGATCTACGGGCTGATGATCGGCACGCTGCAGCTGGCCCGCGCCGTGACGGACCGCGAACTGTCCGACAACATCCTGGCCGGCGGGCTGGAATCCGCGCTGGAGCTCGCCGGGAAAGGCTAGAGCTTTTTCCGATCATCTTCACCCGATCAGGCAAAGCAGCCTGATCGGGATCTGCTCTAACTCAGCCCGACCTCTTCCTGGCGCCGCTTGTCGATCTCCTCGCCGTAGCGGCGCAGCACGTGGCTCGCGGTCAGCGAGCCGATGACCTTGCGGCTCTCCGCGCCGTCCAGCACCGCCAGCGCCTCGACCTCCACGCTGTCGAAGACCGCCATGGCCTCCTTCGCGTTCATCGCCGGCAGCAGCGCCACGTCCTTCAGCTTGAGCAGCGGGACGATCGTCTCGGCGGTCGTCTCGGGCGCATGGGCCTCGATGACCAGCACCACGCCGGCGTAGCGCCCGGCCTCGTCCAGCGCGATCACGCGCTCGGTCGAGCCCAGCGGGAAATCGCGCCGGAAGGAGGCCAGCTTGGTGTCGAAGCGCACCGTCCGCACGTCGCGCCGCATCAGCTTGCCGACGGTCAGGTCGCGCAGCCATCCCACGTCGTGGGCGGAGCGGATGGTCTCGCCGCGCAGGTGGAAGCGCCAGGTGGCGAAGGAGTAGCCGAAGGTCCGGCGCACCACGAGGCCGGAAACCGCTACCGCCGTCAGCACCGCGCCGGCCACCGCGAAATTGCCGGTGCTCTCGAGCGCGAGGAAGGTCATGGCCAGGGGCGCGCCGATCACCGCCGTGCCGAAGGCGCTCATGCCCACGACGGCGAGGAAGAGCGGATCGACCGCATGCAGCCCGATCTCGGGCGGCAGCGCGGCGAAGATCTTGCCCAGCAGCGCACCCATCAGCAGCGAGGCGAAGAACAACCCGCCGCGGAAGCCGGCGCCCAGCGAGAGCGCCGAGGCCGCCGCCTTCACCACCAGCAGCAGCAGCGCGGCCCTGAGCGGCCCTTCCGTGCTGAAGGCGTAGTGCAACGCCCCGTGCCCCGCCGAGAGCGCACCCGGGGAAAGCAGCGCCAGCACCCCCACGCCGAGCCCGCCGACGGCCGGCCGCAGGGGCGCCCATGGCACGCCGGTCTTGAAGGCGTTCTCGATCATGGTGACGCCGCGCATCAGCGCGATCGCCGCCAGGGCGCAGAGCACGCCGAGCGCCAGGGCCAGCAGGTAGCCGTCCCAGGCGGGCGAGGGCACGCCGCCGGGCTGCACGAGATAGGTCTGTCCGCTCAGCAGCCGCGTCGTCAGGATGGCCGCGACGGCCGAGGCCACCACGGGCGCCAGCGAGGCGATGGCATAGGTGCCGATCACCAGCTCGAAGGCGTAGAAGGCCCCGGTCAGCGGGGCGTCGAAGGCCGCCGCGATGGCGCCCGCCGCGCCGCAGCCCACCAGCACGCGCAGGTCGCCGCGCCGCAGCCCCAGCTTGCGCCCCAGCCGCGAGGCGACGCCGCCGCCGACCTGGGTATAGCCCGCCTCCAGCCCGACCGAGGCGCCGAAGCCGTTGGAGATGATGTTCTGCACGGCCACCACCGCGCCGTCCCAGAGCGACATGCGTCCGCCGAACAGCGCATTCGCCTCGATGGGATCCACCGGCTGGCGCGGCCGCCAGCGCGCGATCCCCATGTTCACGACGCCGAGCAGGAGGCCGCCCAGGGCCGGGATCAGCAGGAGCTGGAGCGGGTCCACGCCGCGGGCGAGGCTTACCCCATGCGCCACGCCCTGGCCGAAAAGCAGCAGGTGCAGGCCTCGCGCCGCGGCGCTCATGGCGGTGGCGAGCAGCCCCGCCGCGATGCCGGTGATCACCGCGAGGAAGACCAGCCCCAGCTCGCCGCCGCGGATCCAGGCGCGAAACGCGGCAACCCGGCCGATGGGCGCCGTCGACGCCTCGGAGAGGGGGGTGGGCTCGGGCGGCGGGGAAGAATCGGGTGGCGTCACGGGCGGGATGACCAGGGAGTATCCGCAGCTTAGAACCTGCGATGGGGCAAATCTGCGGCAAGCATCGGCAGGGCCGCGGCTTCAATTCCGTCCGATATCCGCCAGGTCGAAGGGGGTGGACTGGTAGAGCTGGTTGATCCAGTTGCCGAAGAGCAGATGCGCATGGCTGCGCCAGCGATTGCCGGGCGGGCGCGTGGGGTCGTCGCCGGGAAAGTAGTCGAGCGGCATGGCGATCGTCTTTCCCGCGGCGACGTCGCGGAAATACTCCTCGGCCAGCGAGCTGGAATCATATTCGATGTGGTTGAACATGTGCAGCGCGCGATGCGCCGGGTCCTCCAGCAGGCAGAGCCCCGCCTCCTCGGATTCCATCAGCACGCGCAGGCCGCTCGCGGGCGGGATGTCCTCGCGGCGGACCTCCGTCCAGCGCGAGACGGGGATGGCGAAATCATCGGAGAACCCGCGCAGATAGGGCGAGGCGGGCGCGAGATTGAGGTGCCGGTGCACGCCGAAGGCCTTCTCCGCCAAAGCGTGCTTGGGCATGCCGTGGAAGTGGTGCACCGCCGCCTGCGCGCCCCAGCAGATGTTGAAGAGCCCGTGCACATGGGTCTGCGTCCAGTCGAAGATCCGGCGCAGCTCGTCCCAATAGGTCACCTGCTCGAAGGCCATGGTCTCGACGGGCGCGCCGGTGACGATGAAGCCGTCGAAGCGCTCGGCGCGGACGTCCTCCCAGTCGCGGTAGAAGGACAGGATGTGCTCGCCCGAGGTGTTGCGCGCGACGTGGTTGGTCATCTTCACCAGCGTGAGCTGGACCTGCAGCGGGGTTGCGCCCAGCAGCCGCGCGAACTGCGTCTCGGTGCGCACCTTGTCGGGCATGAGGTTGAGCAGGCCGATCCGCATCGGGCGAATGTCCTGGCGCAGGGCATCGGTGTCGCGCATGACCATGACGCCCTCGGCCTCCAGCGTGGCGCGGGCGGGCAGGTCGTCGGGAATCCTGATCGGCAAGGGCGTCCTCCGTATCGTCGGAGCGGAACGGACGCTGTGTGGCTTTGACCCGTTTGGTTGCCGGTCCGGCCACATCCTCCCTTGCGGGAGCGCCACCTTGCCCGGGAGGCAGGTTGGCGTCGGGCGTCCGCCCAACTCCTGATGTGCCGGCATGCCTAATCGGCGCGCCGCGGATTGGCAACAGGGCCGCTCAGCCCTGTAACGTCACGAGCTGTTCGCGGAAGCTCGCCGCGCAGGCCGGCCAGGAGAAGCGCTCGGCCTGGCGGCGGGCCTGGGCGCGCGGCACGTCCAGCGCGGCCAGGCAGGCCCGCTGCAGGTTCTCGTCCAGCACGCCGCCGGGGCCCACCACGTCGCGCGGGCCCATCACGGGAAAGGCGGCGACCGGCGTGCCGCAGGCCATGGCCTCGAGCAGCACCAGGCCGAAGGTGTCGGTGCGCGAGGGGAAGGCCATCACATCGGCGCCGCGATAGGCCTGGGCGAGGTCCTCGCCATGCCGCCACCCGGCGAAATGGACCGCCGGATAGCGCGCCTGCAGGGCCGCGCGCTGCGGCCCGTCCCCCACGACGACCTTCGTCCCCGGCAGGTCCAGCTCCAGGAAGGCGGCGATGTTCTTCTCGACGGCGACGCGGCCGACATAGAGGAAGATGGGACCCGGCAGGCCGGCCCAGGCGTTGCGCGCGCCCTCGTGGAAAAGCGCCAGGTCCACGCCACGGGTCCAGGGCCGCACGTGCCGGAAGCCGTGCCGCACCAGCTCCTCCTGCAGGGTCGGCGTCGCGGCGAAGGTGCCGACGCCGGCATTGTGGAAGCGGCGCAGCAGCGCCCAGGTGATGCCCGGCGGAATGCCGGTGCGCACCGAGAGGTATTCGGCGAAGCGGGTGTGGAAGCTCGTGGTGAAGCGCCAGCCGCGCTCGTGGCAGATGGCGCGCATGGCCAGGCCCAGCGGCCCCTCGGTCGCGATGTGCAGCGCGTCGGGGCGGGCCGCGTCCAGCATCCTGCGCAGCGTCGCCCGCGGCCGGAAGGCGAGGCGGATGTCGCGATAGCCGGGCAGGGCGAAGTTGCGGAACCGATCGGGCCCGATCACCTGGACCTCGTCGCCGCGGGCCGCGAGCTCGCTCGCGACGCGCTCCAGCGTGCGCACCACGCCGTTCACCTGCGGCTGCCAGGCATCGGAGACGATGGTGAGATGCATCAGGCCGGGACCACCTCGCGCACCTGCTGCGGCGCGCGCTGCCGCGCGGCCCAGTCGAGCAGTTCGAAGCGGCCGTCCTCATGCTCGACGAGGGCCGTGCAGCTCTCCACCCAGTCGCCGTCGTTCATGTACATGACGCCGTTCACGACGCGCATCTCGGCATGGTGGATGTGGCCGCAGATCACGCCGTCCAGCCCGCGGCGCCGCGCCTCGCCGGCCAGCGCTTCCTCGAAGCGGTCGATGGCCTTCACGGCCTCCTTCACCTGGCGCTTCAGCCATTGCGACAGCGACCAGTAGGGATAGCCGAATTTCCGCCGCGCCAGGTTGAACCAGCGGTTCAGCACCAGCGCCGTGTCGTAGGCCCAGTCGCCGAGATAGGCGAGGAACTTGGCGTAGCGGATGACGCCGTCGAACTCGTCGCCGTGGATGACCAGGAAGCGGCGGCCGTCGGCGCCGTGATGCACCGCCTCGCGCATCAGCTTCACGCCGGCGACCTCGAGGCCGAGCCACTCGCGGAACATCTCGTCGTGGTTGCCGGGGATGTAGGTGACCTTGGTGCCGGCCTGGGCGAGGTCGAGCACGCTGCGGATCACCTGATCGAACTCGTCGTGCCAATACCAGGATTTGCGCAGGCGCCAGCCGTCGATCACGTCGCCGACCAGATAGAGCTGCTCGCATTCGACCTGGGCCAGGAAGTCGAGCAGCATGTCCGCGCGTGCGCCGCGCGTGCCCAGATGCATGTCGGAGATGAAGATGCTGCGGACGCGCATCGCGCCGTTGTCTCGAGGGTCATCCTGGAAGAGGCCACATGGTGCCATCGCGCCAGCTCCGTCTGTGAATGACGCTGGCAATGCGGGCGATGCCCCGGGTTTGCACGTGAATCTTCGATGACCTCCGCGCGGGATGCATGTCTCCGGGCGGCCTTGAAATATTCGCCGGACCGTCGCTGTCCGGGTGTTAAACTTGGCGTGGGATTCGCCAGTCGGCTCGCTAGACGGCCCGACGGAAGCGCGGCATCGCGCTCTTGGGCGAGGACAGCGCCAGCAGGCCGGGCACGACCCCCAGCGCCACCATCAGCGCCGCCAGAAAGAGCATCTGTCCATCGATCGCACCAAACATTCCAAACCTCCTATCGCCGATCTCGGCGTGGGATGTTTATGAAGAGGTTGACCTGAACCAGCTGTGACCTTGTCGTTCATCTTGAGTTTAGGGGAGGCGGCCTATGGCGATGGACATGAAGCGACGCGACCTGCTCGAAAAGAGCCTCCTCCTCTCCGCTCTCGGGCTGGTGCTGACCGGCGAGACGATGGGCTCCGCCCGGGCGGATGACGACGATGATGACGACCGGGAGTCGAACCGTCGCCGGGCCGCGCGCCTCGCCCGCGAATCGGGCCAGATCATGGGACTCGCCGAGCTCATGGGGCAGGTGGAGCGGCGCTATATCGGCCGCATCGTGAAGGTCGAACTCGACCGCGAGGACGGCCGCTGGGTCTATGAGTTCCGCATCCTGCCGCCCGATGGGCGGATGTTCGAAGTGGAGCTCTTCGCCGAGAACGGGCAGCTTCGCCGCACCAAGGGACGCGTCCAGGAAAGGGCGAACTGAATGCGTGCGCTCCTCGTCGAGGACAATATTGCGCTTGCCACCAAGATCCGCGCCGCCTTGCTGGAGGCGCGCTTCGTGGTGGACCAGGCGAGCGATGGCGAGGAGGCGCTCTTCCTGGGCGAGAACGAGCCCTATGACGTGGTCGTGCTCGACCTCGGCCTGCCGCGCCTCGACGGGCTGAGCGTGCTGCGCCGCTGGCGCGCCGCCGGGCGATCCATGCCCGTCCTCGTGCTTACCGCGCGCGGCGCCTGGACCGAGAAGGTGGAGGGGCTGAACGCCGGCGCCGACGACTACATGGCCAAGCCCTTCGCGACCGGCGAACTGGTGGCGCGGATGCAGGCGCTGATCCGCCGCGCGCGCGGCGTCACTCGCCCGGAGATCAGCCTCGGCCAGGGCGGCGAGGTGACGCTCGACACCGTGGCCGCGACGGTCAGCCTCAACGGGACCTCGGTGCGCCTGACCGGGCTGGAATTCCGCCTCCTGACCTATATGGCGCAGTGCGGCGCGCGGCCCATCTCGAAGACGGAACTGACCGAGCATCTCTACGACCAGGATTTCGACCGGGATTCCAACACCATCGAGGTCGTGATCGGGCGCATCCGCCGCAAGCTGGGCAGCGGGATCATCGAGACCGAGCGCGGACTGGGCTATCGCATCGCGCTGCCCGCGGGGA
Source organism: Roseococcus sp. (assembly GCF_965227005.1). NCBI lineage: Bacteria > Pseudomonadati > Pseudomonadota > Alphaproteobacteria > Acetobacterales > Roseomonadaceae > Roseococcus > Roseococcus sp. The sequence continues at coordinate 71,057 of NZ_CBDDFJ010000018.1, forward strand.
AGGCCAGCCCGGCCCCATGAACCAACCCCCATGAACCAACCCTTGCGCTCGCTCACGCTGCGCCTTGCGCTGATTTCGGCGATCTGGGTGGGCGGGGGGCTCTCGCTGGCGGGATGGCTGGCCTTCGCCGTGCTGACGCGCCAGGTGGAGGCGGCCTTCGACAGCCGGCTCGCGGCGCAGCTCGACGCCCTGGTGGCGGGGCTCTCCATCGGCACCGACGGGCGGCCGCGCGTCGCGTCGCGCGCCCTGTCCGATCCGGAATTCCAGCGCCCGCTCTCGGGCCATTACTGGCAGGTGACCTCGGCCGACGGGCGGATGGTCGCCTCGCCCTCGCTCTGGGACGCCCGGCTGCCGCCCTCGCCGGCGGCCCCGCCGGGCCGGGCGCAGGCCTATTCCGCGCCGGGCCCGCGTGACGAGGCGATGCGGGTGCTGGCGCGCCTGGTCACGACGAGCGAGGAGACGCGCTCCTCCCTGGCCGGCGCGGGGCCGATACTGGTGCAGGTCGCCGCCTCGACCGCCGAGGCGCGGGACGACATCGCCAACACGCGCACGCTGCTGACGACCGTCTTCACCGTCCTCGGCTTTGGCCTGGTGGCCGGCGCGACGGGGCAGGTGCTCTGGGCGCTCATGCCGCTGCGCCGCGTGCGCCGCGCCCTGGCCGAGGTGCGCGACGGCTCGCGCGAGACCTTGCAGCCCCTGCAGGCGCCCTCCGAGGTCGCGCCGCTGGTGGTGGAGATCGACGAGCTGGTGGCGCAGAACCGCGCGACCGTCGAGCGCGCGCGCACCCATGTCGGCAACCTCGCCCATGCGCTGAAGACGCCCATCGCCGTGCTGCGCGTCTCGCTGCAGGAGGCCGAGCCGGACATCGAGGGCGCGTTGCAGGAGGCCTCCGCGATGGAGCGGCTGGTGGACCACCACCTCGCCCGCGCCCGCGTCGGCGCGCTGGCGGGATCGGCGGCGGTGGACACGCCCGTCCTGGCGGTGGCGGAGGAGATCGCGAACGCCATGTCGCGCCTTCCCGCCGCGGCCGAGCTCGACATCGAGGCGGTGGGGGACGCGGTGGCCATGGCCCGGGTGGACCGGCAGGACCTGGCCGAGATGATCGGCAATCTCACCGAGAACGCCTGCAAATGGGCGCGCTCGCGCGTGCGGATCGCCGTGACGGCGGGGCGCGAGGCGGAAAATCGGCCCATCGTCACCATCGCCGTTGAGGATGACGGGGTGGGAATGCCCGCCGACCAGCGCGAGGCCGCGATCAATCGTGGCACCAAGCTGGACGAGGCGGTGCAGGGCTCAGGCCTGGGCCTGTCCATCGTCGCGGATCTGGCCGAGCTGGTGGGCGGGCGGCTGTCGCTCGGCGTCAGCGCGATGGGCGGGCTCGCCGCGCGGCTGGAACTGCCGGCGCGCGGGCGGGGAAAGGTGGTTTAGCGCAGGCCGGGTCTTCCGGATTTGGCCCGCCCGTGGTGGCATGCGGCTGATTTCTGGAGGGATTTCCCATGACTGTCGGCTTTCGCATCCGCCCAATCACCACGCGCGTCGACCCCGCGCTCGTCGCCCGTGCCGCCAAGCTGCCCGTCGCCAATATCGGCGATGTGATGAACCGGCTGCAGGCGCTGTCGGGCACCTTCCATTCCTTCGGCGGCAAGAAGCGGCTCTGCGGCCCGGCCTTCACCGTGAAGGCGCGCTCGGGCGACAACCTGATGCTGCATCACGCGGTGGATGCGGCCCTGCCGGGCGACATCATCGTGGCCGACGGCAATGGCGACCTGACGGTCGGGCTGATGGGCGACCTGATGCTGGGTCATGCGACGAAGCGGCGGATCGGCGGCGTGATCGTGGACGGCGCCGTGCGCGACATCCCGCAGCTCGCGAAGATGGACCTCGGCGTCTGGGCGCGCGGGCACACGCCGGCGGGGCCCTTCAAGGATGGCCCGGGCGAGATCGGCTATGCGGTCTCCTGCGGCGGCCAGGTGGTGATGCCGGGCGACCTCATCTGCTGCGACGAGGACGGCGTGGTGGTGGTGCCGATGGCCGATGCGGAGCGGGTGATCGCGGATGCGGAGAAGCATCAGGCCAAGGAGATCCAGGCCGAGAAGGAGATCCAGGCCGGGACCTGGCCGCGCGAATGGGTGCTCGCGAGCCTGAAGGACAAGGGCTGCGAGGGCGCGTAACCCGCCCTTGCGTTGAGGGGGCGGCGCCCCTCTCAGCTCAGCTTTTCCAGGACAGATCGTTCCGGGGCAGCCGCCCCGAGGGGTCGTGCACCGTCACCTTGCGCGGCGGTTGCGGCCCCCATCGCCACAGCACCAGATTCGCCATCCCCGGCCGCGCATGATTCGCGAAGGACGGCACCAGGATGCCCGAGACCCCCTCCGCGATCAGCCGCTGCGCGATCGCCCATGAGGCCGGCTTGCGCCCCTCGGCGCGGTCCAGCGCCCAGGGGCAGCCCATCGCCGCCAGATCCGCCCCGGATGCGTCGCGCAGGTCGGTGATGCCGTCCACATCGACCTCATAGGCGCAGACCGTCAGCGGATCGAGGCGATGGGCGAAGCCGTGGCCCATCTCGATCCACATTCCCTCGATGCTCAGGGCCAGATAGAGCGCGGGCACGCCGGCGGGATTGAAGCGCCCGCCCTTGAGGGCGGCGCCCTCACCCGAGAGCGGCGCCCAGGACCATCGCGGATGATGCGCGCGCCAGGCCGTGCCCTGCCATCTCAAGCGAATCCGCCGGTGGCGATGTGGTCCAGCCAGTCGCGCAGGGCGGCGGCCTTGCCTTCCTTCACCAGCGCCTCGGCGGTGCGGTCGCCGAAGGCGGGGAGGGGCTCGGCGCGATACCAGGCCATGGCCTGCCGTTCGCCGCCCGCCCATTCGGTGACGCGGTAGAGGATCTCCATCACCTCGCGGGCGCGGGCCTGGGTCTTGGGCGCGTTGAGGCGCGAGGCGCGGTGCACGGCCTCGGGCGTGAGGCCGGCGGTCTCGGCGAATTGCGCGCCCGAGACGCCGAAGGCCTCGGCCAGGCGCGGGATCGCGACATGGCCCATGGGATCGAGGTAGCGGGAGGGCCCCGCCGCCAGGAAGGGATGCTGGGCCTCAGAGAACCCGGTGGTCATGAGCCTTGCTCCATATGACGCATGAAATGACGCATTGCTATGCGAATTCATATGGCAATATCGGAGGCCGGTCAATAAAAAAGCCCCCCGCGGAATCCGCGGGAGGCTTTTCCATAGCTTAGCAAGGGGAGGCGAACCTCCCCCGTGCCTCAGACCTTGAGGTTGACGGCGGCAGCCTTGCCGCGCTCCTCGGTGACGTCGAAGGACACCGACTGTCCGTCATTGAGGCCCTGAAGGCCCGCAGCCTGGACGGCCGTGATGTGGACGAAAACGTCCTTGCCGCCGCCAGCCGGCGTGATGAAGCCGAAGCCCTTGGTGGCGTTGAACCATTTAACGGTGCCAGTGGCCATCCGCTTTCTCCTATCGATGCGTTCGGAGAGTTCCGACGCGAAACGCCTTCCAAGGCCGGACAAACAGGTGGCGTCCAGCAGGCTTAGGAGAGCGTCTGGGTCGGCACGGCGGAGGAAGGCCCGCATAGAAGCGCAGAACGGCGGGGCGAAGTCAAACATGAATATCGGCCATAAGGCCAAATCGCGCCGAAACCCGCGGAAATCCGGGCAAAAAGAAAGGCGGCCCGCGAAGGCCGCCTTTCCCGTCGTGGTAGGCTTTGGAGACCTGGACTTAGAAGTCCATGTCGCCCATGCCGCCCATGCCGCCGCCACCGCCCTGCGGGGGCGAGGACTTGGCCGGACGCTCGGCGACCATGGCTTCCGTGGTGATCAGCAGCGAGGCGACCGAGGCCGCATCCTGCAGCGCCGTGCGAACGACCTTGGTCGGGTCGATGATGCCGGCGGCCACGAGGTCCTTGTACTCGTCGAGCTGCGCGTCGTAGCCGAACACCCACTCGTTGCTGCGGAGCACTTCGCCCGCGATCACGGCGCCGTCCTTGCCGGCGTTCTGGGCGATCTGCTTCAGCGGCGCCTGGATCGCCTTGCGGACGATCTCGATGCCGACCTGCTCGTCGCTGTTCAGGCCCTTGACGCTGCCCAGGTTGGTCGAGGCGCGCAGAAGCGCCGTGCCACCACCGGGAACAATGCCTTCCTGAACGGCGGCGCGCGTCGCGTGCAGCGCGTCGTCCACGCGATCCTTGCGCTCCTTCACTTCCACTTCGGTGCTGCCACCGACGCGGATGACGGCCACGCCACCGGCGAGCTTCGCCAGGCGCTCCTGCAGCTTCTCACGGTCGTAGTCCGAGGTGGTCTCCTCGATCTGCGCCTTGATCTGCTCGCAACGGCCCTCGATCTCGCTCTTCTCGCCAGCGCCATCGACGATCGTGGTGTTTTCCTTCTCGATGCGGATGGTCTTGGCCTTGCCAAGCATCGCAAGCGTGACGGTCTCGAGCTTGATGCCGAGGTCCTCGGAGATCAGCTGACCGCCGGTCAGGATCGCGATGTCCTCAAGCATCGCCTTGCGGCGATCGCCGAAGCCCGGAGCCTTCACGGCCGCGATCTTCAGGCCGCCACGCAGCTTGTTGACCACGAGCGTCGCCAGGGCCTCGCCCTCCACGTCCTCGGCGATGATGACGAGCGGACGGCCGCTCTGCACCACGGCCTCGAGCAGCGGCAGCATCGGCTGGAGCTGGGAGAGCTTCTTCTCGAAGATCAGGACGTAGGGCTGGTCCATCTCCGCGATCATCTTCTCCGCATTCGTGATGAAATACGGGGAGACGTAGCCACGGTCGAACTGCATGCCCTCGACGACGTCGAGCTCGGTCTGGATGGACTTGGCTTCCTCGACGGTGATGACACCCTCGTTGCCAACCTTCTCCATGGCGCGCGCGATCATCTCGCCGATCTCGGTCTCGCCATTGGCCGACAGCGTGCCGACCTGGGCAACCTCGGCGGAGGTCGTGATCTTCTTCGTCTTGGACTCGAGCTCCGCGACGACCACGGCCACGGCCTTGTCGATGCCGCGCTTGAGGTCCATCGGGTTCATGCCGGCGGCCACGGCCTTGGCGCCCTCGCGGACGATGGCCTGGGCCAGAACGGTCGCCGTCGTCGTGCCGTCGCCGGCCGTGTCGTTGGTCTTCGAGGCCACTTCGCGCACCATCTGGGCGCCCATGTTCTCGAACTTGTCGGCCAGCTCGATTTCCTTGGCGACCGTCACGCCGTCCTTCGTGATGCGCGGAGCGCCGAAGGACTTGTCGATCACCACGTTGCGGCCCTTGGGGCCCAGCGTCACCTTCACGGCGTCGGCCAGGATGTCCACGCCACGAATCATACGTTCACGCGCCGAAGCGCCGAACTTCACGTCCTTAGCAGCCATTGTGTCACCTCAATAAATGTTTTGGGAACGAAGAAGGGCGGGCGCCTGATTAGGCGACGATGCCCATCACGTCCGATTCCTTCATGATCAGCAGCTCTTCGCCGTCGATCTTGACTTCCGTGCCGGACCACTTGCCGAACAGGATGCGGTCGCCCGCCTTGACGTCGAGCGGACGGACATCGCCCTTCTCGGAAATCGTGCCGGCGCCGACGGCGAGGACTTCGCCTTCCTGCGGCTTTTCCTTGGCATTGTCGGGGATGATGATGCCGCCCGCGCTCTTCTCTTCGGCCGCGATGCGGCGGACGAGGACGCGGTCGTGCAAGGGACGGAACTTCATGGGGCTCTTTTCCTCCTGACAGATCAGGGCTGGGTCGCTCCCTCCGCCGGGTAATGGCACTCGGCGTCGGGGAGTGCCAGCGATCTAAGCGGAGCCCCGCATCGAGTCAAGGAAAGAAGCAGCACTCTCAGGTATAGAGTGCCAATCGACTGTAATAACTGGAAATTTCTGGCGCGATGCAACGCGCGCGTGTCACCCTGCCTTTATGGAAGGGCCCAGCCAGGGCGAGATCGCCACCCGAGGAGAACAGCTTCATGCTCGACGCTTTGGTGCCCATGGTTCGTCAGCCCGACTGGCGGCTGATGACCGCCGAGATCCTCTACCGCATGCCCGACCATCCGGCCGTGCTGCAGAGCTTCGTCTGGCAGAAGCATGATCTCGCGCCGCAATTCCCGGAATTGACGCGCTTCCTGGAGTTCTGGCGCCGCGAGATCGAGGGGCCGCTGCATTCGGTCCGAGTCGCCAGCGAGTCCCTCATCAAGCCGGCGGAGCTGCGCTACTCGAACGGGGTCTTCCGGCTGCACTGAGGCTTGCGGCCTGATCGGGGTCCGCTCCAGGCGCGAGCCCGGCTAGCTCACCGAGATCCCGGCCGTCTCGGCCAGGCCCTTCCACTTCGTCAGCTCCTCGGCCACGAATTGCCCGAAGCTCGGCCCGTCCTGCACCATGGGATCGGAGCCGACGCTGGTGATGCGGGCGCGCATCGCCGCTTCGCCGACCAGGGCGACGAGGGAGGCCGAGAGCATCGCCACGATCTCCGGCGGCGTGGCGGCAGGGGCGAAGACGCCCATCCATCCGGTGGCTTCGTAACCAGGTACCGCCTCGGCCAGCGCCGGCACCTCCGGCAACTGGCTGGCGCGGCGGGGGCCGCAGACGGCCAGGGGAATGGCATTCCCGTCCTGGATCATCCGCAACACGGCCGAGAGGCTGTCCACCATCAGTGGAATGCGGCCTGCGGTGAGATCCGCCTGGGCGAGCCCCCCGCCGCGATAGGGCACATGGTTCAGCCGCAGCCCCGCCTTGGCCACCAGCAGCGCGCCGGACAGATGCTGGGTGGAGCCAATATCGCCCCCGGCATAGTCGAGGACGTCGCCCGGGGCGCGGCTCCGCTCCAGGAGGTCGGAAAGGGTCCGCAATCCCGAATCGCGCGAGGCGAGGAAGACCAGCGGGAAGTCGGCGATGCGCGCCACGGGCCGCAGATCGCGCAGCGGATCATAGGTCAGCCGCGGATGGACGGCCGGCAGGATGGCGATGGGGCCGCTGCTGCCCAGCAGCAGCGTGTGGCCGTCGGCCGGGGCGCGGACCGCCGCCTCCACGCCGATGGCGCCGCCCGCGCCGGGGCGATTCTCCACGACCACGGGCACGCCCCAGGCAGGAGCGGCGCGCTCGGCGATCAGCCGCGCCAGAATGTCGGGCACGCTGCCGGCCGGCACCGGGACGAGGATGCGGACGGCGCGCTGCGGGAAGGGGGCCGCCGAAGTCGGGACTGGTAAAGCGGGGACGGCGGAGGTCGCCGCGGCGAGGAGGGTGCTGCGGCGGGAGATCATGCGGGCGGCATTACGCCACGCTTTGACGCCGGCGAAAACCGGGGATTCCGCCTAAGGCCCTTTGAAGCTGGCCTGCCCGCCCACCGCGCGGCCTGCGCGGTGCCGGCGCATGAGCCACACCCCGAGGCCAATGCTTGCCGCCAGCAGCACCCCCGAAAGGGCCAGCTGCCACACGCCGTCCACCCGCACGCCCTTGCCGAGCAGCGCGAAGATCACGGTCTGGGGCACATAGCCCAGCAGCGAGGCGCCGAGGAAGGCGGCCGCCGGGATGGCGGACATCCCCGCCAGGAGGTTCAGCGCGAGGTTGTTGCCCACCGGCAGCAGCCGCAGCGCCAGCGTCGCCCCGAAGGGATTGTCGCGCAGCAGTGCCACGATCGGCCGGAGCTGCGGGCCGAAGCGCCCGGCCAGCCGACGCTCGGCCCAGCCGCGCCCGACCGCGCCCGCCCAGAAGAAGGCCATCGCGCAACCCAGGATCTGCGCCAGGAGTGCCAGGCCCACGCCCATGACCGTCCCGAAGGCATAGCCGCCCAGGAAGGCCACCGCCTGGCGCGGCACGCCCGCGGCCAGCGCCGCCGCGCCGATGATCAGGTAGAGGCTCTCGCCCAGGATTCCCTGGTCGCGGATATAGAGGTCGACCCACTCGGTGCCCGGCGCGGCGCCGAGCAGCCGCAGCAGCAGCCCTCCGAGAGCGAGGCCGACCGCCATCAGCAGGAAGCGGCCGAGGGCGCCCCAACTCATGTGGGGGCGCTCACGACTGGTCCTCGATCTCCGCCCGCTTGCCCCGGCGCTGCAGCCAGGCCACGCCGATCAGGTCGAGCAGGCTCACCGCCAGCCGGTCCAGCGTGCCGTAGTTGGAGACGCCGCGCACGCGCGGGCGATGGTTCACCGGCTCGCTCACCACGCTCGCCCCGGCGCGCAGCGCCAGGGCCGGCAGGTAGCGGTGCATGTGGTCGAAATGGGGGAAGCCCAGGAAGAGCGCGCGGGGAAAAAGCTTCAGCCCGCAGCCGGTGTCCGGCGTCGCGTCGCGCAGCAGGCGCGAGCGGATGCCGTTGGCGATGCGCGAGGAGCGGCGCTTCACCCAGGTGTCCTTGCGATTCACCCGGTGCCCGGCGACCAGGAGGTTGCCGGTGCCGTCGCGCTCGGCGCGGGCCAGCAGCCTGGGGATATCGGCCGGGTCGTTCTGGCCGTCGCCGTCCAGCGTCGCGATCCAGGTGCCGCGCGCCGCCTTCACGCCGGTGACGATCGCGGCCGACTGGCCGCAGCTCGCGCGATGCCGCAGCCAGCGCAGCGGCGTCCCGCTGGCGGCGATCCCGGCCAGCACGCGCGGCGTGTCGTCGGTGGAGCCGTCATCCACATAGACGATCTCATGGGCCACCCCCGCGAGGGCGGCCTCGATCTCGGCGACGAGGGGGGAGATGTTGGGGGCCTCGTTCCGCACGGGAATGACGACCGAGACAAGCGGTGCGGCGGACATCGGCGCGCGTTACCAGCGTGGCGCTGGAGCTACAAGCCCGATCTATGCAACCTGAGCGCGTATTTACCCTTCTCTTCGCTAGAAGCTCGGGCTGCCAAGAAGAAGGATCGCGATTATATGGGTTCCATGCTTTCTGACGCCCGTAGCCAGTCCGGTCTTCCGCTTGCCGCCCACGGCAGGGCAACCCAACCGCGGGCCGTGGCCTATTGGCTGCTGGCGGTCGCCGCCGCGATCTGGGTCATGGTGGCGCTGGGCGGGGCCACGCGGCTGACCGGCTCGGGGCTGTCGATCATGGAATGGGCGCCCTTGCGCGGCATCCTGCCCCCGCTCTCCGAGGCCGAGTGGCGCCGCCTCTACGATCTCTACCGCACCATCCCGCAATACGAGCTGGTCAATTCCGGCTTCGGCCTCGAAGGATTCCAGCGGATCTTCTGGCTGGAATGGATTCATCGCTTCTGGGGGCGGATGCTCGGCGTCGCCTATCTGCTGCCCTTCCTGTGGTTCTGGTGGCGTGGCGCCATTCCGCGCGGGATGATGCCGCGCCTCGGCCTGCTTTTCCTGCTGGGCGGAATGCAGGGCGCGATCGGCTGGTTCATGGTGGCCTCGGGCTTCGAGGCGGACCGCACGGCGGTCTCGCCCTACCGGCTGGTCGTGCATCTGACGCTGGCGCTGCTGCTCTTCGCCGCCGTCCTCTGGACCGCGCTCGACCTGCTGCGCGGCCGCCCCGCCGCGGCGGTTCCCGCCCAAGGCAAGGTGCGCCGCCAGGTGCTGGCCGCCTTCTGGCTCGCCGCGCTGACCATGCTGGCGGGCGGCTTCGTGGCGGGCATCAAGGCCGGCTTCACCTACAACACCTTCCCGCTGATGGATGGGCGGCTGGTGCCGGCGGGCTATCTCGCGCTCGAGCCCTTCTGGCGCAACCTCACCCTCAATATCGCGGCGGTGCAGTTCAACCATCGCCTGCTGGCCACGCTGACCGGCCTCGCGATGATCGGCGCGGCCATCGCCGCCTGGCGCCGCCTGCCGGATGGCTTCGCGCGGCGCGCGGTGCTGGTCATGGCGGGGGCCGTCGCCGCCCAATACGCGCTCGGCATCGTCACGCTGCTGAACGTCGTGCCGCCGGCGCTGGGCACCGCGCATCAGGCCCTGGCGGCGGGCGTGCTCGCCGCCGGGCTCTGCGCCTGGCACGCGTTGCGCGAGCCGGCGCCCTCGTCGCCGGCTGAGCCGCGCGCATGAGCGCGAGCGAGACCGACAGTCCGGGGGCCGATGCGCTGGCCGCCCTGCCGGTCGCGCTCATGGGTTTCTCCGAGGACGGCAAGCTCGCTTTCCTCAACGCCGAGATGCGCAGGCTGCTGCGCATGGACGAGGCCGGCGTTCCGATCGGCGCCACGGAGCGCGATGTCCTGCGCCGGCTGGCCTTCCAGGGCATCCTCGGGCCCGGCGATGCGGAGCAGCGGCTGCGCGACGTGCTGGCGCTCGATCCCGCGCAGGCGCACCGCCGCCTGCTGCGCGACGCGGAAGGCCGCGGGCTGGAGCTGCGCCTGGCCCCCCTGCCAGGCGGCGGGCGCGTGCTGACCATCGCCGACCTCACCGAATATGTTCAGGCGCGCGAGGCGGCCGAGCTGCAGGCCCGCGCCACCGCCCAGGTGGTGGAGCGGCTGGGCACGGGCGTCGCGCAATACGACGCCGATCACCGGCTGGCTCTGAGCAACCCGGCCTATGCCAGGCTTATCGGCCTCGATCCGCAAGTCCTGCACGAGGGCATGACCCTGCCCGAGATCATCCGGCGCCAGCAGGAGGCCGGCGAGTTCGACACCGAGACGGCGCAGCTGCTGACCTCGCGCATGGCCGCCTATCCCAAGGGCCTCACCTGGCGGGCGGAGCGCACGCGGCCCAATGGCCGCACGCTGCGCTTCGACAACCAGGTCATGCCCGATGGCGGCTGGCTGTCCGAGATCACCGATATCAGCGAGAAGCACGCGACCGAGCAGGACGCCCGCCGCCGCATCGCGCTGCACGACACGCTGCTGCAGGCACTGCCCGTCGGCGTCGCCGTCTATGCGGCCGACCGCACCTGCACCCTGGTGAACCCGGCCTATAACCGGATCATGTCGCACAGCCCCATCCAGGTGGGCGAGAACCTGCGCGAGATCCTGACGCGCCGCGCGATGGACGGCCAGTTCGGCCCGCTCGCGGACATCGAGGCGGAGGTGCGCCGCCGCCTCACCCTCGTCGCCGCGCCCTATAGCTTCGAGCAGCGGGTGGCGGGCGTCTCGACCGCGCATCGCAGCGTGCCGCTGCCCGATGGCGGCCATGCCATGGTGGTGGCCGACGTCACCGCGCTGCAGGCCGCCCAGGCGGAGCTGCGCGAGCGCGCCGAGCTGTTCCGGACGATGATCGAGAGCACGCGCCACGGCATCGCGATGTTCGATGCCTCCAACCGCGTCATCGCCGTCAACCGCCTGGCCGCGCGGCTCTGCGGCGTGCCCATGGAGCAGTTCCGCCCCGGCATGACTCTCGAGGATCTGCGAGAGCTGCAGATCGCCCACGGGGCCCATGGCGGCCGCGAAGCGACGGCCAGCTTCCTCGCCACCCGGCGCGGGCGCGAACTGAAGGGCCCCGACCGCTATCGCCGCCGCGGCCAGGACGGCACGACGATCGAGGTCGTCACCGACGAACTCGCCGAGGGCGGTTTCGTGCGCAGCTACACCGACGTCACGGCGCAGGTCGCGGCCGAGGCGGAGGCGATGACCCGCGCCGCCACCCTGCAGACCGTGCTCGACAACATGCGCCACGGCATCGTGCTCTATGACGATGACGGCAGGCTGCTTGTCTGCAACGAACTCACCGCGCAGCTCACCGGCCTGCCGGCGGAATGCCTGACGCCCGGCGCCCATGTCGCCGAGCTGCTGCGCCAGCAGATGGTGCGCGGGGAGCTCGGCGCCACGGAGGAGGTCGATTCCTTCATGGCGAGGGTGGGCGAGGATTTCTGGCACTCTGCCGGACACTACACGCGCCGCCGTCCGGACGGCACGATCGTGGAGGTCCGCACCGATGCGGTCCCCGGCGGCGGCTGGATCCGCAGCTTCACCGACATCACCGCGCTCACCCTCGCGCAGGACGAGGCCGCCGCCCGCGCCGCGATGATGAAGGCGATGCTGGACAATATGCGCCATGGCATCGCGCTCTTCGACGAGAATCAGCGCCTGCTGGCGGCCAACGCGCTGTGCGGCGAGCTGATGGGCATCGGCGACGCGCTGCGCCCGGGGCTGTCGCATAAGCAGATGCTGGCCATCCAGGCTGCGACCGGCGAATTCGGCACGCCGGAGGAGACCGAGCGCTACGTCCGTGATTCACGGCCCGCCGACAGCACCGCGATGCGCCATCGCCGCCGGCGCCGCCCGGACGGGACCGAGCTGGAGGTGGTGACGAGCCCCGTCCCCGGCGGCGGCTTCGTCCTCACCTTGACCGACATCACCGCCCGCGTCCTCGCCGAAGGCGAGGCGGAGCGCCGCGCGGACGTGCTGGCCACCACGCTGAACGCCACGCGGCAGGGCATCACGCTCTATGATGCGAAGGGCGTCATCGTCGCCGCCAACGACATCGCGGCGCGGATGGCGGGCCTGCCCGACGGGATGTCCATGATCGGCCGGCGGCATGTCGATATCGTCGCGGGCCAGAGCGCGATCGAGGGCCCGGCGCTGGAAACGCACGAGGAGCGTCTGGCGCGCTTCCATGCGCTCGATCGCAGCCGGCGCCTGCGCTACCAGCGCCGCCGCCCCGACGGCACCGTGCTCGACGTCATCTCCGACCCCACGACCGACGGCGGCTACGTCATCGCGACCTCGGACGTGACGGAGCTGGTGCTGGCGCGCGAGCGGGCCCAGGCCCAGGCCGCCGCGCTGACCGCGACGCTCGACGCCTCGCGCCACACCATCCTCCTCTACGGTCCCGACCACCGCGTCGTCGCCACCAACCGCATCAACCTGCAGCTCACCGGCTTTGCCTCCGTCGAGGAGATGATCGGCAAGACCTATGAGGAGGTCATCCGCCACCAGGGGCGCAAGGACTTCGGCGACGATAGCGAAGGCTTCGTTCAAGAGATGCTGGCCATCGATCGCCGCCGGCCTCTGCGCTACCAGCGCCGCCTCGCGGATGGGCGCGTGCGCGACATCGCCTCCGACCCGACGCCCGACGGCGGCTTCGTGATCTCCGTCTCGGACGTGACGGAGCTGGTGGATGCGCGCGAGGAGGCGCAGCGGCGCGCCGGCATCCTGCAGGTGATGCTGGACAACAACCGCCAGGGCATCGTGCTCTACGATGCCGATCATAGGCTGGTCGCCGCCAACAAGCTGGCCGGAGAGCTGATGGGCGTGCCGGACCTGCTGGTCCCGGGCGCGAAGCAGGACGAGATCCTGATGGAGCAGCACGCGCGCGGCCTCTTTGCCGCCTCCGCCGCCGCATCGGAGGCATGGGCGCGGTATTTCATCGAGATGGACCGCAGCGTGTCGCATCGCACGCAGCGCGACCTGCCCGACGGCCGCCGTCTCGACATCGCCTCCGACCCCACGCCCGGCGGCGGCCACGTGGTCTCCCTCGCGGACGTCACGCAGCTGGTCCGCGCCGAGCAGGCGGCCGAGCACCGTGCCGGCGTGCTCAAGACCATGCTGGAGAACAACACCTCGGGCATCATGCTCTACGACGCCGACCACAGGCTCGTGTCCTTCAATCCGCTGGCCGCCTCGTTGAGCGAGATCGCCGACATCGAGGCGTGTGTCGGCCGCACGCTGGAGGAGAACCTCGCGGTCCAGGCGGAAAATGGCAGCTTCGGCCATGGCGAGGAGCGTCAGCGCAACCTCGCGCGCATGCTCGGGTTGGACCGGCGTGTCTCGCATCGCAACCAGCGACTGGCGGCCGATGGCCGCGTCCTCATCGTCAATTCCGATCCGACGCCCGATGGCGGCTTCGTGCTCTCGCTGACCGACGTCACGGCGGTCGTGCGCGCCGAGGCGGAGGCGCAGCGCCGCGCCGAGATCCTCGGCGTCATGCTGGGCAATATCCGCCACGGCATCGTGCTCTTCGACCGCAGCGGCCATGTCGTCGCCTCCAACGCCAAGCTGCACGAGATGCTGGACCTGCCGGAGAGCCTGCTGCTGTCGGGCATGCACCACACGGCGATGGTGGACATGCTGCACCAGCGCGGCGAATACGGCCTCGACGAGGGGGCGCATGCGCGCGTCGGGCGGATCCGCGAGCAGGACCGCAGCGTGTCGGTGCGCTCGGTCCGCACGCGGCCGAACGGCGCCATCATGGAGGTCGTGTCCGACCCCACGCCCGATGGCGGCTGGGTCGTCACCTATACCGACGTCACCGAGGATCGCCGTGTGCGTACGGAGCTGGAGAATGCCCGCATCCAGGCCGAGGCGGCCAGCCGGGCCAAATCGCGCTTTCTCGCCACCATGAGCCATGAGCTGCGCACGCCGCTGAACGCCGTCATCGGCTTCTCCGAGGTGCTGAACGCGCAGACCGGCCCGGCGCAGGTGGAGGAATTCGCCGCCGCGATCCAGGAGGCGGGGCGGCACCTGCTCGCCTTGATCGACGACATCCTCGACATCACCCGCGCGGAAAGCGGCAGCCTGCCCGTCGTGCAGGAGACGGTCACGCTCGGCCCCTTGCTGGAGGGCGCCTCGCGCATGATCAGCGCGGCGGCGGCGAGCGCGAAGCTTCTCCTGGCCACCGACCTCCCGCCGGCCCTCCCGCGCCTGCGCGCCGACGAGCGGCGGCTGCGCCAGGTGCTGCTGAATCTCCTGAGCAACGCCACCAAGTTCACGCCGGCGGGCGGCGAGATCGTCCTGCGCGCGCGCGTCGAGACCACCGGCCTCGTCATCGAGGTGCGCGACACGGGCATCGGTATCGAGGCCAAGGACCTGGAGCGCGTCTTCGAGCCCTTCACCCAGATCGACAGCGCCCTGGCGCGTCGCTTCCCCGGCTCGGGCCTCGGGCTGCACCTGTGCCGCGCGCTGATCGAGGCGCAGGGCGGTACGCTGGAGCTGGAGAGCAGTCCGGGTATCGGCACGACGGCGCGGCTGAGCTTCCCCCTGGAGCGGATCGTGGAGGCCGATCGGGCGATGCTGGCCGGATCTTCCGCGTGACGGCCCTTGCGTGACGGCGCCTCGCTGAACACCTATCCTGGGCCAACCCCCCTGCGTTTATCCCCTTGCGGTCATCCCCCCGCGTTCATCCCCCTGGCGCTCACCCCATGCGTCGTGTGATCGGAACTCCCATGCCGCTCGACACCCCTCTCGCCGTCACCGACCGTCTCTTCTACGCGGAGCTCGATCCCGAGGCCGCCAAGCGGCGCCTGCGCGACGCCACCCAGGGCGCCGAGGATGGCGAGCTCTTCTTCGAATACCGCGAGAGCGAGGCGATCAGCCTGGAGGACGGGCGCATCCGTTCCGCCAGCTACGACACCGCGCGCGGCTTCGGCCTGCGCGCCGTGCAGGGCGAGGCGGCGGGCTACGCGCATTCGGGCGAGATCTCCGACGCCGCGCTGGCCCGCGCGGCCGCGACCGTGGGCGCCGTGCGGCAGGGGCGCAGCGGCACGCTGGATGTGGGGCCGCGGGCGACCAACACGCAGCTCTATGAAGCGTCCAATCCGCTGAACGCCATGGGCTTCGCGGAGAAGACCGCGCTGCTGCTGGAGCTCGACGCCTATGCCCGCGCGCTGGATCCGCGCGTCACGCAGGTGATGGCCTCGCTCATGGGCGAGTGGCAGGCCGTGCAGATCCTCCGTCCCGACGGGCTGCGCGTGGCCGATCTGCGGCCGTTGATCCGCTTCAATGTCAGCCTCGTGGTCGAGAAGGATGGCCGGCGCGAGACCGGCAGCTTCGGCACCGGCGGGCGCTTCGCCTATGCGCGCGTGCTGGACGATGGCGGCTGGCAGCGCGGCGTGCAGGAGGCGCTGCGCCAGGCGCTGGTGAACCTCGACAGCGTGGCCAGCCCGGCCGGCGAGACCGAGGTGGTGCTTGGCCCGGGCTGGCCCGGCATCCTGCTGCACGAGGCGATCGGCCATGGCTTGGAGGGCGACTTCAACCGCAAGAAGACCTCGGCCTTCGCGGGCCTTCTGGGCCAGCGTATCGCGGCGCCCGGCGTGACCGTGGTGGATGACGGCACCATCGCCGACCGCCGCGGCAGCCTCACCGTGGACGACGAGGGCACGCCCTCCGGCCGCACCGTGATGATCGAGGACGGCATCCTGCGCGGCTTCATCCAGGACCGTCAGAACGCGCGGCTGATGGGCGTGGCGCCCACCGGCAACGGCCGCCGCCAGAGCTACGCGCACAGCCCCATGCCGCGCATGACGAACACGATCATGCTGGGGGGCGAGGCCTCGCCCGAGGAGATCATCCGCAGCGTCAGGAAGGGCGTCTACGCCGTGAATTTCGGCGGCGGGCAGGTGGACATCACCTCGGGCAAGTTCGTCTTCTCGATGAGCGAGGCCTATATCATCGAGGACGGGAAGATCGGCGCGCCGGTGAAGGGCGCGACGCTGATCGGCAACGGCCCGGATGCGATGACCAAGGTGTCCATGATCGGCAATGACAGCGCCATGGACCCCGGCATCGGCACCTGCGGGAAGAACGGGCAGGGCGTGCCGGTGGGCGTTGGCCAGCCCACGCTCAAGATGACGGGGCTGACCGTGGGCGGGACGAAGATCTGAGGGCATTTCCAGGTCGGGCGGAAACGCCTGACCTGGAAAATGCGCTTCCGACGCCTCAGACCGATCGCGTGATGCCGCCGTCCACGCGGAGATTCTGCCCCGTGATATAGCCGCCGCCTTCGGAGAGCAGGAAGGCGATGGTGGCGGCGATCTCCGCGCTGTGGCCGTAGCGTCCCATGGGGATGCGACCGCGGAACTCCGCCTTTTCCGGCAGGCTGTCGATGAAGCCGGGCAGCACGTTGTTCATGCGGATATTCTCGGCCGCGTAGCGGTCCGCGAAGAGCTTGGTATAGGCCGCGAGCCCCGCGCGGAACACGCCCGAGGTCGGGAAGACCGGGTCCGGCTCGAAGGCCGCGAAGGTCGAGATATTCACGATCGCGCCCGATTTCTGCGCCTGCATGATGGGCGTGACCAGCCGCGTGGGCCGCACCGCGCTGAGGAAATAGACATCCATCCCGCGATGCCAGTCCTCGTCGGTGAGCTCCAGCACCGGCGCGCGCGGGCCGTGCCCGGCGCTGTTCACCAGCGCGTCGATCCGCCCCCAGCGCGCCATGGTCAGGTCCACGAGCCGCTTCAGGTCGTCGTTGGACTGGTTGGAGCCGGTGATGCCGAGGCCGCCCAGCTCGGCCGCCAGGGCCTCGCCCTTGCCGGAGGAGGACAGGATCGCCACGCGATATCCGTCCGCCGCCAGCCGCCTGGCCGTGGCGGCGCCCATGCCGCTGCCGCCCGCCGTCACGATCGCCACCTTCTCGGTCGCCAACTCTTCGGTCATTGGAATTCTCCCTCTTTCCAGCAACCTCGCAGCCGGAAAGCCGCGCGGCAAGCGCCGGCGCGCATCTCCCCCGCGACGGCCCGCACTTGCATCCCGCGCCCCGCTGTGCGACCGCGCAAAGTGAAAATGCCCGACCGATCCGCATGCTGCGCCGGCTGACGCGCCATCCCACCTTCCAGGCCTGCGCTGCGCATCTGCTGGGGCTCTACCTCGCCCTGGTCTATCGCACGACGCGCTGGACGCTGGTCGGCGGCGAGCACATCGATGCCGCCTTCGCCGCGCATGGCACGGTGATCGCCGCCTTCTGGCACGAGAATCTTCCCATCATGCCGAAGCTCTGGAAGCTCGGCCAGGCGCGGGCGAGGCTCGGCACCGGGCATGTCCTGGTCTCGCGCCACCGCGACGGACGCTTCATCGGCGCGGTGGTGAACCGCTTCGACCTGACGATGGTGCATGCCTCTTCCTCCAAGGGCGGAGCGGCGGGGATGCTCGCGCTGATGCGCCTGCTGCGCGGCGGGGCCTTCGTCGGCATCACGCCCGACGGCCCGCGCGGCCCGCGCCGCCAGGCCGCGCCGGGCGTGGCGCAGCTCGCGGCCATGAGCGGCAAGCCGGTGCTTCCCGTCGCCGGCCGCACCTCGCGCGGCATCCCGCTGCGCAGCTGGGACCGCATGGTGATCCCGCTGCCCTTCGCCCGCGGCGTGCTGGTGGTCGGCGCCCCCATCCTCGTCGCACGCGACGGCACTGAAGCTTCCCTGGCCGGCATCTCCGCCGCCCTGGATGCCGCCTGCGACGCCGCCGACGCCGCCATCGGACTGCCGCGCGCATGAGCCGGATCTGGCGCGCGGCCGCGACTCTGGCCGCCCCGCTGCTGCGCTGGAACCTCCAGCGCCGGGTGCGGCGGGGCAAGGAGGAGGCCGGCCGCCTGCCCGAGCGCGAGGGCTTCGGCGCCGCGCGGCCCGAGGGCCGCCTGCTCTGGCTGCATGCCGCCAGCGTGGGCGAGACCCTGGCCATCCTGCCCTTGCTCGACGCGCTGGTGGCCCGCGATCCCGCGCTGAACCTCCTCGTCACCACCGGCACCCTGACCTCGGCGCAGCTGCTGCCGCAGCGGCTCTCGCCCGAGCTCGCCGCCCGGGTGATCCACCGCTACGTCCCGCTCGACGTGCCGGCCTGGATCGACCGTTTCCTGGAGGGCTGGCGTCCCGACGCCGTCTGCCTGGTGGAGAGCGAGCTCTGGCCCAACCTGCTCGGCGCCTGCGCCGCGCGGGGCATCCCGATGGCGCTGCTCAATGCGCGCATCTCGGCGCAGTCCTTTCGGCGCTGGCGGAATTTCGGGCCGCGGCTGATCCGCCAGCTGCTGGGCCGCTTCGCGATGATCGTGCCGCGTTCGGCCGAGGATGCGGCGCGGCTGATGGCCCTCGGCGCCCCGCGCCTCGCCCCCGTGGGCGACCTGAAGCTGGCCGCCGCGCCCCTGCCGGCCGATCCCGCGAAGCTGGCCGAGCTGCGGGCGGCCATCGGCCGGCGCCCGGTGCTGTTCGCCGCCAGCACCCATCCGGGCGAGGATGCGATCATCCTTGCCGCCGCGCGCCAACTGGCGCCGCGCTTCCCGCAACTGCTGACCATCATCGCCCCCCGCCACCCCGATCGCGGCGCCGAGATCGCGGCGATGGCGCAAGCGCCCCGGCGCGGCGAGGGCGCGCTCCCCGGCCCCGGCGCGGCTTACATCGCGGACACGATCGGCGAGCTGGGGCTGTTCTACCGGCTGGCCTCGATGGCGGTCATCGGCGGCAGCCTGGTGCGGCATGGCGGCCAGAATCCGCTGGAGGCCGCGCGGCTGGGCTGCCCCGTGATCCTCGGGCCGAACATGCAGAACTTCACCGACACCACCGCCGCGCTGCTGGCCACCGGGGGGGCGCTTCAGCTCCCCGATGCGGCCGCGCTGGCGGGGGCCGTTTCCGATATGCTATCCCATCCGGAGAGGGCTGCCGGCCTCGTGGCCGGCGCGTCCCGTGTTGTTTCCGCCGCCACCGACCTGCCGGGCCGGATGGCGGTCGCGCTTCTGGGCCTGCTGTCGGGTCGGACAGCCGGATAGCTGAGAGAAGAGGACGCCAGCATCAGTATCAAAGCGCCCGATTTCTGGGGACGCCAGGGGGGAATCATGCCCCTGTTGCTGTCGCCCGTGGCCGCGATCTATGCGGGCGCGACCGCGCGCCGCATGGCCCGCCCCGGCTTTGCCGCGCCGATCCCGGTGATCTGCTGCGGCTCCGTCACGGCCGGCGGCGCCGGCAAGACGACGCTGACCATCGACCTCGGCCGGCGCCTGGCGGCCCGTGGCGTCGCGAGCCATTTCCTGCTGCGCGGCTATGGCGGCAGTGTGAAGGGCCCCGTGCGCGTCGAGCCCGGCAAGCATGGCAGCGAGGCGGTGGGCGACGAGGCCCTGCTGCTCGCGGCCCTCGCCCCGACCTGGGTGAGCGCCGACCGCGCCGAGGGCGCGAAATGCGCGGTGGAGGCCGGCGCCGGCGCGATTGTCATGGATGACGGGCTGCAGAACCCGACGCTGCGCAAGACCATCTCGCTGCTGACGATCGACGGCAGCACCGGCTTCGGCAATGGCCGCGTGATCCCGGCTGGTCCGCTGCGCGAGAGCGTCGCCACGGCCGCCGCGCGCTGCGGCGCGGCCGTGCTCATCGGCCAGGACGACACCGGCGCGCTCGCCATGCTGCCGCGGGATCTGCCCGTGCTGCGCGCCGCCCTGGTCTCCGGCCCCGAGATGGCGGAGCTGTCCGGCCAGAACGTCTTCGCCTTCTGCGGCATCGCGAACCCGCGCAAGTTCTTCACCACGCTGCGCCTCGGCGGGGCGGTGGTGGCGGGCAGCGAGGCCTTCGCCGACCACTATCCCTTCGATGCGGGCGACATGAGCGCGCTGCTGGCCCAGGCCGAGCGGCTGGGCGCCATCCCGGTGACGACGCGCAAGGACTGGGTGCGCATCCCGCCCGAGTTCCAGACCAGGGTCCGCGTGGTGAGCGTCACGCTGCAATGGGAAGATCCGAGCCAGATCGACGCGCTGCTGGACCGCGCGATGGCCTCCGAGGTCGTGGACGCCTGATCGCGGATTGCGGAGCAAGTTCCGGATTGTCCGTGGCGTGATCGCCTGTAATCAGGCCCCATGACGACACCCACGATGAATTCCCGCGCCTGGGCGATGCTGCTGGCGCTGGCCCTGCTCTGGGGCGGCTCCTTCTTCTTCGTGGGCGTGGCGGTGCGCGAATGGCCGCCGGTCGCGATCGTGCTGGCGCGGGTGGGGTTGGCGGCGGCGGCCCTGTGGGTCGTCGTGGCCGTCATGGCCCTGCCGGTGCGGCGCGACGGCGTGGCGCTGCGGGCGCATCTCGGCATGGGCGTGCTGAACAATGGCATCCCCTTTCTGCTGATCGTCTGGGCGCAGGGAAGCCTGCCCTCGGGCGCGGCCTCGATCCTGAATGCCACCACGCCGCTCTGGGGCGTCGCCGTCGCGCATGTCTCGGGGGTCGAGCGCGCGAGCTGGAACCGGGCGGCCGGCGTGGCGGTGGGCTTCCTGGGCGTGGCCTGGATGGTGGGGGCGGATCTGCTGGCTTCGCCGCTGCCGGCGGTGCTGGCGATGCTCGCGGCGACCTTCAGCTACGCGCTGGCGGGGCTGTGGGGGCGGCGGTTCCGGGCGCTGGAGATTCCGCCGCTGGTGGCCTCGGCGGGGCAGACCACGTCTTCGACGCTGCTGCTGTTGCCGGCGCTGTTCTGGGTATCGGCGCCGATGCCGGGGACGGGGACGATCCTGGCCCTGGTCGGGCTGGCGCTGCTGTCCACGGCACTGGCCTATGTTCTCTACTTTCGGCTGCTTGCTTTGGCCGGGCCGGTGAACCTGCTGCTGGTGACGCTGGTCATCCCGGCCTTCGCGATCCTGCTCGGCGCGGCCGCGCTGGGCGAGCGGCTGGGCACCCAGCATCTGGTCGGGATGGGGATGATCGCGGCGGGGCTGGCCTTGATCGACGGGCGCCTGCTCCGGAGGTGATCACCGATCGAGGTTCACAGGACGGGGGCGCCTGTGCATCCCGATTCCGAAGCGCAGAGCCGCGTGGGTCCGGATGTCCGCGACCGACCGCCGGAATTCGGCGCGATGGCCGGGATGCGCACGCGGATGATCGATCGGGCGGTGTGGCTCTGGGTCATGAACCCGCTTGCCATATCCCCGCGCGTGACGGGCTTCGTGCAGGCGTAGAGACGGGTGCAGGACCTGACGAGGGTCCGCATGGAGTAGCCGGAGAACGGGAGCGGGGGGCAACTCCCCCCGCTCGCCCGCGCCTATCGCGTCAGGCGCTGCGCCGCCATCGGCAGCACGACATTGCCGTCCGTGCAGGCATTCACCCGCCGCCGCTCCTCGGCCACGCCGCCCTGATAGACCACGCGCACGTCATACATGCAGTCGCCGGGGGGAAGCTGGAACTCGCGATTGCCGCCGGCCTGGATCACCTCGTTCGCGCCCAGGCGGTCCTGGCCCCAGCTATTCTGCGAGGTCAGCGAGGCGAAGACGTTGTTCACGATGTTGGAGGTGCTGTTCTCCAGGCGGATCGTCGGATTGCCGCCCGGCGCGGGGGCGGGCCCGCCGGGGGCGTTCTTCTGGGCGAAGGCCGGCGCGGTGGTGGCCAGGGCCAGGCCCAGGATCATCAGGGTGGCGGTACGACGGATCATGTGGCTCTCCTCATGGAAATATTTTCCGAAGCATACAAAGACTCCGATCCCGCGCAAAGTTGCTAGGGAAGAAATTGGGCGGGCATGCGGAAGGTGAAGACGGTCTCTTCGGCGCTCGACCGCGCCTCGATCGTGCCGTCATGCGCGCGGGCGATCTCGGCGGCGATGTAGAGGCCCAGGCCCAGGCCCTTCTCGTTGGTGTCGCCGCGGGAGAAGGGCTGGAACAGCCGTTCCAGCTTCTCCGCGGGAATCTCAAGGCCCGCATTGGCCACGGAGATTTCCAGCTGGTCCTGGGCGATGCGCGCAAGGGCGCGGACCGGGCCGTCCTGGGCGCCGTGGCTCAGCGCATTGCCGAGCAGGTTCGAGAAGAGCTGCGCGACGCGCCGCGTGTCGCAGCGCAGGCCCTCGGGAAGATCGATGGTCGCGCTGATCTCGCGCTCCGGCTCGGCCGTCCGCAATTCGGCGACCACCTGGTTCAGCAGCGGCGCCAGCGGCTCGGCGGGCTGCGGCGCGAGGGAAATGCCGCCCGAAAGCCGGCCGCGGGCGAAGTCCAGCACATTATCGATCAGCCCGGTCATTCGCGTGATGCTGGATTGCATCATGTCGATGATCTGGACGGAGACGGCATCCGGTTCGCGACTCAGCAGCAGCCGCGAGCCGGAGGCGATGGCGGCGAGCGGATTGCGCAGGTCATGGCCGAGGACGGCGATGAACTCCTCGCGCTCCTGCGCCGTTTCGCGCTCGTCGGCCAGGGCGGCGGCGGTCTCGGCCACGCGGCGATGGGCATCGAGATGGAAGGCGATCAGCTCGGCGAAGAGCTTGAACATCCCGATCACCTCCGGTGTCTTCAGCCGGTTCGGGCGCGGGTCGATCGCGCAGAGCGTGCCGAAGAAGGTCCCGTCGGCCAGGGTGATCGGCATCGAGATATAGCTCTGGAAGCCGTAGAGGCGGGGCGTGTGGTGATCCCGGTAGTCCGGATCCTCGGCCACATGGTCGATGACCACGGCCTCGGGCAGGGCGCGAATCTCGCTGCAGATGGTGGTTCCGACCGACAGCTCGCCGCCGACCCCCAGGCCGAAGGCGATGTCGTCGCGCACGGCGCAGGCGATCCACCGATCCTCCGTGACCCGCGCGACAGCGGCAAAGCCCATCCCGGTTGTGCGACAGACCACGTCCAGAAGCGTTGGAACCGCGGGGATCGCAACGACAGAGGCGATATCCCGTTCGAAATCATAAAGCATGGGGAAGAGTTAGGCGCGGCCCGGGCGGGTGTCACCTTTTCCGTGGTCAGACGGAATCTCTCCAACCGTCCAGCCGGTACAGCAAATCTTGAAAAAACCGTCCGGACGGTATAGTTGAGGGGCATGCCCGACACCGTACCTCCCGTCGTCGCCGACGCCCGCACCCGCATCCTCGACGCCGCCGAGCACATCGTGCAGGCCAAGGGCGTCGCCGGCCTGACGCTGGACGCCGCCGCGCGGCAGGCCGGGGTTTCCAAGGGCGGGCTGCTCTATCACTTCGCCTCCAAGCAGGCGCTGCTGATCGGGCTGCTGACGCGGCTCTCCGATTCGATCGAGGCCGATTTCCAGGGCGTGCTGGCGCTGCAGCCGCCGGGCAGGGGGCGCATCGCCCGCGCCATGCTGGCCTGGACCTTCGACCATCCCGAATCTGTCTGCGAGCAGCATGAGCGCGCCGCCGGCATCTTCCTCGCCGCCTTCCACCAGGATCGGGCGCTGCTCGACCCCATCCGCCGCGTCTTCGACCGGGTCCGCAGCGGCATGCACGCGGAGGGGCTCCCGCCCGGCCATGCCCTGGCGGTCTCGGCGGCCTGCGACGGGCTCTTCATGTCGCGCGTCTTCGAGATGTACGAGCTCTCCGCCGACGAACTGAAGGCGCTGCGCGCCGCGCTCGAGACCCTCATCGGAGACGTCGCATGAAGCGCTGGATCCTGGGCATCGCCGCGCTGGCCGTGGTGGGCGCCGGCGGATGGATCGTGTGGCACGACAAGGCGCCGCCGCCCGCCCCCGTTGCTACCGTGCCCGCGCCGCCGCCGGGCGTGGGGGCGCTGGGCCGCATCGAGCCCGCCTCGCGCGTGCGCAAGCTGAACCAGCCCGGCGGCATGGCCGTGACGCGGCTGGAGCGGCTGCTGGTCCAGGAGGGCGACGAGGTGCGCGCCGGCCAGGTGCTCGCCGAATTCGCCGATGCCACGATGAAGGACGCGACCGTCGCGCAGAACCGCGCGACCGTGGCCGAGCAGCGCAGCGCGCTTCAACGCACGCGCGAGGCCGGGCGCGCCAGCGAGATCGACGCGCAGCGCGCCCGCATCGCGGGCCTCGTCGCGCAGGAGGAGATCGCCCGGCGCGACGCCAGCCGCACGAACCGCCTGGTGCCCTCGGGCGCGGGCTCCGAGGCCGTGGCCGAGCGCAACCGCTTCATGGTCACGCGTCTTTCCGCCGAGCGCGAGCAGGCGGAGGCCGATCTCGTCACGCTCTCCACCGCGCGGGTGGAGGACGTGCAGCTGGCCGAGGCGCGCCTTGCCGCGGCCGAGGCCGCCCTGGCCAAGGCCGAGGCGGATGCCCGGCTCTCGCGCGTCGTGGCGCCCGTGGATGGCACCATCCTCACCATCTATGCGCGCCCCGGCGATCAGGTGGGCAGCGACGGGCTGATGGAGATGGCCGACCTCACGCGGCTCGACGTGGTGGCCGATGTCTTCGAGACCGACCTGTCGCGGTTGCGCCCCGGCGCGCTGGCCGAGGTGGTGATCCCTGGCGAGAACCGGCGCGTCCGCGCGACCCTGCGCGAGATCGGCTGGCAGGTGCGGCGCACGACGCAGGCCGGCACCGATCCCATCGCCGCGGTGGACAGCCGCACGGTGGAGGTGCGGCTGACGCTCTCCGACGAGGGCGTGGCGCTGCTGCGACGGCGCACGAACATGCAGGTGCAGGTCGCGATCCGCGTCGGCGACGTGCCGGTGGCCGGGCGATGAACGAGCTCGCCGCCGCCCCCAAGCTCCTGCCCTGGGCGCCCGAGCACAATGGCGAGCCCGCGCCGCCCGCGGTCAGGCCCAAGCCCTCGCTGGTGGAGCTGATCCGCCTGCCGCTGCGCCTGGCCTGGCGGCAGCTTCGCGCCGAGAAATCGCGGCTGCTCGCGGCGATGGCCGGCGTGATGTTCGCCTGCGTGCTGGTCTTCATGCAGCTCGGCTTCCGCGGCGCGCTCTTCGACAGCGCGACGAATCTTCTCGGCGCCATGCGCGCGGATATCTTCCTCGTGCATCCCATGACGGATGCGAGCTTCCGGCCCGAGCCGATGCCGCGCGCGCGCGCCTATCAGACACTCGCCGATCCCGATGTGGAGATCGCGGTGCCGGTCTATCTCTCGCAGAGCACCTGGCGGAATCCCGAGACGGGGCGGCGGCGCGCGGTGCAGCTGATCGGCCTGGATGCGGGCGCGGGCGCGGTGAGTTTTCCGGGGCTGGGCGCGGGGCTCATGGAGGCCTTGCAGCGGCCGGATACGGTGGCCTTCGACAGCCGCTCGCGGCCCGAGTTCGGCCCGGTCGGGCGGCTCTTCGCCGAGCGCGGGAATTTCGACGTGCAGCTCGGCACGCGGCGGATGGAGCTCGTCGGCATCGTCGAGATCGGGCCGAGCTTCGGCGCCGACGGCAATGTGGTGATGAGCGAGACGAACTTCCGGCGCATCACGCAGCGGGCCGCCTCGAACACCGACCTCGTCGCGCTGAAGCTGCGCGAGGGCGCGGACCCCATCGCCGTGCGCGCCCGGCTGCAGGCGCTGCTGCCGGCCGACGTGATGGTGATGACGCATGCCCAGCTCGTCGCGCATGAGCGCGCCTATTGGGAGAACGGCACGCCCATCGGCTTCATCTTCGTCTTCGGCAGCCTGATGGGCCTCGTGGTCGGGATGGTGATCGTCTACCAGATCCTCTTCTCCGACATCGCGAGCCACATCGCGGAATACGCGACGCTGAAGGCGATGGGCTATTCCAACGGCTATCTCGCGCGGGTGGTGATGAGCTCGGCGCTGATCCTCGCCGTCATCGGATTCATTCCCGGATTCGGGCTGTCCTGGTTCCTCTACGACCTGGTGGGCAAGGCGACCTTCCTGCCGCTCGACATGAGTCCGCAGCGCGCGCTGACGGTGTTCGGCATGATCTTCGGCATGTGCGCGATCGCGGGCATCCTGGCGGTGCGCAAGCTGCGCGACGCCAATCCGGCGGATATGTTCTGATGCAGAAGATGCCCGTCGAACTGAAGGACATCACCTTCGCCTATGGCGCGGGCGAGCTGCGCCGCACGGTGCTGCGCGAGGTGGACCTCTCCATCGCGCCCGGCGAGATCGTGCTGCTCACCGGCCCCTCCGGCTCGGGCAAGACGACGCTGCTCACCCTCATCGGCGCGCTGCGCTCCATGCAGGAGGGATCGGCGCGGGTGTTGGGGCAGGAGCTGTCGGGCGCGTCGGAAAGCGAGCGCGTGCGGCTGCGCCGGCGCATCGGCTTCATCTTCCAGAACCACAACCTGCTGGGCTTCCTCACCGCGCGGCAGAATGTCGCCATGTCGATGGAGCTCGACAGCGGGATGACCGAGGCGCAGCGCATGACGCGCGCGGGCGAGATGCTCGACGCCGTGGGCCTCGGCGGCCATGCGGAGAAGCCGCCGGCGCAGCTCTCGGGCGGGCAGCGGCAGCGCGTGGCCGTCGCGCGCGCTCTGGCGGGCGATCCGGGCCTGATCCTCGCGGACGAGCCGACCGCCGCGCTCGACAGGGTGAGCGGGCAGGAGGTGGTGCATCTGCTGCGCGACCTCGCCAAGGGACGCGGCGTGCCGATCCTGCTGGTGACGCATGATCCGCGCATCCTGGACATCGCCGACCGGATCGTGGCGATGGAGGATGGGCGGATCGTGCAAGCGGTGTCCGAGGCCGCTCACTGATCCACGATGAAGCCGTCGAAATGCGGCCGCATGCTGATCGGCTTCACCACGGGCGGGCGAATCTTCTGCGCGTCCGGCAGCAGCGCCATGCCGAGGCCGGGGCGCGAGGGAATGTCCACGAAACCGTTCTTCGCCTCGGGCACCTCATCCACCACGTCGTGGCCGAGATGCTTCATGGTGGATTGGAACTGGCCGGATTCGAAGCCCGTCGCGTATTCCTGGATCGCGAAATTCGGGATCGCCGCGGCGAGCTGAAGGCACGCCGCCAGGCCGATCGGCGAGAGCGGGTTGTGCGGCACCACCATCACCTGATGCGCCTCGGCGATCGCCGCGACCTTCTTCCCGCCCGTGATGCCGCCGCAGAGGCAGAGGTCCACCCGTGCATACTCCACGCCGCCGCGCGCCATCAGCGCCTGGAATTCGTAGATGGTCGAGAAGCGTTCGCCCGTCGCGATGGGCACATGCGTCTTCTCCGCGACGCGCGCCATCGCGTCCGGGCCTTCGGGGCGGATGGGATCCTCGATGAACATCGGGTGGAATTCCTCGATGCCGCGCGAGAAGACGATGGCCTCGGCCACGGTCAGCCGGCGATGCACCTCGATGAGCAGGTCCACGCGATCGCCGACGACCTCGCGCATGCGGCGCGTGTTGTCGATCGCGTCGCGCATCTTCTTCACATGCGTCTTGAAGTAGATCTGGTCGTTGCCCTCGTCGAGGAAGGGATTGAGGTGGCCGAAGGCGTTGAAGCCGGCCTCCATCTTGCGCTGGCATTCCTCCAGCATGCGCTCGATCGTCTTCTCGTAGATGTGCCCGTAGATGCGCGCCTTCTTGCGCGCGGCGCCGCCGAGCAGGTCGTAGATCGGCACGCCCAGCGCCTGGCCCTTGATGTCCCATAGCGCGATGTCGATGGCCGAGATCGCCGCGTTGATCGCGAGGCCCTGGAAGTAGCTGAAGCGATGCATGACGTTCCAGTGATGCTCGATGTCGCCGGCCTCCTTGCCGACGAGATACTCGCCGAAGCGGCTGATCGCCGTCGCCGCCGCCTGGATATGCCCCCAGATGCCGGCTTCGCCGACGCCGACGAGGCCCTGGTCCGTCTCGATCTGCACATACATGAACTGGCCGACGTGCAGCGGCTCGACCCGGGTGATCTTCATGACCTTCTCCTCCATGCGTTTTGCCTATTGCTGGAGCAGATCGGCCGCCCTGGCGAGTCCCCGCGTCATTCCGTGCTTGATTCGACCTTGGGCACCGGCGCAGCCTTCCGGCACGGAAATTCCGGAACTGGGAGACGAACCGACATGCTGAAAACCTGGCTGCGCGCGCCACTGGTGGCGCTCGCGCTGTGTACCGCCTCGATGGGGGCCATGGCGCAGTCCAACCCGGCCTCGCCGACGATGAACGCGATCCGCTCGCGCGGCACGCTGGTCTGCGGCGTGAATGCCAATACGCCGGGCTTCACCACCATCGACAGCCGCGGCGAATATCGCGGCATGGTGGCCGACCTGTGCCGAGGCCTGGCCGCCGCCATCTTCGCCGACGCCACCAAGGTGCGCTTCGTGCCGCTCTCCTTCGCGACGCGCTTCACCGCGCTCAGCGCCGGCGAGGTGGACCTGCTCTTCCTCACCAGCACCATGACGGTGATGCGCGACACCACGCTCGGCCTGCGTTTCGTCGAGGCCTATTTCTATGACGGCCACGGCTTCATGGCGCGGCGCGACGCCAATGTGCAGAACGCACGCGGCCTCGCCGGCGCGACCATCTGCCTCAATCCCGGCACGACCAACGAGCAGATCACCGCCGAGTATTTCCGCAGCCAGAACCTGCAATTCACGCCCGTCCTGCTGGAGCAGAACGAGCAGGTGCTGGCCGCGCTCTCGGCCGGGCGTTGCGACGCCTTCGGCTTCGACGCCTCGGGCCTTGCCGCCATGCGCTCCTCCCTGCCCAATCCGAACGACTGGGTGATCCTGCCCGAGCGCTTCAGCAAGGAGCCCTATACGGCCGTGGTCCGCCGTGGCGACGAAAGCTGGTTCGAGATCCTGCGCTGGTTCACCTATGCGCTCATCGAAGCGGAGGAGCAGGGCGTGACGGCGGCCAATGCCGAGGAGATGCGCCGCACCTCGCAGGATGCCAATGTCCGCCGCCTGCTGGGCGCCGTGCCGGAGGTCGGCCAGGCGCTGCGGCTGGATCCGGCCTGGGCCTATAACGCGATCCGCGCCATCGGCAATTACGGCGAGCTGTACAACCGCAGCCTGGGGCCGAACACGCCGCTGGCCATGCCGCGCGCGCAGAACGAGATCTGGACGCGCGGCGGCCTGCTCTACGCGCCGCCCTTCCGTTAAGGGCGTCTGCCCAAAATCGCGGCGCGCGGCTTGTCCCGCGCGCAGAAAATCGCCGCGCCCCGCAAGGGGCGCGGCTTTTCATTTGGGGGCTGCATCAAGCTTTCGTTGACTTGTGACGGTCCTGCAATTGACCATCGCCGGTACGAAAACAGGGATTGGGATTGTTAAGCATGAAGTGGCATAAGCCCGTTCGCGCCGCCTTGGCCGCGGCCTTCGTCGCCCTGGCCGGAACCGCCGCCCAGGCCGGACCGATCATGGATCAGATCCGCGCGCGCGGCGCGCTGAACTGCGGCATCAACACCGGCGTCGCCGGCTTCGCGCTGCCGGATGCCCGTGGCGTGTGGCAGGGCCTGGACGTCGATCTCTGCCGTGGCCTCGCCGCCGCCATCTTCAACGACGTCTCGAAGGTGCGTTTCATCCCGCTCTCCTCCTCCACGCGCTTCACCGCGCTGGGCTCGGGCGAGGTGGACGTGCTGTTCCGGACGAGCACGCAGACCATGCTGCGCGACACCACGCTCGGCCTGCGCCACACCGTCACCTACTTCTACGACGGCCACGGCTTCATCGTCCGCAACAGCCTGGGCGTGCAGCGCGTGCGCGACATGGCCGGCGCCACGATCTGCCTGATCCAGGGCACGACGAACGAGCAGGTCACGGCCGACTACTTCCGCAGCGTGAACGTGCAGTTCCGCCCGGTGGTCTTCGAGCGGACCGACCAGGCGGCCGCCGCGCTGCAGGCCGGCCGTTGCGACAGCTTCGGTACCGACGCCTCCCAGCTCGCCGCCGTGCGCTCCACCATGCAGACGCCGTCCGACTGGACCATCCTTCCGGAGCGCTTCAGCAAGGAGCCCTATGCCGGCTATATCCGCCGTGGCGACGACGAATGGTTCGATGTGGTGCGCTGGTACACCACCGCGATCATCGAGGCCGAGGAGCTGGGCGTGACCTCGGCCAATGCCGAGGAGATGCGCCGCACCAGCACCAATGCGAACGTCCGCCGCCTGCTGGGCGCGACGCCGGAACTGGGCCAGTCGCTGAAGCTGGATGCGGCCTGGGCCTATAACGCGATCCGCGCCATCGGCAATTACGGCGAGCTCTACGAGCGCACCATGGGCGAGCGCACGCCCGTCGCGCTGCCGCGTGGTCCGAACCGGCTCTGGACCGACGGCGGCCTGCTCTACGCGCTGCCGATGCGCTGAGCCTCCGGGTCGTGGATCACCCCTCGGCGCATCTGCCGAGGGGTTTTCCATGCCCTTGCCCTTTGCGTTGCAGCACGTCCGACGATTGACTTCGCCGGTGCCGGCGCGGACCATCCGGACCGCTATCACAGGGACCAGGACGTCTGCCATGAAATGGAAAATCACCCTCCGCGCCACCTTGGCCGCGGCGCTCTTCAGCGTGGTCGGCACTGCCGCGCAGGCCGGCCCCACGCTCGATCAGGTGCGCCAGCGCGGCACGCTCGCCTGCGGCGTGCACACCGGCAATGCCGGCATGTCGCTGCCCGACAGCCGCGGCGTCTATCAGGGCCTCGAGGCCGATCTCTGCCGTGGCCTGGCGGCGGCGATCTTCAACGACGCCACCAAGGTGCGCTTCATCCCGCTGACGGCCTCCACGCGCTTCACCGCGCTCGGCTCGGGTGAGATCGACGTGCTCATCCGTGGCAGCACGCAGACCATGCTGCGCGACACCACGCTCGGCCTGCGCCACACCGTCACCTACTTCTATGACGGCCATGGCTTCATGGTGCGCAAGAGCCTCAACGTGCAGCGCGTGCGCGACCTGGCGGGCGCCACGATCTGCCTGATCCAGGGCACGACCAACGAGCAGGTCACGGCGGACTACTTCCGCAGCGTGAACGTGCCCTTCACGCCCGTCGTCTTCGAGCGCACGGACCAGGCGGCCGCCGCGCTGCAGGCCGGCCGTTGCGACGCCTTCGGCACGGACGCCTCGCAGCTCGCCGCCACGCGCTCCACCATGCAGACGCCCGCCGATTGGGTCGTGCTGCCGGAGCGCTTCAGCAAGGAGCCCTATGCGGCTTATATCCGCCGTGGCGACGACGAGTGGTTCGACCTCGTGCGCTGGTACACCTACGCGCTCATCGAGGCGGAAGAGCTGGGCGTGACCTCGCAGAACGCCGAGGAGCTGCGCCGCACCAGCACCAATGCGAGCGTCCGCCGCCTGCTGGGCGTGCTGCCCGAGCTCGGCCAGTCGCTCAAGCTCGATCCAGCCTGGGTCTATAACGCGGTGCGCGCCATCGGCAATTACGGCGAGCTCTACGAGCGCACCATGGGTGAGCGCACGCCGGTTGGCCTGCCGCGCGCGCAGAACAACCTCTGGACCAATGGCGGGCTGATGTACGCCCTGCCGCTGCGCTGAGGTCCTGAAAGGGCGCCGGCCGCTGATCGCGGCCGGCGCCCGAGGGGCTTAGAACAGCAAGCCCTTCTTCAGCAGCCCGTGCACGCCCTTCTCGCCGTTCACGGTCTGCGTCACGTGGAAGTCCACGGCCAGCGAGCAGAGCTGGTAGGCGTCCGCCGCGCTGAGATTCGTCCGGCTGGTGATGAAGCCGATCATCTCGCGCAGCGACTTCTTCATCGCCTCGTCGAGATCCTCGTGCATGCCCATGGTGATGTAGTGCGTCGACGTCTCGGCGCGCGGATAGGCGAGCTTCTCGCCCTTCAGCAGGGTGAAGCGGAAATGGCCGGTGAGGCACATCTCCAGCGCGTTGATGCAGACCTCGCCATCGCCCTGCACGCCATGCCCGTCGCCGGCAGAGAAGTTGCCGCCCGGCACATGAACCGGCAGGAAGAGCGTCGCGCCCTCGCCGATCTCCTTGTTGTCGAGATTGCCGCCATGCGCGCGCGGCTCCTTGGTGGAGATGCCGCCCCATTCCGCCGGCGGCGCCACGCCCATCACGCCGAAGAAGGGCGAGAGCGGCAAGGTGATGCCCGGGCCGATCGGCACGTGCCCGGTGCGCTTCTCGGCGTCCACGGGGATGTGCAGCATGCGCCGGTAGGGGAAGTCCTCGGGCAGCGTGCCGCCCAGCGGGCGGAAGCCGCAATAGCCCCACTCCGCGCCCAGATCGATCTTCTCGATGTCCACGCGCAGCGTGTCGCCCGGCATGGCGCCCTTCACGGCGACCGGCCCGGTGAGCATGTGCGGGCCCAGGCGTGGCGGCTTGCTGGCGTGATAGGCGGCCAGCTCGGGGCGGATGTTGAGGCCGAGCTCCCGCGCCTCGGCGAGAACGTCAGGCGGGCCGGAGATGCATTGCATCACCACCAGGTCGCCGCTCTGCACCTCGATCACGGGCTTGAAGCTGGCGTCGAAGGTGCCCCAGTGGATGGTGTCGGGCGTCGCGGCGACGTGATGGGTGGCGGCCATGGGGTTCTCCTGCTGAGAGCCCGATGAAGCCGGGGGATGTTTCGCCGGTCAAGGCGGGTTCTGCGCCGAAAGCGCGCGCTACAGCCAACCCTTGCGCTTGAACCACCAGACCGGCACGACCGCGGTCGCCACCATCAGCAGCAGCGCGACCGGATAGCCGATGACCGATTCCAGCTCGGGCATGTGCTGGAAGTTCATGCCGTAGATGCTGGCGATCAGCGTGGGCGGCATCAGCGCCACGCTCACCACGGTGAAGGTCTTGATGATGTTCGTCTGCTCGACATTGATGATGCCGAGCACGGCGTCCAGCAGGAAGGTCGCCTTGTTGTTGAGGAAGTTCGCGTGCTCGACCAGCGAGCGCACGTCGCGCACCAGCGTCTTGATCGCGCCCTGGTTCTCCTTGCGGATCGCCATGCCCTTCTCCGCGCCGACGAAGGTCAGGATGCGGTTGAGGCCGAGCAGCGTCTCCGAAGCGCGCGTCGTCACCTCGCCGACCTGGCCGAGGGTCAGCAGCACTTCCTTCAGGTCGTTCTGGCCCAGCGTGACCTCGCCGGGCTTGCCGCGGCGGAAGGCGCCCTGGCTCGCGCGGTCCATGTCGGCGCCGATGCGCTCGAGGATGTCGGCGAGGCGGTCCACGATCTGTTCGAACAGGTGCAGCATCACCGCATCGCCGCTCATCAGCAGCGCCGGCGACTTGGCGCAGCGCGCGGCGAAGACCGGGAAGGCCTTGGGCGTCGCGTAGCGCACCGTGACCAGCGAATTGCCGGAGAGCACGAAGGAGATGGGGGTGGAGCTGAACTCCCCCGTCTCGACGCCGTAGAGGAAGTTGGCGGTGAGGACGAGCGTCTCCTCCTCGCGATAGAGGCGCGAGGAGCTCTCGATCTCCTGCATCTCCTCGCGGGTCGGGATCTCGATGTGCAGCGCGTCCTGGACCGCGCGCTCCTCCTCGCGGGAGGGCTGCATCAGGTCGATCCAGACGGCGTGGCGCAGGCCCTCGGGGGTCGCGCACGCCCTCGCGCATCGCGAGATGGCCGTTCTCGACGGTATAGGTCGTCAGCATGTCCGGCTCTCCGCGGTGGCGGTGGGATTGGTTCTAACGGCGCAGCAAGGCCCTGTCACGCCGACAGCAGCGATGTCACATCCCCAAAATCGGCGGCCTGCGGATGGCGGCCGGAGGGCTTGGTGCCGTCCTCGGCAGCGAACGAGCTGGCAGGTGGCCAGGCCGGCCTGACGGGCCGCATCCAGCTCCTCCGCGATGTCGGAGAGGAAGAGGATGGCCGCGGGCTCGGCGCCCCAGGCACGGGCGATGTTCGTGTAGCTCGCGGCCTCGCGCTTCATGCCCATGCGGGTGTCGAAGAAGCCCTCGAAGAGCGGCTCCAGGTCGCCCGCCTCGGAATGGCGGACGAGCAGGCGCTGCGCCTCCTCGCTTCCCGAGGAGTAGATGGCCAGGTGCAGCCCCCGTGCGTGCCAGTCGCGCAGCGCGGGCGCGACGTCGGGCCAGAGATGGCCTTGCAGATCGCCCGCCTTGTAGCCCTCGCGCCAGATGAGGCCCTGCAGGGCCTTTAAGGGCGTGACCTTGGCGTCGGCGGCCATCCAGGCGCGGATCTGCGCGGGCTTGTCCTTGCCCGGCACTTCGGCCAGCACCGCCGCCACCTCCGGCTCGCCGGAATGCCGCGCGAGAAAAGGCTCCAGCGCGGAGGCGGCATAGGGGAAGAGGCTGCGGTGGACGAAGGCGATGGCGGTGGTGGTGCCCTCGATATCTGTGAGGACGTGCGTGAACGCCGCCACGCTAACCGACGACAACCGGGAACTGCGTCGCGAGATCGGTGCCGGTGTAATGCGGCGTCCAGCCCGTGGTGTCGGTGAAGATGCGCAGCGCCGTGACGTGCGGGATCTCGCCGGCGTCGAACCAATGCTTCGTGTTGGCCGGCACCGAGATCAGGTCGCCGCGCGTGCAATGCGCGTCGAAGACCTTGCCGTCGACATGCATGACGAAATTGCCCGCACCCTCGTGGAAGAAGCGGACCTCGTCCTCGGTGTGGATGTGCTCGGAGAGGAACTTCTGGCGGATAGCGTCGCGCTGGGGGTTGTCGGCCGTCAGGCGGATGACGTCGGCGGTGCCGGCCTTGGTCTCCTTCAGGAGGTCGTCGAGATGCGGCTTATAGGCCGCGAGCACCGCATCGGCCTCGGCGCCCTCGGGCAGCGGGGCCACGGGCCAGCGCTCGAAGCGCACGCCGATCGGGCCCAGGGCCTCGGCGATCTTGGCGGGGTCCTCGGTGACGAGGATCTCGGCCTTCGTGGCGGCATCCCAGATGGTCAGGCGGCTCATGGGCGCAGTCTCCGTGTCTCCAGCTCGCAGGCGAGCATGAATTCCAAGGCTTCCAGGCGCAGCAGCGCGCCCGGCATGTCGTCCGCCCAGACATACACGCCGTGGCCGCGGATGAGGTAGCCCGGAGGCGCGGCGGGATCGGCATCCCAGGCCTGCGTCACGCGCGCCTGGAGGCGGCCGATATCCTGATCGTTGTCGAGGACGGGAAGCCGGATCGCCGTCTCATGCGTCGGCAGGCCGGGGAATGCCTTCAACAATTCATATCCGGCGAGGGGGATCGAGGCCCCCGCCAGGCGCGACAGCACCGTCGCCGGCACGGAATGGCCGTGCAGAGCCGCGCCCGCCTTGGGAAAGCGGCGATAGATGCCGCAATGCAGCCCGGTTTCGGCGGAGGGGCGGAGGTTGCTGTCCTCCGCGCGGCCGTCCAGGTCCACGGCCATCACCCCGTCCTCGGGGATGAAACCTTTGTGAAAACCGGACCGCGTGATGGCCACCCGCCCATCGGGCAAGCGGATCGAGATGTTGCCGGCGGTGGCCGGCACCCAGCCAAGCTGGTCCATCCGCCGGCCGGCGGCGCGGATCGCGTCCGTCGCGGTCTGGGGGATGGGAGCCATGGAAGCCGCCGCCGGCGGTGAACCGGCGGCTGTTGCTCAGGCCGCGGGGCGGCCGCTGGTCGTGGAGGCGGCGGTCGGATGCGCCGTGGTGGCGGCCGGGCCGGCGATGGTGCCGGCGGGCGGCGCGCTCTCGGCGGTCATGGAGGCATCACCCTCCTTCTCGTCATCCTTGATGTTCGCCTTGAAGGACTTGATGCCCTTTGCGACGTCACCCATGAGGCCGCTGATCTTGCCGCTTCCGAAGAGCAGCAGGACGACCGCCAAACACGATCAACCAATGCCAGATGCTGAAGGAACCCATTGTCGCGCCTCGATCCCGTGGTGCTTAAGAAGAGTGGGAGCCTAGAGCATGTCGGCGGCAAACCCAAGCCGCCCCGCCCTTCGCGCTCCTATCGGAACGATCCCTGCGTTTCGCCGGATCTTCCCAGGCCATCGCCGCTGAAGGCGGAGGCCACACATCGCATGTGGGGGAGGGCATGGAGGGATCGCAATGCCGGGGCGGCGATCCCTCCACGGAAGTCAGCGGCAGACGCGCTCGGTCACCTGGCGGTGGCGGATGCGGCCGTGCCGGTCGCGATAGCGGACGTTGCGGGTCCGGTTGTAGCAGCGGCGCGAGTTGCGGTGGTGCCGGCCCTGGGCGAGCTGCACGTTGCCGGCGTCCAGATCCTCGCCATTCGCCACCAGCGGCTCGGGGCCGACGGCGGGCAGGGCGGCGCCCCCACGCAGCCCGGACGTGTCGCCGAGCACGGCGGCCTGGGCGGTCGTGGCGGCGGCGAGGCCCAGCGTGGCGGTGAGCGCGCTCGCGAGGCCCCAGGAACATCAGTCGACGGCGTTCCATTATATTTTCTCCTTTTGAAGTTCGTGGCCGCAGCAAGACGTCCAATTCGGGCGCGAGGAAGACCGGTCCGTGGCGGGTCTGCCTTGTGTGAAACACTGAGCAACCGAACGTTTCGAAAGGGTGGGAGTTTCGAGTCTGATTCGCAAAGAATTCATTGCTGTTGCGGTGCAACCCGTCCCGGCAAGCCGAGTTGAACGAGCTATCCCTCACATCCACGGAAGCCTTGAATGAACCGCACTCTCGTCATGATCCCGATGCTGGCGCTGGGCCTTGGCCTCGCTGCCTGCGACGAACGCCCGGCGGGCCCCGCCGAGCAGGCGGGCCGTCAGCTCGACCGCGCTGGCCAGAGCGTCCGCGACGCGGTGGACCCGCCGCGCGGGCCGGTGGAGCGGGCGGGCCGTGCGATCGACCGCGCGGTGAACTGACGCGATCCGCCAGGCGGCAACCGACGGCGCCGCCTTTTAGCTCTCCGGGCGGATCCCGAGCCGCTGCACGATCGGCCCCCAATGCGCGACCTCGTCGCGGATCAGGGGCGGTCAGCACGGCGGGGGGGCGTGCCCAGCGGCTCGAAGCCGGCCGCTTCGAGCGCGCGGCCCGTCTCGGGCTTCGACAGCGCGCGGCCGGCTTCCATCCCGAGCCGGGCCACGCGCTCGGGCGGGGTGCCGGGGGGCGCGAAAAGGCCGATCCAGGCATAGACGCCCGCCGTCGGCTCGCCCTGGTCCTTCAGCAGCGGCGCCTCGGGCATCTGGGCCATGCGCGCATCGCCCGAGATGCCGAGCGCCCGCACCTGGCCGGCGCGCACCTGGCCCAGCACCGAGCCGGCGGCCGCGGCCATGAGCTGGATGCGCCCGGCCACGATCTCCGTCACAGATTGCGGCACCGAGCGGAAGGGGATGTGCGTCATCTCCCAGTCCATGTCGCGCCGCCATCTCGGCCACCATCAGATGCCCGGTGCTGCCCGCGCCGACCGAGCCGTAGTTCAGCTTGCCCGGATTGGCTTTCGCATGGGCGATGAGCTCGGCCAGGCTGTTCACCGGAACCTCGGGATTCACCGCCAGCACCAGCGGCATGCGTGCCAGCAGCGAGATGGGGATGAGGTCCGTCACCGGATCATAGGCCAGCTGCGGGTTCAGGATCTTCGCGATGGAGCCGGGGCCGCCGATCGTCACCCCGAGGGTATGGCCGTCCGTGGCCTTGGCGGTCGCGTCGGCGCCGATGGTGCCGCCGCCGCCGGCGCGGTTGTCGATGACGAAGGGCTGGCCGAAGACCTGGCTGAAATGCTGCGAGACCGCCCGCGCCGCGATGTCGGGCGTGGAGCCGCCGGGAAAGCTCACGACCACGCGCACGGGGCGGTCGGGCCAGGCCGGCTGGGCCATGGCCGGGAGAGGGGCGGTCGCAAGGGCAGGGAGCGCCAGGAGGGCGCGGCGGGTGGCAGACATGACGATCCTCCGTCGTTGGACGGACTTAGGACTCAAGGGGGCGGTTTGAGAAGGGTCGCCGCGTTTTTCTAGCGTCCGGCGATATCGAGGCGGGGCGTGATGAAGCCATGCGCGGCGAAGACGGTGTTGCCGTAGTCGCCGGCCGCGGGGAACCAGATGCGCACCTGGGTCCAGTCGTTGCGGGGCGAGACATCGAGCACGGGCTGGTCGCGCGCGACCCGGCCGCGTCCCGAGCCGCTGGCCCAATTGGCATGGTCCACGCGGATCTCGCGCGGCGAGACCAGGCGCGACACGACGGCGACATGGCCGGAAGGCAGGCGCGAGGTGCGGGCGAGGACGATCACGCTGCCGGGCGCGGGCCTTACGCCCCGGATATAGCGGCCCTCGGCGGCGCTCCACCATTGCCAGGCGTCGCCGCGCAGCTCGATGCCGGAGCGCGCGCGGGCATAGGGCACGCAGGAAAGGTCGAGGCTGGCGCCGGGATTGGGGACGCCGGCGATGGTGGGCGCGCGCCGGGGCGCGCCGCCGCAGCCCGCGAGCGTCGAGATCAGGATGCAAAGAAGCACGCCCCGCCGGAACGGGAAGCACGCTTTCGCCACGGAAATGAGCCCCCAACGCGCTTCCCCCGAAGCGCGACGGAGCCAGGATTACAGGAGATCCTGCGGCCATGCGAGCGTCTTTCCGCGGACTCGGAAGCCTCCGGCAGGGTTCAGGCCCACATGGGCGGCCGGCAACGCGCGAGGCCGCGGGGCGTTGAGTGGTGCAATTCCGAATGCGGGGAAGTTTCGGAGACGTCAGGCGGCGCCGATATCCGCCGACTGTCCGGACCGAGCCGCCCGGCGATGTCTGTTTCTATGCGTGCGCAATAAGAATAATTTCACCTATGCAGTGAAAATTCAGTCTAGGCTAGATCGTAATTCACCTGTTTCATGGGGATCTAATTTTCCTGACCATTGAGTGGTATAGGATTTTTTAGATACTGTTTTCATGATTCGGTGCGTGCCCTCTCCGTGCCGATTTCCAAAATTTGGGAGGATGGATAGGCAATGATGGATAAGGGTGCGGCGTCGAATATTTCGGTTCTGGTCATTGAGGATGATGAAGCCTTCGCGACGGAACTCGCCGACGCGCTGACGCAATATGATATCCCGACAGGGATCGCCCTGGACTGGGAGGCCGGCATGCGGGCGGTAGAGCGGCTCAGGCCGCGCCTCATCCTGCTCGACCAGCGGCTGGGCCGGGTGGATTCCGTGGCGCGGTTGCACGAGCTCCGCGCCCTCACGAATGCGCCCGTCGTCATGCTGAGCGGCCAGTTGAACGAGGCGGACCGAATCGTGGCGCTGGAGCTCGGCGCGGATGACTACCTCTCCAAGCCGGTCTCCACCCGCGAGATGCTGGCCCGGGTGCGGGCCCATCTGCGGCGAAGCTCCGCGCTGGGGCAGCGCTCCGACCTTCACCGCTGGCGGATCGCACCGCGGGAGCGGCGGCTCTATCGCCCCGATGGCACCGCCGTGGCTTTGACCGGCGCGGAATTCGACATGCTGGTCTGCCTGACCCAATCGCCGGGCGACCCCGTCACCCGGGAGGCGCTGAGCCAACAGGTCCTGAATCGCGACTATCGCGCCGAAGACCGTGCGCTCGACAATCTCATCTACCAGATCCGGATGAAGATCCGCGACGCGGGTGGAGGGGACGTGATCCTGTCCTCTCGCAACCGCGGCTACTACTTCACCGGATTCCCCGAGTGGGCCGGATAAGCCGGTTCCGCCTGTCGTTCTGCGCTACAGGAAATTCGGATATTTGCTCGAAATTTTACGAAAATCCATTAAATTGGTCACTTCTCTGAAGTCAACTTGATCCTGGACAGTCGGATTTGATGTTTCTGATAACATCTCAATATTTTTAATATTGATGCGAGCTTTGTCAGTTTCCGATCTGATCGTTCGGAACGAAAACAAATTCATTATCCGCGATAGCTTATCTTTGATCACGAAATCATGACCCCGATCGGAATGCATCATCCTATCGGGGTTTTTGAAAGTGTTGAAGGAATATTGAAATGGGCGCCGCGGCGATCTCATTCAGGATCCCGGCTCGAAATCCAGACTGAGCGGGCCCATCCCTGGGCCCACCCATTGCTCCGCG
The DNA here is from genome assembly GCF_965227005.1 of Roseococcus sp. Classification (NCBI taxonomy): domain Bacteria; kingdom Pseudomonadati; phylum Pseudomonadota; class Alphaproteobacteria; order Acetobacterales; family Roseomonadaceae; genus Roseococcus; species Roseococcus sp. The sequence goes on from NZ_CBDDFJ010000018.1 coordinate 111,014, forward strand.
AAGCCCACCGTGCCGGTTTCCGCGCTGGCCCAGAAGCGATTCGTCACGGGCGAGAAGCCCGGCACCCGGCACCGCTCCTCGATCAGGATCATCCCCTCCTCGGTGCGGGCGCCGCGCAGGCGGCAGTCGAAGGCGACGCCGAAGCGCATGGTCTCCGGATCGCGCGAGGCGCCTGAGATATCCACCAGCCGCCGCACCTCGGCGCTGCGGTCCACCAAAGCGCGGGGATCGTCGAGCGGGTCGGGGCCGTCGAGGCGCGTGGCCATCACGATCTGCGGCAGCCCCGCCGTCGCCACCACGCGCGGGCCATCGGTCGCCACCACCACCCCGCCCGGGGCGCGCCACATCCGCCGCTCGCCCTGCTGCTGGATCAGCGTGGCATTGGCGGCGCGGCGGCCCAGCGCGAAGCGGAGCTGCGGCGTCTCGCCCTCCTCCTCGCTCTCGGCCTCGGCGATGGCGAGGCGGTCGGGCTCGCGCTCGCCGTCGAGGTCGAGCAGCCGCGTGACTTCCGCCCAGGGCGAGCCCCGGCCGCAGGCGGCGAGGGACAGCAGCAGAACCAGGATCGGCAGGACGCGCATGGGGTCAGCTTACAAACACAAATGCCATGTAACGAGGGGAGTCTTGCCCCCAGCCGGCAAAACCCGCAGAGACGCGAGGTCATGATCCCCCTCGCGAATGCCCGACGCATCGTCGTCAAGATCGGTTCCGCCCTCCTGGTGGAGAAGGCGGAGCCGCGCAACGCCTGGCTGGATTCCGTGGCCGCCGACATCGCCGCGCTCCGGGCGCGGGGCGTCGAGGTCGTCGTGGTCTCGTCGGGCGCGGTGGCGCTGGCGCGCGGCACGCTGGGGCTGAACCGCAAGGTGCTGAAGCTGGAGGAGAAGCAGGCGGCCGCCGCCGTCGGGCAGATCCGCCTGGCCGGCGCCTGGGACCGCGCGCTCTCGGCCCATGGGCTGCGCGCCGCCCAGCTGCTGCTGACGCTGGAGGACAGCGAGGACCGCCGGCGCTACCTGAATGCCCGCGCCACCCTGGCCACCCTCGCCGAGTTGGGCTGCGTGCCGGTCATCAACGAGAACGACACGGTCGCGACGGCCGAGATCCGCTTCGGCGACAATGACCGCCTGGCCGCCCGCGTGGCGGAGATGATCTCGGCGGACGCGCTGATCCTGCTCTCCGACATCGATGGCCTCTACACGGCCGATCCGCGCAAGGACCCGGCCGCGACGCATCTGCCCGAGGTGGATCGCCTCACCGACGAGATCATGGCCATGGGCGGCGATCCGCCCCCCGGCTATTCCTCGGGCGGCATGCGCACCAAGCTCATCGCGGCGCGCATTGCCACCGGCGCGGGCTGCGCCATGGCCATCGCGCTCGGCCACGCGCCGCATCCCCTGGCGCGGCTGGAGGCCGGCGAGCGCTGCACCTGGTTCCTGGCCTCGCCCGAGGGCCGCACGGCGCGCAAGCGCTGGATCGGCGGTTCGCTCCAGCCGCATGGCGCGCTGGTGGTCGATGCCGGGGCGGCGCGGGCGCTGCTGCGCGGCGGCTCGCTGCTGCCGGCCGGCGTGCGCGCGGTCTCCGGCGACTTCACCCGCGGCGATCCCGTGAGCGTGCAGGACGAGGCCGGGCGCGAGCTGGCGCGCGGGCTTTCCGCCTATGACGCGGCGGATGCCTCGCGCATCGCCGGCCATCGCAGCGCGGAGATCGAGGCGCTGCTCGGCTGGCGCGGGCGCGACGAGCTGATCCATCGTGACGATCTCGTGCTTCTGGAGGGATAACGGATGTTCGATGCTTTTCTGATGGGCCTTCTCGAGGGCCTCACGGAATTCCTGCCCGTCTCCTCCACCGGGCACCTGATCCTGCTGGGCCAGCTGATTGGCTTCGAGGGGCCGCCGGGCAAGGTCTTCGAGATCTCCATCCAGCTGGGCGCCATCCTCGCCGTCATCGTCGTCTTCTGGCGCAAGCTGCTGGACGTGGTGCTACGCATGTGGCGCCCGCGCTCGCCGCAGCGCTACTTCGCCGTCAACATCATCCTCGCCTTCCTGCCGGCGATGGTGCTGGGCGCGACGCTGCACAGCACGATCACCTCGCTGCTGTTCAACCCCTACGTGGTCTGCGTGGCGCTGATCCTGGGCGGCGTCGCCATCATCGCGATCGAACGCGCCATGCCCACGCCCACCATCCACTCCGTGCCCGAGATCGGGCCGCTCGCCGCCCTGCTGGTGGGCTTCGGCCAGGCGCTGGCGATGATCCCCGGCACCTCGCGCTCGGGCGCGACGATCATCACCGCGCTGCTCTGCGGCGTGGACCGCAAGACGGCCGCCGAGTTCAGCTTCATCCTCGCCATCCCGACCATGCTGGCGGCCACCGCCTATTCGCTGCTGAAAGCGCGCAACGAGCTCTCGATGGACGGGATGTCGATGATCGCGGTGGGCTTCGTGACGGCCTTCGTCGTGGCGCTGGTGACGGTGAAGGCGGTGCTGGCGGTGATCGGGCGGATCGGCTTCACGCCCTTCGGTTGGTATCGCATCGCGATCGGCGTGGTGATGCTGGCGGTGCTGCTGCTGGGCTAGTCCCGGCAACTCTCCAAGTCTCCCGGCGTTCAGAACGCATCCGCTGGCAACGGGTCGAGGGCTCGCCACTGCGGCGTTCCACGCCCGGCTTCGACCGGCTTGCGGCTCCGCGCGGCAACGCGCCTGGACACCGACCGATATGAGGAGGCCCCGAACATGCGTAACAGAACCTGGCTCCCCGCCGCCGTGGGCGCCATCCTGCTCGCCACCCCCGCTCTGGCGCAGGCACAGCACTATTCCAATCCCGGCCGCAGCGACGCCCTGACCGAGATGGAGCGCGAGCGCCGCAATGCCGGCCCGCCCTCCGTCCCGCTCCAGAACCGCGACGGCGCGGTCGCCGACGACATCGATGCGCGCAACGTGCGCGACTGGCTGATGCAGGCCAAGGCCGCCATCGGCCGCGGCCAGATGGGTCAGGCCAATGAGTTCCTGGAACGCGCCGAGACGCGCCTGCTGAGCCGCAGCACGGAGCCGTCGCGCGCGGGCGAGCCCGCTTCGGGACCGCGCGTGGAATCGATCGCCGGCGCCCGCCAGGCGCTGCGCAACCGCGATCGCCAGGAGGCGATCCGCCAGATCGAGACGGCCTTCCGCGGCGGCTGAGCGACGCGCGATCGCAGCTTCGAAGCCGGCGGGGGCGAAGGCCCTCGCCGGTTTTTTTTCGCCTGCGCCCGCGCGGCATGTCGGAGAAAGATTCACGATCTCGGGCGGCGTTAGCCGGGCGTTAACCGGCGCGGGTTCATTTTTACGGGACGACAGGATCGGACCCGCAGGATGCAGGACTCCTCATTGGCCGCGAAGGGCGTCTGGCCCGGCGGACCGCAAAGGCGCCGTTTCGCGGCCGCCGCTCCCGCGCGCTCGTCCCCGCAGAGCTGACCCACCCACCCGCGCCGGCCCCTGGGCGCCGACAGACGAGGAAAAACACCCATGTCGATGAATTCCGTGAACACCAATCTGGGCGCGATGGTCGCATTGCAATCGCTCAACCGGACGGGCGCCGAGATGGAGGCGACGCAGAAGCGCATCTCCACCGGCTATCGCGTGGCCGATGCGCGCGATGACGGCGCGGCCTATGCGGTGGCCGAGCGCATCCGGGGCGATCTTGCTTCCACCACCTCGGCGAACCAGCAGCTGGGCGGCATCAAGGGCCTGCTCGACACCACACGCACGGGGCTGGAGAACATCTCTACCGTGCTGAAGGACGTGAAGGCCACGATCGTGGCGCTGTCGGACGCGAACATCACCGCGAGCCAGCGCAGCCAGTACATCGCCGCGCTGAAGGAGAAGTTCAGCCAGATGGCGAACTTCGTGACGGACACGACCTATAACGGCCAGTCGATGCTCAACACAACCGCGACGGCGGGCGATACCGGCACCACGCTCGGCCAGGTGAAGACCGTCCGCAACGGCGAGGGCGCGACCTATTCCTTCGCGCGGGTGGCGACGCAGGGGATCAACGGCCAGGCCGGATTCACGGCGCTGACCCATCTGGGCATGACGACGTCGGGCGTGGCCCAGGGCGGGACGCTGGCCGCGGCGATCAGCAGCTTCGGCGCGGCGCTCACCACGGGCGGGGCGGTGAACGTCGCGATCAACAATGCGCTGACCGCGATGAACAACCTCGGCAGCTACAGCAAATACGTGGACAGCCAGATCACCTTCAACAAGGCGAAGATGGACGCGCAGGAAGCGGGCATGGGCGCGCTGATCGATGCGGATCTGGCGAAGGAATCGGCGCGTCTTCAGTCGCTGCAGATCCGCCAGCAGCTCGGCAGCCAGGCACTGGGCATCGCCAACCAGGCGCCGCAGATGCTGCTGTCGCTGTTCAAGGGATAGCGCGCGAGGTCGCCGCCCGGCCGTGACCGGCGGCGACCCGCGACGCCGAGGCCGCTATGCGCGCTCCAGGCACATGGCCACGCCCATGCCGCCGCCGATGCACAGCGTGGCGAGGCCCTTCTTCGCGTCCCGGCGCTGCATCTCGTAGAGCAGCGTGGTCAGCACGCGCGCGCCGCTGGCGCCGATCGGATGGCCGAGCGCGATGGCGCCGCCATTCACGTTCACCTTCGACGTGTCCCAGCCGAGATCCTTGTTCACCGCGCAGGCCTGCGCGGCGAAGGCCTCGTTCGCCTCGATCAGGTCGAGGTCGCCGACGGTCCAGCCGGCCTTCTCCAGCGCCTTGCGGCTCGCCGGGATCGGGCCCGTGCCCATGATCGAGGGATCCACGCCCGCCGTCGCCCAGCTCTTGATGGTCGCGAGCGGCTTGATGCCGCGGCGCTTGGCCTCCTCGGCCGACATCACCACCAGCGCGGCCGCGCCGTCATTGATGCCCGAGGCATTGCCGGCGGTGACCGTGCCGTCCTTCGAGAAGGCGGGACGCAGCTTGCCCAGGATTTCGGCCGTGGTCTCCGGCTTGGGGTATTCGTCGTCGGAGACGATGGTGTCGCCCTTGCGGCCCTTCACCGTGACGGGGACGATCTCGTCCTTGAAGCGGCCGGCCTTCATGGCCTCGCCCGCCTTGCGCTGGGAATTGGCCGCGAACTCGTCCTGCTCGCCGCGCGTGAGCTGGTATTTCTGCGCGACGTTCTCGGCCGTGTTGCCCATGTGGTAGCCGTGGAAGGCGTCCCACAGCCCGTCCTTGAGCATCGTGTCGACGAATTCGAGGCTGCCCATCTTCTGGCCGTTGCGCAGGTTCTGCGCGTGCGGCGCCTGGCTCATGCTCTCCTGCCCGCCGGCGACGACGATCTTCGCATCGCCGGTCGCGATCTGCTGCGCGGCCAGGGCCACGGCGCGCAGGCCGGAACCGCAGAGCTGGTTGATGCCGAAGGCGGTCGCGCCCACGGGGATGCCGGCGTTCACCGCGGCCTGGCGGGCCGGATTCTGGCCCGCGCCGGCGGCGAGGATCTGGCCGAGGATCACCTCGTCCACATCGGCGGCATCGACGCCCGCGCGGCTCAGCGCCGCCACGATGGCGATGCGGCCGAGCTCATGCGCGGGGAGGGAGGCGAGGGCGCCGTTGAAGCTGCCGACGGGCGTGCGGGCAGCCGAGGCGATGACGATGTCGGTCATGGGTCTCTCCCAGTGATGTAGGGCGTGTTTGGCGGCCACTCTGCATCTGGGGGCTCGCGACGTCCAGTTTGAGGGCGCGTCGACGAGAGCGGGCCCTGGTCCGGACAGCGGCGCGACAGATGCGACAGCAAAGGATTGGCCGATGAATATTTCCTGGGAATAGGATTTCCATGCATCAGGAGGAGTTTCGGTCATGGCTTCGATGGTCATCCACGACCGCCGGCTCAGCGGCGAGACGCCGGCCTTTTATAACTTCGTCATGCAGGTGAACATTCGCACGCATATCCGTCACATCACGGAGGTGGTCGCGCGCCGGGCGCGGCAGGTTCGCAAGCTGAACCGGCTGCACATCCTCTGTCACGGCTACGAGAACAACTGGGACCTGCGCGGCCAGATGTCCCTGCCCGCGGCCCATGGCGGCTTCGGCCTGCAGCTCGGCGCCGAGGGGCTGAACCTGTTCAATTATGGGCTGACGAGCGCCTGGAAGGGGCTGGTGGACGAGATCGTGCTCTTCGCCTGCGCCCCGGCCGAGACCTATCACGCCAATGCCGGTACCTGGGGCGACGGCAAGCGCTTCTGCGGCTACCTCGCGCTGACCTCGGGCGCGCGGGTGATCGCGGCGCGCGACACGCAATACTACAACGACGACAGCGGCCCGATCGACTTCCATGACTGGGAAGGGCCCGTCTACCAGTTCTCCGACGCGAGTCCCGAGGGGGCGATCATCAACAATCCCTCGCCCTATCGCGTGCAGCGCGACCGCGCCTCGGCCGCCGCCTAGAGACCCGTCAGCCAGTCGCCGAGCGGCCGCCACAGCGCGGCCTCGGCGCCCTGGCCGGCGACCATCCCGATATGCCCGGACGGCGCGATATGCGTCACCGCGCCGGGGATCGCCGCGGCCAGCGGCAGGGCAGAGCCCGGCGGCACGATGCGGTCGCGCGCCGGCACGGCGATGAAGGCCGGCTTGCGCCAGTCGCCGGGAAGCACCGGCAGGCCGGCCACCGTCCATTCGCCACGGGCCGGCGTGTTCGCGCCGTACCAGCCGCCGAGCGTCTCGCGCGCCACCGGGGCGGCGAGGGGGATGCCGTCATTCAGCCAGTCCTCCAGCGCGACGAAGCGGCGCGCGCGGGCGCTCGCGGGGTCGAGCCGGGCGAAGGCGCGGAACTTCTCCGGAATGCTGAAGGGATCGAGCATGGCGAAGAGGCTTTGCAGCGCGTCGACGCCAAGCGCGCCGGCGGGCTCCATCATTGGCTCCAGCCCCGGCAGCAGGCGCGACAATCCGCGCGACTGCGGATCGGCCGAGAAGTCCCAGGGCGTGGCCAGCAGCGCCAGGGCGTGGACGCGATCGGGCCGGCGCAGCGCGGCGGCCAGCGCCAGCAGCCCGCCCATGCAGTAGCCGGCCAGCACCAGGCCGGACGGCGCGGCGAGAAGCGCGCGCTCCAGCCGGCCGGCGATGTGGTCGGTGAGGGTGAAGCGCCGTTCGACCGGCCCGGGCCAGCCCCAGTCCAGCAGCAGGGGCCGCAGCCCGCGTCCGGCGAGGTGGCGCATGAGCGAGGCGCCCTCGTCCAGATCCAGCACGTAATGCCGGTTGATCAGCGAGGGCACGAAGAGCACCGGCCGTCCGCCGCCGCCATAGTCGAGCAGGCGCGCGGAGCCCTCGGCCCAGATCACCGGCGGGTCGGCCAGCTCGCGACGATGCGGATGGCGGCGATAGGCGGCGAGGCCGCGCAAAAGTCCGGCATCCTCGCGCCAGAGCCGCCGCAGCACGGCGGCCCGGAAGGCCTCAGGGCTTGCCGCGCCGGGCTCGAGGCTTGCGAGGGACCGGGCGATCCGTGCCGCCTCCGCCTGGCCCGCCTTCGAGCGCGGCCAGCCGTTGTTCCAGCTCGGCCAGCCGGGCGCGGAGGGTGGCATCCCCGGTAGAGGGAGTGGTCCCGGGAGCGGCATCGTCATCGCCGCCATGCCCCGCGCCGCGCCGAGCATCAGGTGCAGGGGCAAGGGGCGCGGGCCGCGGCGCGGCGGGGTCATGCGCGCGCCACGCCATCTGCGCCGACAGGAACGAGCCCTGCGCGCGCCAGAAGGCCGCCATCATCGCGACCGACGAGGCCCAGGCCTCGGCCAGCTCCGCATCCTGGCCGAGCGCCGACAGCTCGCTCTCCCACAGAGCGATCCAATCGGCGGCCAGTCGGTCGAGATCGTCGGGTCGGTCCATCCATGCCCGTGACTAATGCTGATACGGATCGGAACGCGAAGGTTGCTCGCATGCCGCGACCCCGTGCTACGCTCGCGGGGAAACAAACGCCAGACCACAAACGCCAGCCGTGGGAAAACGCCGCATGCTCGAACAATCGGCAGATACGAAGCCCGCGACGCCTCCGGTCGTCGTGAAGAAATACGCGAACCGCCGGCTCTACAACACGGAAAGCAGCAGCTACGTCACGCTCGAGGACCTGGCGCAGATGGTACGACTGGGTCGCGATTTCGTGGTCTATGACGCCAAGTCGGGCGACGACATCACGCGCTCCGTGCTCACGCAGATCATCGTCGAGGAAGAATCCAAGGGCAGCCATCTGCTGCCCGAGAGCTTCCTGCGCCAGCTGATCGGCTTCTACGGCGACAGCCTGCAGGGCGTTCTTCCCCGATACCTGGAGGCCACCATGTCCGGCTTCTCGCGCCAGCAGGACGAGATCCGCCGCGGCATGGAGCAGGCGCTGCGGCCCTTCTCGCTGGAGGAGGTCAGCCAGCGGAACATGGCGATGCTGGAGCGGGCGATGAGCCTCTTCACGCCCTTCCAGGCCGGCGCCCCGCGCAGCGAGGTCGATACGCTGAAGGCGGAGAACGCGGCGCTGAAGGCGGAACTGGCGGCGGCCCGCAAGGGCTCGTAACCGCCGCCAAGACCGATCCTGGGCTCTGGCCTCGGGTTTTGCGCGCGCATATGCGCAAGGTCATCGGCTCCATCGAACGCCACTCCGCGCAACGCCCCGAGGGCGATGTCCGAGACACCGCCCGGCGCGCCGGTTTGCGGAACCGGGGGCGTGTTCCCCCGACGGATCAGGAGGTCGCGCGCCGGGAGGGCCCGCCAGCCTCCGCGAGGCGCGTGAGCTCACGCCAGGTCGCGTCATATCCCGCATCGGCGACCAGGGCGCGCGGCAGGCTGCGCTTGCGCCAGGAGGCGTCCCAGGCCTCCGCCTCGGCCCAGCATTCGGCGGCGGCCGATGCCGTCATGGAAGCGGCCATGCGCTCGGCGAAACGTGCCTCCAGGGCATCGCGCCCGGGCTTCAGCTCCGCGAGCACCGCGGCGAAATCCCCGAGCAAGGCGCCGCGGTGCAGGTCCTCGTGCCGCCACCAGGGCGTCGCCGCGTCGCGTCGGTCGCTGGGGCGCGGTGCCTGCGGCGGCAAAGCGAGATCGGCGAGCACGGGGCGGAAGACCGAGAGGCAGGGCGCCGACGTGCCGGTCACCCAATGCAGGGCGCGCCCATCCGCATGCAGCTCCGAGACCAGGGAGGCCGTGCTCTGGCCGCGCCGCTCGTCTCCGGCGGCGTGCATGCAGATGGTGCGGCCGGTCGCGCGCGCGGGATGCCAGTGCGGGTCGCTTTCGCCCGCCGCGCCGTGGTCGCGCAGGATCGCCATCATATCGGCCGTGGTGAGGGCGCCGTCCTTGCGGGCCATCAGCTCGGTCGAGCGGGCGCAGCGCGCGCGGCCCTGGGTGGCGGCGTCACGCTCGGGGTCGAGATAGGCTTCCGCGAAGTCGAGATCGCCCTCGCCGCTGGCCCAGCCCCGCGCCGTCGCATCGGCGATCAGCGCGGGGCTGGCGCGCCAGATCGCGCCGCGCCCGATGGACAGCGCGTTGGAGATGGCGCGCGTCCTCGCGACGCGCTCCACCACCCAGAAGCGGCCCACCGTCTCCAGCACGAAAGCGCCGTCGCGGTCGGCGATGAGATAGGAGTTGTCGTAGAAATGCGCGTGAAGGTGGCCGCAATCGCCGCCCTGTCCGTGGCGTTCGAGCAGCTCGACGATGATCCCGACCGCCGCCTCGGCCGTGGCGGCGCGTTCCAGCGCGAGGCGAACCAGGTCCATGCCGATGAGCGAGGGCTCGCGACCTGGCGGGAGGCGGGCATGAACGGCCTCGTTGCCGATCACCACGCCGGCCGCATTGGCGCCGATCTCGGCACCCCAGCACCAGAAGGGCCGGCTCAGCAGGACGGCCTGCGTCTCGGCGACCTGCGGGATCTCGATATAGCTGCAGCGCAGCGGGCTGCCCGGCGGGTGGCGCGCGGCGGCGCGATGCTCGAGGAACTGGGCTTCGTTCCTCTCGCGGTCGCTGTTCTTTGCGAAAAGGACGTGGCCGGATGCGGTCGCCAGCGGCAGCGCCAACATGGTGTCGCACATTGTCAGTTTTCTCCAGGAATAGGTGAATCATCACGTTTCACGCCTGAAGCGAATAGCCACCCTTGCATCCGCCATGCCAACCTTGCGGAGCTCGTCGCGGTTGAGCGCAAGGCCGCCTCCTGCACGAAAAAGGTGCGCAGGGAGCAATTTTGAGTTGATATTTTGGTGTTTCGTTTATATTGTTAGATGAATTCGAGGAGGAAGCCATGTCTCAAAATATTTCTGGATCCCAAGTCCGGACCACGGAATCGATGCTGGCGGAGTTGGTCCATCACATGGCCGAGATGGTGAAGGCGCAGAAGGAAACCAACGTCGCCATTCATCAGATGCTTCTGAGCCAGAAGCGCGGCTGACTCTCTAAGGTCGGCACTAAATAGCTCACGAGAGCAAGTCGTAACGCGAGAGTGTTGACGGTTTTTCTGTCGGCATTCTTCCTGAGTGGCGGCTGTCGGCATTCGCCACAGAGGTTCGCCTTCGGTCATTCAGGCGAATATGCGCACCCCGACTGAGCTTGCGCCTGTCGAAGGCGCGCCCAGGCAGAAGCTGTCATGGGCCCCATGGGCGGGGCGCCGTCATCGGCATTGCAAAATCCCGATCGCCGAACCGTCGCCGATCCTGGTCAGCCCTCGCGGGATTCCCGGCATTCCTCGATCGGCTTGCCCAGCGCCGCCACCCGATCGCCGTCGCGCAGGCAGCCGGCCTGCCACTCCCCGCGGAACCAGCCTTCCTCGACGCTGTAGAACTCGCCGGGGCCCTGGGGCAGGCCGTCGCGGAACTCGCCGCGGAAGAGGTTGCCATTGATCCAGAACATCACGCCGCGGCCATGGCGCTGGCCCTGGCGCCACTCACCGTCATAACGGCCCGTGGGGAAGACGCGCAGGCCACGGCCATGCTCGCGGCCCTCCTGGAACTCGCCCTGGTAGATCTCGCCCGTGGATTCGAGATAGGTGCCGATGCCGTGCATCCGCCCGCGCGCCATGGTGCCGACGTAACGCTCGCTGCCCGGCTCGCCCTCGCGCTTGTAGTTCCAGCCGAGCACGCCCTCGCCCTGCGCCGGGCCCTCGGGGCAGGGACCGGTCCAGTGGACGGTCTCTTCCTGCTGCGGGTTGGGGTTCCAGACCCAGCAGCCGCTCCCGGCATCCACGGCCCAGCCGGGATGGTCGACCGAGGCGAGGGCCTCCGCGGCGGGAGGGGCCGGGCGCGGCTGCGCCGGCTCGGGGGTCTGGGCCGCGGCTGCACCCGTCAGGGCCAGGTAAAGAAGACACCAACGCATCGTCCGACTCCTCGTCACGCGCCCCTGCGGAGCGCGGATACACTGAGCGCCATTCCGCCGCCGAGCGCTACCACGGCCAGCGCAAGGGGCAGACCCCATCCGGGGGTGGATTCCAGCAACAACCCGCCCAGCGGCGCGCCGACGGCACCCCCCAGCAAATAGGCCGTGTTCAGCCCCGCCATGCCCAGGGCGCGCGCCGGGCCGGCGAAGCGCTGCACGGCGCGCACCATGCCCAGCGTGTAGATCGAGCCCGCCGCGCCGCCCCAGACGGCCAGGACCGGCCACATCCCCCAGCCCGGCACCAGCATCGGCCAGAGCAGCGATCCGATGGCCACCACCACCGCGCAGGCGAGCAGCGCGCGATGGGTGCCGAAACGGTCGGCCACCATCCCCACGGGATATTGGGCCAGGACATTGCCGAAGCCCGTCGCCACGACGATGGAGGCCGCCGCCGCGGCCGCCAGGCCGAGCGCCAGCCCCTGCACGGGAAAGACCGCGCCGGCCGAGCCTTCGAGCGCGCCGCAGAGCATCGCCGCGCCAAGCGGCGCGATCATCATCATCGCCACCGGCTTCAGCCGGAAGATCGACAGGCGCATGCGGCGCGGCACGGCGCCCGGCGGCTCGTGCAGCGCGAAGGTCAGCATCAGCCCGAGGCCCATGAGGAGCGCGGAGCCGTAGAAGGCCTCGTTGCGGACGCCGAAGAGCCACAGCGCCGCCGGCCCGCCGCCGATCGCGGCCGAGACGAAGGTCTGGTAGATGCCGAGGAACTGCCCCTCGCGCCCGGCCGGCGCCATGGCACCCGCGATCGCGTCCGAGCTTGTCCAAGTGAGGCAGGAGGCGATCCCCAGCACCGAACCCAGCACGAACCACAGCGCGATCGGCGGGTTGGAGCCGAGCCCGGCCAGGGCCAGCATCGACAGCACGACGGCCCCCTGATGCAGCCGCAGCGCGCCGCCCACCCGGCCCGCGAGCCAGGGCGAGAGGGGCGCGGCCAGCAGCGCTGAGATCCAGACGGCGGCGGCGTAGAGCCCGACCATCGCCGGAGAGGCGCCGCGCTCGGTCAGCAGGACGGAGGCCAGCGGCACGCTCATCCAGACGCCGGCGAAGGCGCAGGTGGCGGCGGTCACGAAGACGGGGAACTGGATGCCGCGCGGAATGGGCGCAGCCTGAAGCATGGACATGGGGTGATCGGCGCCCTGGGGCGCGTCCTCGGTCATGGGTTGCGGGTCGGCAGGCGCGGCGTCAGCCGCGTTTCAGCCCGCGTGATCCGGGGTCGAGGAGCGTCGCCCGCCACGCGGCAAGGCCCGCATGCGACGGAAGGCGGGAGGAGCGCATGGCGCGGATGTGCCCTGGCGCGGGGGCGAAAGTCAAACGCCTCACGGCTGCCTCCCGCGCCGCGCATGGCCTGGCGCGGCGGCTCAGCTCAGCTTGGACCAGGGTTCGCTGAAGCCGGTCAGTGCCTCCTCCGGCGTCTCCGGCAGCAGCGCCGCATAGAGCCCGCGCTCGCGTCCCGCCGTCGGGTGATCGCGGTGGAGGATGCGGTCGAAGCCCAGCTCCAGCAGCATGTGCTTCACCGCCTCGGGATTGGGCGCCCAGCCGGCCACGGCCGGGCCATAGGTCATGGGCATGGTCCGCGCCATCATCGCCGGCCGGGCCTGGTCCATCCCGCCCTGGATCGTCTCCAGGAGCAGCAGCCGCGAGGTCACCGCGCGCAACCCCTTGAGCCCGGCGATGGGATTGAACATCTGCGTGAAATACTCGGTCGCCACCACGACGTGGAACTGGCCGAAATCGGCGGTCAGCGCGCGCGGATCCACGGCCCGCGTCTCGATCTCCAGCCCCGTCGCGCGCGCGGCGAGTTCCGTCGCGGCCTGGGCCTCGGAGCCCGGCCGCGTCCAGGCCAGATGGTCCGTCGCCACCACGCGGGCCGCGCCGCGGCGCCGGGCCGCGAGGCTGAAGGCGCCGTTCCAGGCGCCCACCTCCAGGACCTCGGCGCCGCTCAGATTGAGCGGGCCGAACAGCGCCTCCTCGACGGCGGCGAGCTCCGCCTCGCCGCGGATGCCCGGCGTGACGAGGTCCGGGCGCAGGCGGAGGCTCTGCAGCCAGTTGTGGGAGGCGACGGCGACCGCGAGCTCGGCCTCGGAAAGGGGATGCATCGGGCTCATGCGCGGATCTCGGCCGCGAGAGCAGGGATCATCCCCGGCGCATCCAGGTCGCGCCATTCCGGCCCGATCTTCGCGATCAGAGCGGGGTCGGCCTCGGGCGTCAGGCAGGCGTATATGCCGCGGTTCATCGTCTCGCCCGCCGAATGCGGGTAGTGGCGGTACAGGATGCGGGCGAAGCCCAGCTGGTTCAGCAGGTGGCGCATCAGCGCGGGATTGGGTCCCCAGCAATTGGTGGAATCATGGTTCAGCGTCGCGCCGGGATAGAAGATCATGCCCGGCTCGGTCCGGTCGGCCAGGTCCTGATGGGTTTCGACCAGGAGCAGCTGGCTCGTCACCGAGCGCACGCGCTGCAGCACGTCGATCGGGTCGAAGAGATGGTAGAAGACGCCCAGGAACAGCACGATGTCGAAGCTGCCGAGCTCGGGCGTGATCTCCGTCGGGTCGATCAGCCGGGTCTCGATGTCCAGGCCGAGCTCGTCGCGCGCCAGCTCGAAGGTCTCCCGCCCGCGGAATTTGGGGTGGGTCCAGCAGAAGCTGTCGGTCGCGAGGACGCGCGCCGCGCCGAGGCGCTTGGCGGCGAAGCTGTAATACCCGTTCCAGGCGCCGATATCGAGCACGCTGCGGCCCTTGAAATCGATGCCGGAGGTGAGCGCGGCCTCCTCCGCCGTCAGGATCGCCTGGGTCTTCAGGCCAGGGGTCGTGATGCCGGGGCGCAACGGGATCGAGTGGAACCAGAAGAGCTGCTTGATGCGGGTCAGCAAGGCGTTGTTGCTGAGGCGGGGCTTGGGCAGATCCATGCGCGTCTCCCGAAATGAGGTGGGACCGCGTAGCACGGGCGTCCCGGAGCGGCCATTGACCCTGCGGCGGCCGCCAAGCAGAGAGAGGGCATGCGCGTCCTGATTCTCGGTGCCGGTGTCACCGGCCTGGCCAATGCCTACCTCCTCGCGCGCGAGGGCCATGCGGTGACGGTGCTGGACGCCGAGCCCGCGGTCGGTCGCGGCACCAGCTACGCCAATGGCGGGCAGCTCTCCTACAGCTACGTCGCGCCTTTCGCGGGGCCGGGTGTGATCCGCAAGGTGCCGGGGTGGCTGATGGACCCCGACGGGCCGCTGCGCTTCCGTCCGCGCATGGATCCCGGACAGTGGAAATGGCTGATCGGCTTCCTGCGCGCCTGCAACGCCGCAACCTCCGAGCAGACCACGCGCCGGCTGCTGCGGCTGGCCTATCTCTCGCGCGACCTGACGCAGGAGCTGGCGGCGCGCGAGGCCATTTCCTTCGACTTCGCGCCCGCGGGCAAACTCGTGGTGCTGCCCGACGCGGCGGCGGTGGCGGGCGCGCGGCGGCAGGTGGCGCTCCAGGCCGAGTGGGGCAGCGAGCAGCGCGTCCTGGACCGCGACGCCTGCCTGGCGCTGGAGCCGGCCCTGGCCGGCATCGCGCATCGCATCGCCGGCGGTGTGCATACGGTCAGCGAGGATGCGGGCGACTGCCGGCTCTTCTGCGAGGGCCTCGCGGCGGTGATGGCCGCCTCCAACAACGCCGTTCAGTTCGAGCTCGGCACGCGGGTGACGCAGATCATCCGGGCCGAGGGCCGGGTGCGCGGCGTGCAGACCTCCGCCGGGGTGATCGAGGCGGATGCCGTGGTGGTGTCCCTCGGCACCGGCGCACGCCCTTTGCTGCGGCCGCTGGGGATCGACCTGCCGGTCTATCCGCTCAAGGGCTATTCGCTGACCCTGCCGATCGCGCGCGACGAATCGGCGCCGCGCGTCAGCGTGACCGACAGCGCGGCCAAGGTGGTCTATGCCCGAATCGGGGATCGGCTGCGCGTGGCCGGCATGGCCGATGTGGTCGGCTATTCGCGCGCCTTCGACGAGAAGCGGCTCTCGACCCTGGTGCGCCAGGCGCGGGAGGCCTTCCCCGAGGCGGCCGACTGGACGGAGCTGAACCCCTGGACCGGCCTGCGCCCGGCGACGCCCAAGGGGCTGCCGCTGCTGGGCCAGGTGCCGGGAACGGCGGGGCTTTTCCTCAACCTCGGCCAGGGCGGACTGGGCTTCACCCTGGCGATGGGCTGCGCGGCGGTGGTGACGGCCGCGATCGAGGGCCGCCCGGCGCCGATTCCCCTCGACGGCCTGGGATTATGACGCACCGCACCATGGCTTGACCCTCGGTCAAGCCACTGCCAAACACCCCGCGCTCGCGCGATGTGAGCCAGCCTGACCGGGGTGTCCGGTCGCCCAGGGGCTGATTTCACAATCACCTCCTCCAGCGACAAGAGGCCGAACCAAGCCATGCGCGATACGGGCGAATATCTTTTCACTTCGGAGAGCGTCTCCGAGGGTCACCCCGACAAGGTTGCGGATCGCATCAGCGATACCGTTCTTGATACTTTCCTTGAGCAGGATCCGTATGCCCGCGTGGCGTGCGAAACGCTCGTCACGACCAACCGCATCGTCATCGCCGGCGAGACGCGCGGCCCGGGCTCCATCACGCCCGAGCTGCTGATCCACCGTGCCCGCATGGCGGTCCGTGACATCGGCTATGAGCAGGAAGGCTTCCATTGGGCCAATGCCCATGTCGAGTGCCACCTGCATGCCCAGTCCGCGCATATCGCGCAGGGCGTGGACGCGGCCGGCAACAAGGACGAAGGCGCCGGCGACCAGGGCATCATGTTCGGTTATGCCTGCACCGAGACGCCTGATCTCATGCCGGCGCCGCTCTACTACGCGCACCTGATCCTGCGCCGCATCAACGAGATGCGCCACAATGGCGACCTCGCCGTGAAGGGCCTGCTGCCCGACGCGAAGAGCCAGGTCACGCTGAAGTATGTGAACGGCAAGCCCGTCGGCGCCACCTCGGTCGTGCTCAGCACGCAGCACGAGGAAGGCCTCGACTCCGCCCAGATCAAGGCGATGGTGCGCCCCATCATCGAGACGAGCCTGCCCGGCGGCTGGATGTGCCCCGAGGCCGAGCTCTACGTGAACCCGACCGGCACCTTCGTGATTGGCGGTCCCGACGGCGATTGCGGCCTCACGGGCCGTAAGATCATCGTGGACACCTACGGCGGCGCGGCCCCGCATGGCGGCGGCGCGTTCTCCGGCAAGGATCCGACGAAGGTCGACCGTTCGGCCGCCTATGCGGCGCGCTATGTGGCGAAGAACGTCGTGGCCGCCGGCCTCGCCGACAAGTGCACGATCCAGGTCAGCTACGCGATCGGCGTGGCCAAGCCCCTCTCCGTCTATTTCGACCTCGCCGGCACCGGCAAGGACGTGGACGAGGAGAAGCTGGCCAAGGTCGTGCAGGAGCTGGTGAACCTGTCGCCGCGCGGCATCCGCGAGCATCTCCACCTCAACCGGGCCATCTACGTCCCGACCTCCAGCTACGGCCATTTCGGCCGCACGCCGGATGAGGAGAAGGGCACCTTCACCTGGGAGAAGACCGACCTGGTGGACGAGCTCAAGCGCGCCTTCGGCCGCTGAGTTCATTGTGACTTCGAAGGGGCGGCGCCGGTCTCGGCGCCGCCCTTTTTCGTTTATGGGTGGCGCATGACCGAAGACTTCCTTGCCGAAGAACCCCCGACCGATTGGCCGGAAGGCGTCCCGCATCGCCTCTATGGCCGCCGCCGGGGCCACAAGCTGCGCCCGCGCCAGGAGCGCCTTCTGTCCGAGGCCGTGCCGCGCATCCGCTTCGCCGATACGGGCTTCGCGGAAGGGGCCACCGCGCTCTGGATGGAGGTCGGCTTCGGCGGTGGCGAGCACACGCTGGCCTTGCTGCGCGAGCATCCGACCACGGCGATCATCGCCAGCGAGGTCTATGAGCATGGGCTCTGCTCGCTGCTGACGGAGATCGTCCCGGACGGGGCGGAATCGACCTTCCCGCTGCCCGGGCGCCTGCGCCTCTGGCCCTCGGACGCGCGCGAATTGCTGCTGGCCCTGCCGGAGGCGAGCCTGGACCGGCTCTACCTCATGTTCCCCGATCCCTGGCCCAAGACGCGCCACGCCAAGCGGCGCTTCGTGCATCCGGAGATGCTGCCCATCCTCTCCCGCGCGCTGAAACCCGGCGCTCAATGGCGCATCGCCTCCGACGACCCGACCTACCAGGCCTGGGTGGAGGAGGTCGTGCGGCCGAGCCCGCTGTTCAGCGGCGAGGCCCCGGCGGAGGAACGCCCCGAGGGCTGGCCGCCGACGCGCTACGAGGCGAAGGCGATCGTGGCGGGGCGCAAGCCGAAATACTGGGTCTGGACGCGGGTCTAGAGCCTTCTCCGTTCGCAAAGGCTCACTGCACAGGCCCTAGCTATTTGTTTTTACGAGCATCTTTATCCGGCCAGACGATTCCGTCTGGTCGGATGATGCTCTGGGGCGTTCCGTTCAGGTGAGGTCGTGCAGGTCCTTGCCGAGCGGGCGGCCGATCCGCCACTCCGAGAAGCGCACCGTCAGCCCGGCCCGCTCGGGCGAGCAGCACATGGGCCCGACGCGATAGCGCCTCGCCTCGGGGAAGGGGCATAGCCGAACCAGCGGCCAATGGCGGCCATCCCCGGAAACCTGCACGCGCAGGACGCCGCCCTGGACGGTGATGCGCATCCAAAAATCGGCCGGATCGCCGAGAAAGGGGCCGGTGGCCCAGTCGGATGTCTCGCGCGTGAGCACGCTGCCGAGCATGGGGCTTCCGTCGGAATATTCGAGGCCGGCCTTCAGCCAGTTCCGCTCGTCGATGAGCACCAGCAGACCGGCCTGATCGTAGAGGGCCTGATAGTCGCCCTGGACCCGGACGCTCGCGGTGAAATCCCCGGCGCGCGGGGCCAGGAGCGCATGGCCGCTGTGGCGGACGAAGCCGTAATGCGTCTCGCGCCAGAAGTCGGTCTTCGCCTCGGTGACGACGGTGAGCCGGCCCGCATCCTGGGACCATTGCCCCGGCTCGTTGAGCCACTCGCCGCCGTCGATCATGTCCCGGTCAGTGCGCCTTCGCCGCGCTCTCGCCGGGCTCCTTCGGGCCGAAGCCGAATTTGCCCTTGATCCATTCGCGCGTGCTCTGGAACACCACGTAGAGCATCGGGATCATGAAGATGCCGAAGATCGAGGCCGCGAGCATGCCGCCGAAGACCGGCAGGCCCACCGCCTGGCGCGACAGCGCCGCCGCGCCCTGCGCGATCACCAGCGGCACCAGGCCGAGGATGAAGGCGAAGCTCGTCATCATCACCGCGCGGAACCGCATGCGGCTGCCGAGAATGGCGGCCTCGCGGACGGTGTGGCCCGCCTCGCGCTGCTCCTTCGCGAATTCGATGATCAGGATGCCGTTCTTCGCCGCGAGCGCGATCAGCACGACCAGGCCGATCTGGGCATAGACGTCGAGCGGCTTGCTCGCGATGTACAGCGCGACGAAGGAGCCGAGCACGCCCACGGCGACCGACATGAGCACCGGGATCGGAATGGTCCAGCTCTCGTAGAGCGCCACCAGGAAGAGGTAGGCGAAGAGCAGGGCCAGTGCGATCAGCAGGCCCGTTTGCCCCGCGGCCTGCTTCTCCTGGAAGGCGGTGCCCGTCCAGTCGAAGCTGTAGCCCGAGGGCAGCACGCGCGCCGAGATCTCCTCCATCGCGGCCAGCGCCGCGCCCGAGGAGACGCCCGGCCGCCCCTGGCCGTTCAGCGTCAGGCTGCGCGTGTTGTTGTAGCGCTGGATGGTCTGCGGCCCGAGCACGACGCGGACGTCGGCGAAAGCGCGGATCGGCACCATCTGCCCGCGCGAGTTGCGGACCTGCAGACGCCAGATGTCCGGGATGTCGTCGCGATCCTCGGCCACGGCCTGGATGTTCACCTGCCAGGTGCGGCCGAAGAGGTTGAAGTCGTTCACGTAGAAGCTGCCGAGCGCCGCCTGCAGCGTGGTGAAGATGTCGCTGATGCGCACGCCGAGCGCCTGCGCCTTGTCGCGATCCACGTCGAGGTAGAGCGACGGCGTCGTGGGCGAGAAGGTGGAGAAGACGCCGACCAGCCGCGGGTCCGCATTGGCCGCGCCCATCATGGCGAGCATGACGCCGCCGAGCTCGACGGGGTCGCGTCCCTCGAAGTCCTGCAGCTGGTATTCGAAGCCGCCGCCGGTGCCCAGGCCGATGATCGGCGGGATGTTGAAGGCGAAGACATTGGCCGTGCGGATGCCCGCCGCGCCACCGAAGACGCGGCCGATCCCGGCGAAGACGCTGTCGCCGACCGCCGTGCGATCGGCGAAGGGCTTCATCCGGGCGACCAGGAAGGTAGCGTTGGACTGCGCGCCGCCGTCGATCAGCGAGAAGCCGACGATGGCCAGGACGTCCTGGATCGCCGGATTGCTGCGGAGCATGTTCTCCACCAGGATCGTCGCCTCGCGCGTGCGGGCGACGGAGGAGCCCTGGGGCAGCTGGAGCTGCACGAAGAAGGCGCCCTGATCCTCGGAGGGGAGGAAGCCCTGCGGCGTGCGGCTGCCGATCCAGCCGATGGCGAAGGCGATGACGCCGGTCAACACCAGCGAGAGCACGGCGAGGCGCACGAGCCGGGTCACGATCCAGGCATAGCCGTCGCGCACCTTGTCGATGCCGCGCAGCACGTACTTGATCGGCCCGCGCTTGGGCCCCTCATGCCGCAGGAACAGCGCGCAGAGGGCGGGCGAGAGGGTCAGCGCGTTGATCGCCGAGATCAGCATGGCGACGCTGATCGTGACGGCGAACTGCTTGAAGAGCTGGCCCGCGACGCCGGAAATCAGGCCGATCGGCACGAAGACCGAGAGCAGCACCAGGGTGATGGCGATGATCGGGCCGGTGATCTCGCCCATGGCCTTGATGGTGGCCTCGGAGGGCGTGAGCTCGGGATGCTCCTCCAGCACGCGCTCGACGTTCTCCACGACCACGATGGCGTCGTCGACGACGATGCCGATGGCGAGCACCAGCGCCAGCAGCGAGATGGTATTGGCCGTGTAGCCGATGGCGAAGAGCACCGCGAAGGTGCCGATGAGGCTGACCGGCACGGCGACCACCGGGATGATCGTGGCGCGGAAGGACCCGAGGAAGAGATAGACGACGATGACGACGAGGATGAACGCCTCGACCAGCGTCTTGATGACCTCGTGCATGGTGTCGAGCACGAAGGTCGAGGTGTCGTAGACGACGGTGGTGGACATGCCCTCGGGGAAGCGGGCCTGCAGGCGGGTCAGGGTCTGGGTCACCGTCTCGGCGACCTGCACCGCATTGGCGCCGGGGGAGAGGTAGATGCCCATGGTCACCGCGGGCTTGGTGTTCAGCCGCGCCTCGACGTCCATGCTGGCCGCGCCGAGCTCGACCGTGGCCACGTCGCGCACGCGCAGCACCGAGCCGTCCGGATTGGCCCGGATGACGATGTTGCCGAACTCCTCGGGCGTGACGAGGCGGCCGGCGGTCTGGATGTTGAACTGGAACTGCTGGTCGTCGCCGATCGGCCGCGCGCCGATGCGCCCCGCCGCCGCCTGGATGTTCTGGTTCTGGATCGCCGCGATGATCTCGGTGGTGGAGATGTTGAGGTTGTTCAGCCGGTCCACCTGGAACCAGACCCGCATGGAGTAGTCGAGCGCGCCGAACATCTGCACGTCGCCCACGCCGGGCAGGCGGCGCAGCACGTCGAGCATGTTGATGGTGACGTAGTTGGAAAGGAACAGCGGATCCTGCGCGCCGGAATCCGAGGTCACGGCGATGAACTGCAGCACGGCCGAGGATTGCTTGCGCACGGTCACGCCGCTGCGCTGCACTTCCTGCGGCAATCGCGCCAGGATGCCCTGCACGCGGTTGTTGACGTTCACCGTGTTGATGTCGGGATTGGTGCCCAGCGCGAAGGTGACCGCCAGCGAATAGGTGCCGTCATTCGCGCTGTTGGAGCGCATGTAGAGCATGCGGTCCGCGCCGTTCACCGCCGATTCGATGAGCTGGCCGACGGTGGATTCCACCACGGCCGCCGAGGCGCCGGGGTAACGCGCCGTCACCTGCACGACCGGCGGCACGATGTCCGGGAACTGGGCGACGGGAATGGCGGTGAGGGAGAGCAGCCCCGCCAGCGTCATCACGATCGAGATGACGATGGCGAAGCGCGGGCGTCGGACGAAGATCGCGGAGAACATGCGCCGGTCAGCCCGCCCGGCCGGGGGCGGCGGGTCGCGGCGCGCTGGCCGGGGCGGGGGTCACCACCGCCCCGGGGCGGACGCGCTGGATGCCCTCGGTGATCACCTTGTCGCCGACCTCCAGGCCGCTCTCGATGGTGGCGTTCTCGGCCGTGCTGGTGCCCAGGCGGATGTTGCGGCGCTGGGCCTTGTTCTCGCCGTCCACGACATAGACGAAGAAGCCCTGCTGGTCCTGCGCCACGGCCGAGCGGGGGATGACGATGGCCTGGACGGGCTCCGCGCCCTCCAGCAGCACGGTGACGAACTGCCCGTCGATGAGCCCCCGCGCGCCGGGCTGGTCCGCCTGCGCGCCGGGGCGGACGGGATTGGCGATGGTCGCGCGGATCAGCAGGGTGTCGGTGTCGCGGCTGATCGAGGTGTCGATGAAGTTGACGCGGCCGGCCTGCTCATAGATCGAGCCGTCCACGCGGCGGATGCGCACCACCACGGCCGAGGTGCCGCCCCGGCCCTCGAAGCGGTTGCGCAGCTCGATCGCGGTGCGCTGCGGCACGGTGAAGGCGATGCGCATCGGGTCCTGGCTGACGATGGTCGCCAGCGCCTGGCTCGAGGGCGAGACCACATTGCCCGGCGTATAGGTCGTGGCGCCGATGGCGCCCGCGATGGGCGAGGTGATGTCGGCATAGGCGAGGTTGATCTCGGCGATCCGCACGGCGGCCTGGGCGCCCAGCAGCTGGGCGGCGGAGGTGCGCTCCTGCGCGACGGCGTTGTCGAGGGCGACCTGGGTGCCGGTGCCGCTGGTGCGAAGGTCCCGCGCGCGGGTGAGGGAGACGCGGGCATTGGCGAGGCTGGCCTCGGCCGCGGCGACATTGGCGCGCGCCTGGTCAACCTGCGCCTCGAAGGGGGCGTGCTCGATGGTGAAGAGCCGCGCGCCCTCGGCGACCTCGCTGCCCTCGGTGAAGAGGCGCTGCTCCAGGAAGCCGGTGACGCGGGCGCGGATATCGACGCGGTTGATCGCCTCGATGCGGCCGATGAACTCGGTGCTTTCGGTGACGGGCCGGCGGGCGGCCTCGATGATGCCGACGGCGGGCGGCGGGCCGCCCGGCATCTGGGCCCGGGCCGCGGGGACCTGGGCCGCCAGGAGGACAACGCCCAGAATCAAGGGAGCCGAGGAAAGCCGCATTCGTGCCAGACCCTATGGTTTTCCGCTGCCATCCGAGAACAGGGCAGTCTTCAGGCAAACAATCCCATTCCTGCGTTCCCGAAACAAGGGCCGCGCGCGTCCACGATCATGCGCGTTCCAAAGGCTTCTCCGAGAGCGATCCGCCCTCGATCCAGGCGCGCCACGCGGGCCAGCGCGTGAAGGCATCGGCGATGAGCGCGTAGCCCTGCTCGTTCGGATGCGCGCCATCGCCTGCCGCGACCTCCTTCCGCCAGGCCTCGGACGCAAGGACGATATCAATGACCGGCAAGAACGCGAGGCCCAATCGATCGCAGAGCGCGGCGAACCGCCTCGACAGGGCCGCGACGCGCGCATCGGTGATCGGTTCGCCGATGGGGAAGGGGCCGACCATCAGGACAGGGCGCCGGGCCATCGCCGCGACAAGGATCGCCTCCGCATTCGCGACGGCGCGATCGGCGCTCACGCGCGGGGCGCCATCCTCGCCGGTGCAGGCGTCGTTGGCGCCGAAGCAGAAGACCAGGCCGCCGTCATGGCCGGGCGGAAGCCGGCCTTTCGTCTCGTATTCCCAACGGGCGTGGATATCCTCGCTCGTGTCGCCGCGGATGCCCAGATTGTAGAAGGTGAGATCGCGCCCGGCGCGTCGCGCGGCGGCGCAGGCGCGCCCGACCCAGCCGAGGGCCGTATCGTCGCCGGTGCCGTTCACCATGCTGTCGCCGAAGAAGCAGATGCGGAGGGGGAGCGCTTCATGGCCCGATTGCAGCACACGAAGAATGCTATCGTCCCCCTTTTCCTTTGGTCCATCATCGTCAGATGATGCGCTGAAACAGCGGCGAGGAGATTTCCATGGCGAAGTTCGGATTGAGCCAGTCGGTGCGGCGCATCGAGGATCCGCGGCTGCTGAAGGGCAACGGCCTCTACACCGGCGACATCCAGGTGCCCGGCGAGACCCATGCCTATGTGCTGCGCAGCCCCCATGCCCATGCGAAGATCCTCTCGATCGACACCACGGACGCCAAGGCGATGCCGGGCGTCGTCGGCGTCTTCACCCATGCCGACCTGATCGCGGCCGGCGTGGGCGAGGTGCCCTGCATGATCCCCATGAAGAACATCGACGGCAGCCGCCGCACCGACACGCCGCATTTCGCGCTGGCCAAGGACACCGTGCGCCATGTGGGCGACGGCGTGGCGCTGGTGATCGGCGAGACGCCGGAGGCCGCGCGCGACGCCGCCGAGGCCATCCTCGTCGATTTCGACATCCTTCCCTCCGTCACCGACCTCGCCACGGCGACGGACGCCGGCCAGCCGCTCGTCTGGCCGGATTCGAAGGACAATATCTGCTTCGATTGGGCGGTCGGCGACAAGGCCAGGGTGGACGGGCTCTTCGCCCAGGCCGCGCATGTCACCAGCCTCACCGTGGTGAACAACCGCGTGGTGGTGGCGAGCATGGAGGCGCGCGCCGCGCTCGCGCAGTACGACGCGGCGGCCGGCAGCTGGACGCTGCACACCAACACCCAGGGCGCCTGGTCGGTGAAGGGCATGCTGGCCGGCGTCTTCGGGCAGGAGGCGGAAAAATTCCGCGTGGTGACGACCGATGTGGGCGGTGGCTTCGGTATGAAGCTTTTTCTCTATGCCGAGCACGTGCTGACCTGCTTCGCCGCGCGCAAGACCGGCCGCCCGGTGAAGTGGGTGTCCGAGCGCACCGAGGCCTTCATGTCGGACAGCCACGGCCGCGACAACGTGACGCTGGGCGAGCTGGCGCTGGATGCCGGCGGGAAATTCCTTGCCATGCGCACGCGCAACCTCGCGGGCATGGGCGCCTATCTCTCCAACTACGCGCCCTTCATCCCGACCGGCGCGGGCACCAAGGTGCTGGCGAGCGTCTATAACTTCCAGGCCATCTACGCCCATGTCATCGGCGTGCTGACCAACACCGTTCCGGTGGACGCCTATCGCGGCGCGGGCCGGCCGGAATCCAATTATCTCGTGGAGCGCCTGATCGACACGGCGGCGGGCGAGATCGGCGTGGACCGCATCGAGCTGCGCCGGCGCAACATGGTTCCCTCCAGCGCGATGCCCTACGTCTCGGCGATGGGCCAGCGCTACGACAGCGGCGAATTCGCCATGCTGATGGAAGAGGCGCTGAAGCGGCTGGACTGGGCCGGCTTCCCAGCCCGCAAGGCGGCCGCCGCGGCGCGCGGCAAGAAGCGCGGCATCGGCATCGCCTATTACCTCGAAGCCACCGGGGGAGACGCGACGGAGAACGCCTCGGTGAAATTCGCCGAGGACGGCTTCGTCGACGTCTATGTCGGCACGCAGAGCACCGGCCAGGGCCATGAGACGGCCTATGCCATGCTGACCTCGCACGAGCTCGGCGTGCCGATGGACAAGATCCGCATCCGCCAGGGCGACAGCGACAGCCTGCCCTCCGGCGGCGGTACGGGCGGGGCGCGCAGCCTTTACTCCGAGGGCCAGGCGATCCTGGTGACGACGGCCTCCGTGATCGAGAAGGGCCGGCAGGCGGCGTCGGAGATCCTGGAGACGGCGCTGATCGACATCGAATTCGACAAGCTTCGCGGCTTCCACGTCGTCGGCACGGATCGCGAGATCGGCATCATCGACCTCGCCTCGCAGCAGCGCGCGCGCATCGCGGCGGGCGAGGACACGATCCTGCTGGACGCGCTGGAGATCGCCAAGATCGACAACCACACCTTCCCCAATGGCTGCCACGGCGCCGAGGTGGAGGTCGATCCCGACACGGGCATGATCCGCTTCGAGAAATACGTGGTGGTGGATGATGTGGGCCATGCGCTGAACCCGCTGATCGTACGCGGCCAGGTGCATGGCGGCGTGGCCCAGGGCATCGGCCAGGCCTTCATGGAACGCACCTCCTACGATCCGGAGAGCGGGCAGCTGCTTTCGGCCAGCTTCATGGACTACGCCCTGCCGCGCGCCGAGGACCTGCCGAGCATCGAGGTCGAGCTGATGTCGGTGCCCTGCGAGACCAATCCGCTCGGGGTGAAGGGCGCGGGCGAGGCGGGCGCCGTGGGCTCGCCGCCGGCGGTGGTGAACGCGCTGATCGACGCGCTGGGCGTGAAGTCCATCGACATGCCGGCGACGCCGGAGATCGTGTGGCGGGCGCTGCAGGCGGCGTGACGCTCACGCCTTAGGCCCGAAGGTCAGTCGGGGGCGTCGAGCGGCACGCCCTCGGGCGCGTGGCTGCCGGAGCGATAGCGGTGCGTGGAGGCCCCGAAGGCGACCAGGGTTCCGGCCTCGTCCTTCACCTCGCCGCGGGCGAAGAAGATGTTGCGGCCCGCGGTGACGACACGGCCCTCGGCGATGAGCTTTCCGCCCAGCTTCGCCTGGCCGGTGAAGCGCGTGTCGAGATCGAGCGTGACGGCCAGCCGCGTCCGGCCGGGGAAGGGGCAGAAGAGCCCCGCGAAGGCGTTGCACTGGTCGAGCAGCGCCAGCATCACGCCGCCATGCACGATGCCCGAGCGGTTCGCATGCGCGGGCCCCGGCGTGCAGACGAGCCGCGCGAGCCCGTCCTCCCAGGTGAGCAGGGAAACTCCCATGAGTTCATGGAAGGGCGAGCGCGTCTGGGCGCGGATGTGGTCGGGCAGGTCCATGCGCAAGGCGTCCGACGTGGCGCGCCGCGCGTCAAGAGCCCCGGTTCAGGTGATGGTGAGTTCCTGCAACGCCGCCTCCATCTCCTGGAAGGACGGCATCAGCCCCGAGGGCGCGACCTTCCGCCCCGTCTCCACCGAGACCTGGGGCGCATTGCCGTGCAGATGCGCCACGATCACCGCGCGGATCACCTCGTAATAGGGGGCCTCCTCGTCCACGACGCCCTTCAGCCGCGAGGCGAAGGGTCCCATCATCCCATAGGCCAGCAGCACGCCGAGAAAAGTACCGACCAGCGCGCCGCCGATCATCCCGCCCAGCACGGCGGGCGGCTGGTCGATCGCCGCCATGGTCTTGATGACGCCCAGCACCGCCGCGATGATTCCCAGGGCCGGCAGCGCGTCCGCGATGTTCTGCATCGCGTGGGAGGGGTGCATCTCCTCCTCTTTGATCTTCTTGAGCTCCCGCGCCATCGTGTCCTCGATCTGGTGCGGGTCGTCGGCATTCATGCCGACCATGCGCAGATAGTCGCAGATCAGCACCGTCGCGTGATGGTCCTTCTGGATCTTGGGGAACTTCGCGAAGGCGATGCTCTCCTCCGGCTTCTCGATATGCGGCTCCAGCGCCATCGCGCCCTTGGTCTGGGCGAGCCGGACGAAGAAGTAGAGCAGCGACAGGAGCGCGGTGTAGTCCTCCTTGCGGAAGCGCGAGCCTTTGACGATCTTCCCGAAGCCCGCGAGCGTGTGCTTCACCTCATGCATCGAATTCGCCATCAGGAAGGCGCCGATGGCGGCGCCGCCGATCATCATCATCTCATAGGGCAGCGAGTGCAGGATGATGCCGAACTTGCCGCCGGCGATGGTGTAGCCGCCGAAGACCATGGCGAGCATGAAGACGAAGCCCAGGATCGTCATCATCGCGGCGCATCCTGCCGCAGCAGCGTGATCGCGACGCGGCGGTTTCCGGCGGCCTGGGGCTGCGCGGGCAGCAGCAGGTCACGATCGGCCATGCCGCTGACGCCGCGGATGCGGGCATCCGCGACACCGTCCTCGGCGAGCAGCCGGCGCGTGGCATTGGCGCGCTCGGCCGAGAGATCCCAGTTGCTGCGGCCCGTGCCGCGGAAGGGCGCGCTGTCCGTGTGGCCCGTCACCTGGATCGCATTGGGCAGCCGCCCGGCCGCCTGCGCGACGGTGCGGATCATCAGCCGCGCGCGCTCGGTCGGGGCGGCGCCGCCTGTGGCGAACATGGGCTGCCCGTCCGCCTCGAGAAGCTGGATGCGCAACCCCTCGGGCGCGATCTCCACCAGCACCTGGCGCGCGAGCTCGGCTAGGGCGGGATCGGCGCGGAAGGTCTCGCGCAGGGCGTCCACCATGCCTTCGAGCGATTGCTGCTCGCGCTCGGCGGCGGCGCGCCGCATCTCGCGCTCGCGGGGCGATTCCACGAAGGCCTCGGCCTCGCCGCCGCCGGAACTTCGCGGCCCCCCGCCGGGGCCGGAATCGCCGTCGGCGACGCGGCGGGCCAGCACCTCCTGATCGCCCGCCGGGCCGTCGAAGCGGGTGACGGGTTCGGCCGGGCGATCGTTGTCGTCTTCCTCCTCGATATGCGTCGGGCGGGGGCCGCGTTCGACGCGGATGGCGCCGGTGTCGGCGGCCATCTCGCCCACGCTGTGCGGCGTGCGCCCGCCAAAGGGCATGCCCGTGCCGGAGGAGGAGGAGACGAGGGCGGTGGAGGGATTGAAGTAGTCGGCCAGGCCGCGGCGCTGCTCCTCCGTGGTGGCGTTCAGCAGCCACATCAGCAGGAAGAAGGCCATCATCGCCGTCACGAAATCGGCATAGGCGACCTTCCAGGCGCCGCCATGATGCGCATGCGCCCCGTCTTCGATCCGCTTGATGATGATGGTCCCGCCACCATTGCCGCGCCTGGCCAATGCCGCACCCTGACTGTCCTGCGCGAGAATGTGACGCGCAGGGGTTGAGGGAGCGTTAACGCGAGGAACTAGGCCGCCTGGGCCGCGGCGCGGCGGCCCAGAAGCCGGCCCGGCTCCAGGGCGAAGGCGCCGGCGCCGAGACCCGCCTGGACCACCAGCAGCGCCGCCAGCAGGGCCGGATACTCCCAGCCGCCGCCCGGCGCGTTGAAGACCCAGCCATTGCCGGCATGCACGAAGGTGGCGCCCAGCACGATCGGCAGAGCGAGCAGCGAGGCGGTGCGCACCAGCACGCCGGCGATCAGCGCCAGGCCGGCCGCGGTCTCGCCGAAGGCGACGATCGCACCCAGGATGGGCGGCAGGCCGAGCGAGCCGAAATAGCCCATCGTTCCGGCGAGGCCGAAGGTGCCGAGCTTCAGCACGGCGCCATGCGCCAGCAGGGTCAGGCCGAGGGAAAGGCGAAGGAGAAGGGCCGAATAGGCCGCGGTGTTGAGGTTCATGGGATGGCTCCTGAAAGACCGGTTTTGATGGAGCGGAGACTGATCCTTGGCGCGCGGCGCTTCCAATGCCGTATCGGAACGTGGAACATCACCATCATGAATGATGCGACGCGCCGATGACCGACCTCGCCCATCTGGATCTCAACCTGCTGCGCGTCTTCGACGCCGTCGCGCGCGAGCGGCACGTCACCCGCGCGGCCGAGCGGCTGAACCTCTCCCAGCCCGCCGTCTCCAACGCGCTGGCGCGGCTGCGCGTGGCGCTGGGCGACGAGCTCTTCCTGCGCCGGCCCGGCGGGGTGGAGCTGACCGCGCTCGCCACCGCGCTCGCCGCCCCCATCGCCGAGGCGCTGGACCGGCTGGCGGAAACGCTTTCCGTCCGCGCGCCCTTCGACCCCGCGACGGCGCGGCGGGTCTTCACCATCGGCATGTCGGAATATGCGGAGGCCGCGCTGGCGCCGCGCGTGCTGGAGCGCATGCATCGCGAGGCGCCGAACTGCCTGCTCGCCATCAGCCATGCCGACCGCACCAATGCCGAGGCGCTGCTGGAGCGCGGCGACGCGCAGCTCGCCATCGCCGTCCTGGCCGAGCCGAGCGCGCTCTACACGCGCGTTCGCATGCTGCCCGAGGCCTTCCAGACGCTGATGCGCGCGGACCACCCTTTGGCCGAGGGCGAGCTGACGCTGGAGCGCTTCACCTCCGTGCCGCATCTGCTGCATTCGCCCAACGGCTCGCGCGACGGCGCGATCGATCGCGTTCTGGCGGGGCTGGGGATGTCGCGGCGGTTGGGGGCGGTGGTGGCGCATCTCTGCGCGGTGCCGCAGATTCTGGCGCGGACGGACATGATCATGACGCTCTCCGCGCGGCTCGCGACGCAGATGGCGGAGGTGCACCAGCTCGTCGTCCGCGATGCGCCGGTCGACGTGAAGCACACCCGTCTCTCGATGGTCTTCCACCGGCGCTTCGAGGCCGATCCCGGCCATGCCTGGCTGCGGCGCATGCTGATCGCCGAGGCGCGCGAGGCCTGAAGCCTCTCCGTTCGCGAGGGCTCGCTGCAAAGTCTCCAGCCCCGTTGTTTGACGGCGGGCTTCACGCCTCCGATGACTCCACCTCGGCGATCATGCTCAGCTTCGCCGCAGCAGCACCGCCCCCTGGCCCGCCTGCCCCAGCGCATCGGCCGGGTTCCGCAGCGGGCATTCCTGCAGGGAGAGGCAGCCGCAGCCGATGCAGCTCTCGAGCTGGTCCCGCAGCTGCGTCAGATCCGCGATCCGCCCTTCCAGCATGGCCTTCCAGCGGGACGAGAGGCGGTGCCAGTCATCGAGCGTCGGCGTGCGGCCGGCGGGCACCTCGCTCAGCGCCTCCTGGATCGCGGCGAGCGGGATGCCGGCGCGCTGCGCCACCTTGATGATCGCGATCCGGCGCAGGACCTCGCGCGGATAGCGCCGCTGGTTGCCGGCATTGCGCTCGCCGGCGATCAGGCCCTTGGCCTCGTAGAAATGAATCGTGGAGACGGCGACGCCGCTGCGGCGGGCGACCTCGCCCACGGAGAGCTGGAGCTTCACTTCGCTTCGGGCGGGCATGGGTGCTTGACCTCAACTTAACTTGAGGTCCTATGCCTCCCAGCGGCTTGCCGGGGCAAGCTCCCGGCCCATGCCGGGTTCCTTGGGTCGGGACACGGCATCGATGCGCATCGCCTCACTCGGCGGGCAGGAGCGTCCGGAGGAAGATGTCCGAGCCGTCGCGCAGGACCGCGCCCGCGCGCTTGCCGCCCAGATAGGGAATGCTCGACCAGGCGCCGTCGAACAGCATGGAGAGCAGCTCGCCCAGCCGCTGGGGCTCCGCCGCGCCGGCCTCGCGCGCGAGCTCGATGAGCGCGTGGCACACGCGCGCCTTGAAGGCGGCGACGAGGCGATGGGTGGGATGCTCGGGGTCGGGAAACTCGGCCTGGGCGAGGAGCATGGGGCAGCCGCGGTAATCCGGATCCTCCATCTCCTGGGCGGCGGCGTTCATGAGGGCGCGCAGCTTGCCGGCGGCGGTCGGAACCACGTCCGTGACCTCCTTGAACCACACCTCCCATTCCTGGGCGTCCTCGCAGAGAATGGCGGCGATCAGCGCATCCTTGCTGGGATAGGCGCGGTAGAGGCTCATCTTCGTCGCCTCGGCGACACGACAGACCTCTTCCACGCCGGTGGCGCGGATGCCCTGGCGATAGAACAGGTCCTTGGCAGCGCTCTGGATGCGCTGCGCGGCTTTCGGCTTGGTCGCCGTGGCCTCGGACATGATGACGCAACTCCTTTCTTCGAAATGCCGCCTTGAAATTTTTGCGGTGCAACAAACTTTCACCCTTGATGATACCGACCGGTCACTCTAATTGGGGACGAACCGGTCGGTAACATCCGTCCTCGGAGAATGGCTATGTCGATCCATCAAAGCAAGGCCCTTGACGCGGCCCAGGCGGAAATTGCGGCCGAGACCCCTTGGTTCTCCTGGCTTTCCAAGACGTTGTCGGCGGGGACGGGGCGCGCGGCCCAAGGTGCGGCCGCGCTCGCCTTGCTGGCCAGCGTCGCCACCACCGAGCCCGTCTTCGCCCAGGGCGCGCCGCCGCCTCCGCCCGTGACGGTCGCCACCCCCCGCTCTCGCGCTCCGTCCAGCAATGGGACGAGCACACGGCCCGCATCGAGCCCCTGGCCCGCGTCGAGATCCGCCCGCGCGTGTCGGGCCAGGTGACGGAGGTGCATTTCCAGGACGGCGCCCCGGTCAGCGCTGGCGATCTGCTCTTCACGCTCGACCAACGTCCCTTCCAGATCGCGGTTGCGAGCGCCCGCGCCGAGGTCTCCCGCAACGAGGCGCGCGTGACCGTGGCCGAGCAGCAGGTGAACCGCTACGCGCCGCTCGTCGCGCAGCGCTTCTCCTCCGAAGCCGATATGGACAACCGCCGCAGCGCGCTGCGCGAGGCCCAGGCCGGCGTCGCCGCCAGCCGCGCCGCGCTGCGCCAGGCCGAGCTCGACCTCGAATTCTCGCAGATCCGCGCCCCGCGCGCCGGCCGCGTCAGCGACCGCCGCGTGGATGCCGGCAATCTCGTCCAGCAGGGCACGACGCTGATGACCACCCTGGTCGCGCTCGACCAGGTCTATGCGATCTTCGACGCGAGCGAGGCGCAGTATCTGCGCTATGCCCGCGCGGCGGGCGGCGGGATGCGGCCGGGCGGCGCGCAGGAGGGCACGCCCGTCCAGCTGCGCCTGCTGGACGAGACGGATTATTCGCATCGCGGCCAGCTCGACTTCGTGGACAGCGTCTTCGATGCGCGCAGCGGCACCATCCGCGGCCGCGCCATCGTCCAGAACGCCGACTTCCTGCTCACGCCGGGCAGCTTCGCGCGGCTGCGCCTCTTCGTGGGCGACAGCGCCTCGCTGCTCATCCCCGATTCCGCCGTCCTCGCCGAACAGGGCGGGCGCATGGTGCTGACGGTGAACGAGCAGGGCACGGTCACGCCCAAGCCGGTGCAGCTCGGCCAGCTCGTGGACGGGCTGCGCGTCGTGCGCTCCGGCCTGACCGCGCAGGACCGCGTGATCATCGGCGGCCTGCATCGCGCGCGCCCCGGCGCTGCGGTGACGGCCCAGGCCGGCAGAATCGGGCCGGCGCCCCTGGCCTCGGCCGACTAGAGCAGATTTCGATCAACAACGCCGCGTCCGTACAGGCGCGAAATCCAAGCCATCCGCTGCACGCCTGAGCGCGTGACGCGGGGACCGGCGTCCAAGGACCAAGACCATGCGTCTCGCTCGCTTCTTCATCGACCGGCCGGTCTTCGCGGCCGTGGTTTCCATCGCGATCACGCTGATCGGCGCCATCGCCGCGACGCGTCTGCCGATCGGTGAATTTCCCGAGATCGCGCCGCCCACCGTGCAGGTGACGGCGATCTATCCCGGCGCCTCGGCCGAGACGATCGCCTCCACCGTCGCGGGCCCGATCGAGCAGGAGATCAACGGCGTCGACGGGATGCTGTACCTCTCCTCGCAATCGACGGGCGACGGGCGCGTGGCCATTAGCGTCGTCTTCCGCCAGGGCGTGGACGTCGACCAGGCGCAGGTGCTCGTGCAGAACCGCGTCGCCATCGCCGAGCCCCGGCTGCCGGAGGATGTGCGACGCCTGGGCGTGACGGTGAAGAAGGCCTCGCCGGACTTCCTCATGGTCGTGCACATGCTCTCGCCCGACGGCAGCCGCAGCCCCGAATTCGTGTCGAATTACGCGACGCTGACGATCAAGGATCGCCTCGCGCGGCTCGAGGGCGTGGGCGATGCCCAGGTCTTCGGCGCGCGCGACTATGCGATGCGCGTCTGGCTGGATCCCGATCGCGTCGCGGCCCGTGGATTGTCGGCGGGCGATGTGGTCGCGGCCCTGCAACGGGCCAATGTGCAGGTCGCGGCCGGCGCCATCGGCCAGGCGCCGCGCGCCAATGCCGCCGGCGCCTTCGAGATCGCGCTGCAGGCCCAGGGCCGCCTCTCCACGCCCGAGCAGTTCGACGAACAGGTCATCGGCACCGGTGCGGGCGGCGCGCCCATCCGGCTACGCGACGTCGCGCACACCGAAATCGGCGCGAACGACTACACCATCAACGCGCTGCTCGATAACCAGGTGGCGGTCGGCATCGGCGTGTTCCAGCGGCCGGGCAGCAACGCGCTCGCCACCGCGGCGGCCATTCGCGCCACGATGGAGGAGGCCGCGCGCTCCTTCCCGAGCGGCATCGCCTACGACATCGTCTACGACCCGACGCGCTTCATCGCGCAGAGCATGGAGGCGGTGATCCACACCTTCATCGAGGCGATCGTGCTGGTCGTGCTCGTGGTGATCGTCTTCCTGCAGAACTGGCGCGCGGCGGTGATCCCGCTCATCGCCATTCCCGTCTCCATCATCGGCACCTTCGCCATCCTGCTCGCGCTGGGCTTCACGCTCAACTCGCTCACCATGTTCGGTCTGATTCTGGCCATCGGCATCGTGGTCGACGACGCCATCGTGGTGGTGGAGAACGCCGAGCGGCACATGGCGCTGGGGCTCTCGCCGCTGGAAGCCGCGCGCAAGACGATGGATGAGGTGGGCTTCGCCCTCATCGCCATCGCGCTGGTGCTGGTCGCGGTCTTCATCCCGACGACCTTCATCAACGGCATTTCGGGCGCCTTCTACCGGCAGTTCGCGGTGACGATCTCGGTGGCCACGATCATCTCGGCCATCGTGTCGCTGACGCTCTCGCCGGCGCTGGCCGCGATCCTGCTGAAGCCGCATGGTCACGGCAAGCCGAACAAGCTGTTCCTGCCGATCACGCTGTTCTTCCGCGGCTTCAACTGGTTCTTCGACAAGCTCTCCTTCGGCTATGGCGGGCTGACGCGGAAGTTGGTGCGCCTGCCGGTGATCCTGCTGGTCCTCTATGCCGGCCTGCTGGGCGCGACCGCGCGGCAGGTGCTGGTGACGCCGACCGGCCTGATCCCGCCGCTGGATCGCGGCTATCTCATCGCCGCCTTCCAGCTGCCGCCGGGTTCCAGCCTCAGCCGCACGGATGAGGTGATCCGCCGCGCCTCGGACGCCATCGCCGGGGTGCCTGGCGTCGCCAATTCCATCGCCTTCGTGGGCCTGGACGGCGCGACCTTCACCAATGCGCCGAACACCGGCGTGGTCTTCGCCGGGCTGAGGTCCTTCGAGGAGCGCGCGCATCTGGGCGTCACGGCCAATTCCATCCTGGCCGAGATCCAGCAGCGCGTGGCCGGCGAGGATGCCGCGATGGTGCTGGTGATCCCGCCCCCGCCGGTGCCCGGCATCGGCACGGGCGGTGGGTTCAAGCTGATGATCCAGGACCGCGCGGGCCGTGGCCCGCAGGAGCTGGAGCGCGTCACGCAGCAGGTGGTCGGCGCCGCCTTCCAGACGCCGGGCATCGCCTTCGCCTTCAGCCTGTTCAACACCTCCACCCCGCAGATCCGCGCGGAGATCGACCGGCCGCGCGCGGAGATGATCGGCCTGCCCGTCTCGCGCATCCATGAGGCGATGAGCATCTACATGGGCTCGGCCTTCGTGAACGACTTCAACCTGCTGGGACGCACCTGGCGCGTCACGGCCCAGGCCGACCAGCAGCACCGCATGTCCGTGGACGACATCGCCGCACTCCGGGCGCGGACCGATTCGGGCGCGATGGTGCCGCTGGGCAGCGTCGCGACCTTCCACGAGACGGCGGGCCCCTATCGCGTGCCGCGCTACAACCTCTTCCCCGCGGCGGAGGTGCAGGGCGTGGCCCTGCCGGGCACTTCCACGGGCCAGGCCATCGCGGCGATGGAGCAGGTGATGCGCCAGACGCTGCCCGAGGGCTTCGGCTTCGAATGGACCGAGATCGCATTGCAGGAGACGACGCAGGGCAATACCGCGCCCATCGCCTTCGGCCTCGCGGTGGTCTTCGTCTTCCTCGTGCTGGCGGCGATGTATGAGAGCTGGCTGCTGCCGCTGGCGGTGGTGCTGATCGCGCCGATGTCGGTGCTGGCGGCGCTGCTGGGCGTGCATCATGCGGGCCTCGACAACAACGTGCTGGTGCAGGTGGGCCTGGTGGTGCTCGTCGGCCTCGCGGCGAAGAACGCGATCCTGATCGTGGAATTCGCCCGGGCGCGGGAGCATGAGGGCGCGACGCGCTGGGAGGCGGCGGCAGATGCCGCGCGGACTCGCCTGCGCCCGATCCTGATGACCTCGCTGGCCTTCATCCTCGGCGTGCTGCCGCTGACGGTGGCGACGGGCGCGGGCGCGGAGATGCGCCAGAGTCTGGGCACAGCGGTGTTCTACGGCATGCTGGGCGTGACGATCTTTGGCCTGATCTTCACGCCCGTCTTCTACGTGGTTGCGCAATGGGCGTCCGGCCTCGGGAGGAAGAAGAAGAAGGCGCCCGAGCCGGTCGCGCAGGAGCATGCGACCTCGCACTGAGGGCGTTCAGGCCGGTGATCCGGGAAGGGCGGCGTCCGCGAGGGCGCCGCCTTTTTTTCGATCCTCCCGCCGTCTCGGGCGTTAACCTGCGAGCGACACCGAACCGACGAGGACGCCATGGCCGAGACCGCAGCCCACTACCTTGCCGCGACGCTGGAGAAGGCGGGCGTGAAGCGCATCTACGGCGTCGTCGGCGACTCCCTGAACGGCTTCACCGAAGCGCTGCGGGCCCGCGGCGCCATCGACTGGGTGCACACGCGCAACGAGGAGGCGGCGGCCTTCGCGGCAGGGGCCGAGGCGCAGCTGACGGGCCAGATCGCGGTCTGCGCGGGCAGCTGCGGGCCGGGCAATCTGCACCTCATCAACGGGCTCTTCGACTGCCATCGCAGCGGCGCGCCGGTTCTCGCCATCGCCGCGCATATCCCGAGCAGCGAGATCGGCATCGACTATTTCCAGGCGACGCATCCCGAGGCGCTGTTCCGCGAATGCAGCCACTACGTGGAGCTCGTCTCCAACCCCGCGCAACTGCCGCAGATCCTCGCGCGGGCGATGCGCGCGGCGATCGCGCGCAGGGGCGTCGCCGTCGTCGTCATTCCCGGCGACGTGGCGTTGAAGCCCCTGGATGCGACCCCGCCGGCCTGGATCGCTCCCCTTCCGCCCGTCGTGGTTCCGCCCGCCGGAGAGCTCGCCAAGCTCGCGCAGATCCTGAATGATTCGGGCAAGGTCACGATGCTCTGCGGCGCGGGCTGCGCGGGCGCGCATGCCGAGATCCTGGCCCTGGCCGAGACGCTGAAGGCGCCCATCGTCCACGCGCTGCGTGGCAAGGAGCATGTGGAATACAATAACCCCTATGACGTCGGGATGACGGGGCTGATCGGCTTCGCCTCCGGCTATGCCGCGATGATGGCCTGCGACACGCTGGTGCTGCTGGGCACCAATTTTCCCTATCGGCAATTCTATCCCGCCGATGCGCGGATCGTGCAGATCGACATCGCGCCGGAATCGCTCGGCAATCGCTGCCCGCTGGAACTCGGCGTTCTGGGCGGCGTGCGCGAGACCCTGCGGGCGCTGCTGCCGGCCCTGGCCGTCAAAACGGACCGCGCGCATCTCGACAGGTCGCTCGCGCATTACGCCAAGGCGCGCAAGGAGCTCGACGATCTCGCCGAGACGGATCGCAGCAGCGACGTCATCCATCCGCAGCTCGTCACGCGCCTGGTCAGCGAGCTGGCGACGGAGGATGCCATCTTCACCTGCGATGTCGGCACACCCGTCGTCTGGGCGGCGCGCTACCTGACGATGAATGGGAAGCGGCGGCTGCTGGGCTCGTTCAACCACGGCTCCATGGCCAATGCGATGCTGCAGGCCATCGGCGCGCAGGCCGCCTTTCCGTCACGCCAGGTGGTGTCGCTCTCCGGCGATGGCGGCTTCACCATGATGATGGGCGACTTCATCACGCTCACCCAGATGGGCCTGCCCATCAAGGTGGTGGTGCTGAACAACGGCACGCTGGGTTTCGTGGAGATGGAGATGAAGGCGAGCGGCTTCCTCGACGTCGGCTGCGAGTTGAAGAATCCCGACTTCGCGGCCATGGCCAATGCGATGGGCATCAAGGGCCTGCGCGTCGAGCGGCCGGACGGGCTGCGCGACGCGCTGGCGGCGGCCTTCGCGCATCCCGGACCGGCCTTGGTGGACGTGGTCAGCGCCCGGCAGGAGCTGGCCCTGCCACCGAAGACCACCTTCGCCCAGGCGCGCGATTTCGGGCTTTTCGCGTTGAAGGCCGTGATGGACGGCCGGGCGGCGCAGCTGGTGGATCTGGCGAAGGTGAATCTGCGCTAAGCGTTCAGCGGGATGTCCACGTCCAGCAGCGGCGCGTGCTGCTGCGCGCCATAGACATCCGTATCGCCGAAAGCGCCGGCGGGAACACGCCGCGGCAGCGTCGCCTTGAAGGCCGAGGCGGTGTCATAGGGCGTGAAGAGCACGTCCGCTTCGTCCACGCCGTAGAGCTGCGCGAAGAGCGCCGCATTCAGCACCCCCGTCGCCTTCACCCGGCGGTAGAGCGCCGCGTCCTCGAAGAGAACGTCGATGGTGACGTAGAAAGGGCCGGCATTCTTGCTCTTGCAGACCTGCGCGATGTCGCGGATGCGGGCCATGTCAGACGCTCTCGTATTCGATGGGGAAGATGCTGCACGGATCCTCCAGCGCCAGCGTGTGGAAGACGCTGAAGCTGTAGAGCGGCCCGAGCTCGATGTCCGAGGGCGAGAAGGGGAAGGCCATGTTGCCCTCCTTGCACAAGCGCCCCGGGAAGTCCGCATGCAGCAGCGAGGTGCGGGCCATGGCGAGCACCGCATTGGCGATGTCCTGGCTGTCGGCCAGCACCTCGACGATGAAGGCGAGCTCGTGCGGCGGCGGCGCGTTGTGGCGTTCCCAGGAGGCCATCACGCCGTCCTTGCCATAGACGCGCAGCCCCATCCTGTAGCTGGAGGGTACGACGCCGAAGGCCGCGGCCTTGGCGATGACCTTCTCGCGATGGACCTCGAGATAATCGTCGATCTGGCCGATCAGCACGGGATCGCGCGTGCCGCAGATGGTGATGGCGCGATAGCCGGAACGCTCCACGCCCTCCAGCTTCACGGTATAGGGCTTCGGGGTCCAGCGCATGCCGCTGACCTTCACGGCCCGATCCGAGACGGGATCGAAGACGACATCGGAGGTATCCAGCAGGCCGCCCGGCTCGATGTGATGGATCGGGCTCGCATTCTCGTGCAGCGCGAAATTGGCGACGGAGAGCGGCGTGCAGCGGCGGATCGGATTGGGCGGCTCGCAGATCAGGTGATCGTCGCGCAGGGTGACGAGCAGGCAGTCCGGCTCTTTCGGCACGGCGGGTTCCGCGCCGCATTCCAGCATCTTGCCCGCATACCAGGAGACGGCGGGCGGAATGCCCGCGCGCAGCGCCACGGCCGCCCATTGCGCGGGATCGCTGCTGCGCCCGCAGAGGATCACCTGCGCGCCGCAGTCGAGCGCGCGGGCGATGGGCTCGGGGCCCATCATCGCCACGATGCGCTCGGCGCGGCGGATGGTCGCGGCATCGAGCGGGGCGAGCTTGGCCAGCGCCTTCACGCGCCCGGCGCCGACCGCCTCGACGAGCATGTCCCGATCGGGTTCGGCATGGATCAGCGCCATGCGGAAGTTGAGCTTTTCCTCGCGCGCGATCTCGCGCACCAGGGCCGCCGTGTCCTGCAGATGTGGCTCGCCGCCCGCGCCGCCGGCGGTGCCGACGATGCAGGGGATCTTCGCCGCCATCGCGGCGAGGATCATTAGCTTCAGGTCGCGCTTCACCGAGAGGCGCGAGCAGAAGGACGTTCCCGCGCCGAGGTAATGCGGCCCCGGATCGGTGCTGCCGCCATCCGCGCCGATGGCATGCGGCTCGCGCGCCATGCCGATGCGCAGCGATTCCTCGGCATAGCCATAGCCCAGGATGCCGCTCGTGGAGAGCATGCGGATTTCGTTCATGGGGTGCGCCTGATCAAGCCGTCGCGCGTCGCCTGCGTCCAGCGTTCGTCGTCCGAGCGCATGAGCGCCTGGAGCTGCTCGAGGTCGAGCGGGGAGAATTCGTTGCCGAGCGTCGCGTAGCGGGCCTGCATGGTGGGGGTCGCGATGATCTCGCTGATGGCCGCGTTCAGGGGCACGCCGATCGAGGCGGGCAGATGCGCCGGTGCCAGCATCGCGAACCAGCCGACGAAATCCGCCTCCGCCACGCCCAGTTCGCGCAGCGTCGGCACATTGGGCAGGTGGGGCGAGCGCGTGGGCGAGGTGACGGCCAGCAGCTTCACCGCGCCGGAGGCCACGATCGCCGCCGCCGTCGCCGGGCTGCCCCAGGCGATGGGGAGGTGACCGCCCGTGAGGTCGGCCAGATAGGCACCGCTGCCGCGATAGGGCACCTCATTGAACTCGATACCCGTGCGGCGGGAGAAGAGCGCCGCGGCGAAGGAGGACTGCGCATCCGACGTGCCCTGCGGCAGGCCGCCGGCCGTGGCGCGCGCGGCGGCGAGCATGCTGGGGACGTCGTGGAAGGGCGCCCGCGCGCTGGCCATCATCACCAGCGGATAGCGCGCGGTGAGGGAGATCATGGTGAAATCCGTCACCGGATCATAGGGCAGGGGGCCCATCTGTCGCGCCATGATATGCGTCGCGGTCTGGGCGCCGAGGGTGTAGCCGTCCGGCGCACTGCGGGCCACGGCCTCGGTGCCGACGATGCCATTGGCGCCCGCGCGGTTTTCCACCACGAAGCTCCGGCCAAAGCGTGCGGTGAGCTGCTCGGCGATGGCGCGCGTGGTGACGTCGGTGCCGCCGCCGGGCGCATAGGGCACGATGATGCGGACGGTGCGCGAGGGCCACACGTCCTGCGCGGAAGCCGCGATGGCGGGCAAGGCGAGCGCCCCGCCCAGGGTAGCTCTACGGGTGACGGCGCGCATTGGCGCTTGTTCGTTCATGGATGTTTCCTCCGTTTGATCAGCGACGCCAGTCGCGCGCGTTCGGACGCACCAGGCCGAGATTCTCGCGCAGCGTGGAGCCGGTGTAGTCCTGGTGGTACAGCCCGCGCCGCTGCAGCTCCGGCACGACAAATCGCGAAAAATCCTCGAAGGCGCCGGGCGTGTGCGTGGCGACGAGCACGAAGCCGTCGCAGGCGCGGGTGGTGAACCATTCCTCCATCTGGTCCGCGACGTCGGACGGCGTGCCGACGAAATTCGGGAATTCGCGGATGGTGCCGCGGCCGGAGAAATGCACGAAGTCGCGCACGGTCGGATTGGGCTTGCCGCTGAGCTGCACCACACGGTCCTTGAAGCCGGTCCAGGAGATCTTTTTCAGCTCCTCGTCGGTGAAGACGTCGTCGAGCTGCTTGCTGGCGAAGTCGAAATTCGTGACCTCGGAGAGCAGCACCATGGCGTCGATCGGCTTGGACAGCGCCAGCACGGCCTCGCGCTTCGCCTCGGCGATGGCGCGCGTCTCGCCCACGCAGACGTAGCAGGCGGGGGCGACGAAGACCTTGTCCGGATCACGGCCCTCATCGGCGACGGCCTGCTTGAGTTCGGCATATTGCTTCCGGCCGGTCTCGATATTCGGATAGATCACGAAAATCAGCTCGCCCCAGCGCCCGGCGAACTTGCGTCCGCGGCCGCTTTGCCCGGCCTGGATGAGCACCGGATGGCCCTGCGGCGAGCGCGGCACCGAGAGCGGGCCCTGCGACTGGAAATAAGTGCCCTTGTGCTTCAGCGCGTGGACGCGATTGCCGTCGGCGAAGCGCCCGCTCGCCTTGTCGGCGATGATCGCGCCTTCCTCCCAGCTGTCCCAATGGCCCATGACGACCTCGACGAATTCATCGGCGCGGTCGTAGCGCTGGTCATGGGCCAGATGCTCGACGCGGCCGAAATTCGCGGCCTCGGAATCGTTGAGCGAGGTGACGATGTTCCACGCCGCGCGGCCCTGCGTCATCAGATCCAGCGTCGCAAAGAGGCGCGCGACGTGGAAGGGCTCGTAATAGGTCGTGGAATAGGTGGCGCCGAGGCCCAGATGCTTCGTCGCGCAGCCGATGGCGGTGAGGATGGAGATGGGGTCCATCTTCACCACGCGGATGCCGTTCTCCACCGCCTCGCGATGGTCGTGGCCGAAGATGTCGGGCATGGCGAGACGGTCGTCGAAGAAGGCGAGGTGGAACTTGCCGTCCTCGAGCACGCGGCCGATGCGCTGGAAGTAGTCGGGCGTCAGGAAGTCGAGCGCGTTGGACGGATGGCGCCAGGATCCGGGGGCGATGGAGCAGTTCTGGGCCTGCATGAAGCCCACCATGGCCATCTGGCGCGGCGTGTCACTCATTCGGATTATTTCCTCGATTGGTCGATTTTCCCCGGAGGCTAGGTCCCTTGGCGGATTTCGTCCAGACGAATTGTGCCAACGTTTGCGCAATTTTAACCGGTGGTTTTTGGCGGGTGAAATCAACGAAGTGAGACCGAAATGCCTTACTTTGATGCGAAGCTTTGCGCAGAGCCCCGCTCGCGTGATAGCCCGGAGGGATCATGGATCATCCGCCCAGCCGGTCCCGCGCGACGATCGTCACCCTCTCGCGCCTGGCCGGCGTCTCGGCGTCCACCGTGTCGCGCGCGCTGAAGGGCGATGCGCGTATTTCGAAGGCCACGCGGCTGCGCATCGCCTCCCTCGCGCAGGAGGCGGGCTATATGCCCAATGCGCTGGCGCGCACGCTGTCCTCGGGCAAGAGCGGCCTGCTCGGCCTCGTGCTCGGGCCGCGCACCAATCCCTTCTATGCGATGCTGCTGGAGGAGGTGGTCAGCCAGGCCGCCGCGCGCGGGCTGCGCTTCCTGATCCTGCATGCCGGCGCCGGCCCCATCGAGGACCGTACCGCCGAGGCGCTGCTGCAATACCAGGTCGATGGCTGCCTCATCAGCTCGGCCGACATGTCCTCGCGCGCGGCGGAGATCTGCGCGGCCAACGCCGTGCCGGTGGTGATGATCAACCGCGTGCCGCGCCTGCATGCCAGCGCCGTTTCCTGCGACAATGCCGATGGCGGGCGGCGCATGGCCGAGCACCTGCTGGCCGGCGGGCATCGTCGCGCCATCATCGTCCATACCGGCGGCGCGAGCTCCAACGGCATCGATCGCGACCGGGGCTTTACCGAGGTGTTTTGCCGGGACGGCGCGCGGGTGCTGGACCGCCTCGACGGCCGGTCGATCTATGAGGGCGGCTTCGAGGCGGGGCTGAGGGTCGCCGCCATGCCGGCGGCGGCGCGGCCCGACTGCGTCTTCGCCGTCAGCGACATCATCGCCATGGGCGTGATCGACGCGCTGCGCCTGAACGGCCTG
The DNA here is from genome assembly GCF_965227005.1 of Roseococcus sp. Taxonomy (NCBI): domain Bacteria; kingdom Pseudomonadati; phylum Pseudomonadota; class Alphaproteobacteria; order Acetobacterales; family Roseomonadaceae; genus Roseococcus; species Roseococcus sp. The sequence goes on from NZ_CBDDFJ010000018.1 coordinate 153,607, forward strand.
CGCGTGCCGGACGACATCTCCGTCGCCGGCTTCGACAGCATCCCCGAGGGCGCGCGCCCGGCCTACGACATCACCACCTTCGAGCAGCCGCTGCCCGCCATGGTGCGCCGCGGGCTCGACTGGCTGGTGGGCCGCATCGCCGACGCCACCATCCCCGACGAGGCGGTGACCCTGCGCGGGACGCTCATCGCGCGCGGCTCTACCCGCAATCCGCAGGCCTGCTAGGCTCCCCGCGAAACGGGAGAACCGCCATGAACGTCACACCGGAAATCATCGCCCAGCTCGCGCCCACGGGCGTGCTTCGCGTGGGCGTCAACATGTCCAACTTCCTGCTGGTGAACGGCCGCAGTGCCGATGGCGGGCCGACGGGCGTCTCGCCGAGCATGGGCAAGGCCATCGCCGACCGGCTGGGCGTGCCGGTGCGATACGTCACCTTCGCCAATCCCGGCCTCGCCGGCGATGCGGCGGGCACCAATGCCTGGGACATCGTGAACATCGGCGCCGAGCCGCAGCGCGCGGAGAAGATCGCCTTCACCAATGCCTATGCCGAGATCGAATGCACCTATCTGGTGCCCGCCGGCTCGCCCATCACGGCCATCGCCGAGGTGGACCGCCCGGGCATTCGCATCGCCGTCTCGGCGCGGGCGGCCTATGACCTCTGGCTGGAGCGCAACATCAAGCAGGCCACGCTGATCCGCGGCCAGGGCCTCGACGCCACCATGCAGATGTTCGGCGAGCAGAAGCTGGAGGTCCTCGCCGGGCTGCGTCCGCGTTTGCTGACCGATGCGGAATTCTACCCCGGCGCGCGCATCCTGGACGGCAACTTCATGGCGGTGCAGCAGGCCGTCGGCACGCTGCGCGGCAACCCCGCCGCCGAGGCCTTCCTGCGCGACTTCGTGGAGGAGGCCAAGCGCTCCGGCCTCGTCGCCGGCTTCATCCAGGAGCACCAGGTGCGGGGACTTTCTGTCGCGCCTGTCGCGTGACGGCTGAATGGCCATAGCGTTACCTCCCGGAAAAATGCTGCACTGGGCATGATTCCGGGAGGGAATATGACCAACTACCTTGCCACACTGCCAGCCTTCCTGACCTGGTTCCCGGTCTGCGCGGCCCTGCTGGCGGCCTTCGCCGCGATCTACATCCGCGTGACGCCCTGGGCCGAGCTCCGGCTGATCCGCGCGGGCAACAACGCCGCCGCCGTCAGCTTCTCGGGCGCCATTCTCGGCTATTCGCTCGTCGTCGCCTCGGTGATGCTGCATGCGGTCAGCCGGATCGACCTGCTGGTCTGGGGCATCGTCGGTCTCGTCGTGCAGGTGGTCGCCTTCTATGTCGCCGAGAAGCTGCTGGGCGCCGACCTCCCGCGCCGGATGGAGGAGGGGCAGCTCTCCTCGGGGATCATGCTCGCATCCACATCCCTGGCGGCGGGCGTGCTCAACGCCGCCACCATGGCCTTCTGAGGAGGGTACGAATGCGCCGTTCGCACACTGTCCGTCTGACGCTTCTCGCCGCTTCCGCCGTCGCCTTGCAGGCCTGCGGGGACGATGTGGACACCACCGATTTCGTCGTCACCGACGTCGCCTCCTGCGTCGCGCGCTATGGCGCGGGGGCGCAGGCGGAATGCGAGCAGACCTGGCTCCAGGCGCAGCAGCAGCATCTGGCCTCGGCCCCGCATTACGCGACGGTGGAGCAATGCCGCGAGGCGACCGGCGGCGACTGCGAAACCACCCCGGCCAATCGTCCGTCCGACAAGCCCTTGCTGGGCTCGGGCACCGGGTCGGTCGCGATGCCGCTCCTCGCCGGCGTGATGATCGGGCGGATGATGGACAACGGCGCGGGCCGCGTGACGACGCCGCTTTATGCCGGCCGCCCGCCCGGCGAGTGCGCGCCAGGCGTGCAGACGCCGGGTTGCACGCCGCGCGGCTCCTCGTCCTCGTCGAGCGGGGGGCGGTTCTACTACTCCGGCGGCAGCTATGCCGGCACCACGGGCGGCGCCGTCGCGCGCGGGAGTTCCACGGCCTTCACCCCGTCCTCCGACATGGCGCGGACCATCTCCACCGGCTCGGGCAGCAGCGCGATGGGGCGGGCGGGCACCCCCTCGATCGCGCGCGGCGGCTTCGGGGCCTCGGCGCGCGGCTATAGCGGCGGCGGCTGATGGAACGCTTCGAGACCCCGCCGCGCCCGGACTGGCAGGCCAAGCTCGAGGAGGTCGGGCTCACCTATCACTCCAATGGCGCCGAGCCGCAGTCGGGCATGGAGGGTGGGCTGTGGTGGCACGAGGCCTCGCATTGGCGCCTCACCTCCGCCGAGGTGGATCTGCTGGACGATGCGACGGTGGAGCTGCATGCGCGCTGCCTCGACGCCGTGGATTTCCTGGTGAATCGCGAGCCCGCGCAACTCCAGGAGCTCTTCGGTCTTCCGGAGTGGATGGCGCATTATCTGCGCCGCTCCTGGAAGCGCGGCGACCCCACACTGATGGGGCGATTCGACCTCGCCTTGGACGACCGCGCTGGCGTGGTGAAGATGCTCGAATACAACGCCGACACGCCCACTCTGGCCATCGAGACCGGCGTGGCGCAGTGGTTCTGGTTGCAGGACACGCATCCCGGGGCCGACCAGTTCAACTCCCTGCACGAGAAGCTCCTGGCCGCCTTTGGCGAGCTCGCGCCGCGCGTGCAGGGAAAGCCCATCCACTTCGCCGCCTTCGAGGACAGCGCGGAGGAATGGGCGCATGCGACCTATTACCGCGACCTCGCCGAACAGGCCGGCATCCGCACCGTGCCGATCGACCTGCATCGCATCGGCTGGAACGGCGTGCAGTTCATGGACGAGGCCAATGCGCGCATCCATTTCCTGCACAAGCTCTACCCCTGGGAATGGGTGGAGCGCGACGCCTTCGGCCCGAATCTCGCCGCGGATTCCTGCGGCGTGCTGGAGCCGCCGTGGAAGGCCGTGCTGTCGGACAAGATGATCATGGCCGTGCTCTGGCGGCTCTTCCCCGGTCATCCGAACCTGCTGGAAACGGTGCCGGGCCGCGTGGCGCTGGAGGGGCCGCATGTGCACAAGCCGTGCCTGGGGCGCGAGGGCGCGAATATCGCGATGATCCAGAGCGGGATCACCCTGGCCACGACCGACGGGCCCTATGGCGGCGAGGCCGCGCGCTTCGTCACCCAGGCGATGGCGACGCTGCCGGAGCGCGACGGCTGGAAGGCGCTGATCGGCTCCTGGATCGTGGGAGCGGAGGCGGCCGGCATCATCATCCGCGAGAGCCAGCAGGCGATCCTGCGCGACAACAGCCGCGTGGTGCCGCATTATTTTTAGCGCCCTCAGACGCCGGGCGCGGCCTCCGGCGGCTTGGCCTCGCCGCGCTACTGCGCGGGCACGGCCCGCATCTCCTCATGCACCTCCGACAGGATCGTGAAGGAGCGCTTGCGTGCCTCGGGATCGTGGATTTGCGCGGTCACCATCAGCTCGTCCGCGCCCGTGCGCTCGATGAACTCCCCGAGCTCGCGGCGCACCGTTTCGCGAGAGCCGACGAAGGAGCAGGAGAGCGTGCTCTGCAGCACGCGCTGCGCATAGGAATCGAGTGAATCCGCATAGCCTTCCAGCGGCCGGGGCAGCTTGCCGGGGCGGCCGGTGCGCAGGTTCACGAAGGCCTGCTGCTGCGAGGAGAAGAGCAGCCGCGCCTGCGCATCCGTGTCCGCCGCGAAGACGCCGCAGCCCAGCATCAGATAGGGCTTCTGCAGCCGCCCGACCGGCTTGAAGCGCGCACGGTAGATCTCGGCCGCCTCCATCATCTGGGCGGGCGCGAAATGCGAGGCGAAGGCATAGGGCAGCCCCATCATGGCCGCGAGCTGCGCGCCATAGGTGCTGGAGCCGAGAATCCAGAAGTCGATATCGAGCCCGGCGCCGGGCACGGCCTGGATGGCCTGGCCGGGCGCGGCCGGCTTGAAGTACTCCATCAGCTCCATGACGTCCTGCGGGAACTCGTCCGGCCCGGTGCCGAGGTTGCGGCGCAGGGCGCGCATGGTGTTCTGGTCGGTGCCCGGCGCGCGGCCGAGGCCCAGGTCGATCCGGCCCGGATGCAGCGCCGCCAGCGTGCCGAACTGCTCCGCGATGATCAGCGGCGCATGGTTCGGCAGCATGATGCCGCCCGCGCCGAGCCGGATGGTCGAGGTGTTCGTCGCCACATGGGCCAGGGCCACGGCCGTCGCCGCGCTCGCGATGCCGGGCATGTTGTGGTGCTCGGCCATCCAGAAGCGGTGGAACCCCAGCGCCTCCACGTGATGGGCCAGATCGGCCGAGTGACGGAGCGCGTCGCCGGCGCTGCTGCCTTCGGGGACGGGGGAGAGGTCGAGCACGGAGAGCAGGGTCATGGCCGAGATATAGGTGCCGATTGCGCCCGTGGAAGGCGTCGTTCCCGCAATTGGCATGTTGGGGGAAACCGCATCGCCCCTGCGCCGTTGGCCTGGAACCAGAATGACGGGAGGAAGCGAGACATTGCACAGGCCGATGGTTCGTCACACCTTTCGCTGATGCCGCATATGTCCGACGAAGCCGGGGTCGAGGCCGTGGCGCGCTCCGCGCCGTGGCCGCCTGAGGGATCGCATCCGCCGGGAGCGACGAGCCGGGTCGCGCTTCTCGCCGATGGCGACGCGGCCTTTGCCGCGCGCGTCGCCTCCGCGCGGGCGGCGGAGCGCACGCTCGATCTGCAATACTACCTCTGGCACGGCGACGTGACGGGCCGGCTGATGGCGCGCGAGGCGCTGATGGCCGCCGATCGCGGCGTGCGCGTCCGCATCCTGATCGATGATCTCTACGGCATCGGGCGGGAGCGCGACATCGCCTCGCTGAGCGGCCATCCGCGCATCGCGCTGCGCTGGTTCAACACCTCGAAATGGGGGCGCTGGGGCTGGTTCGGGCTGATGCTGGAATTCGCCTTCGGCAGCTGGCATCTCAACCGGCGCATGCACAACAAGGCCTGGATCGCCGATGGCGGGACGGTGATCTGCGGCGGGCGCAATATCGGCGACCGCTATTTCGACGCCCCGGCCGATTTCAATTTTCGCGACCTCGACGTCCTGGTGCGGGGGCCGGCGGCGCAGGAGGCCACCGCGCTCTTCGAATCCTATTGGCGCAGCCCGCTGGCCCGTCAGCTGCGCCGCCTGCCGCGGATGCGCACGCGCAAATCGGCGCTCAAGAAGCTGCGCCGCAAGCTGGAGGCGACGGCACAGACGCCCGAGGCGAGGGAATTGCTCGACGCCGCCTGCGCGACGGGCGCCCCGGTGGGGATCGAGATCGGCAACGATGCCATCCGCATCCTCGCCGATCCGCCGGAGAAGGTGCGCGGCCGCGAGGCGAGCGTGATCGCCCCGATCGTGCATGACCTGCTGCTCTTCGCGCAGCGCGAGGCCCTGCTCGTCTCCCCCTATTTCGTGCCTGGCGAGGCGGGGACGGAGGAGCTCATCGCGCTGCGCCGGCGCGGCGTGCGCGTCAGCGTCGTCACCAATTCGCTGGAGGCGACCGATGTGGTCGCGGTCCATGGCGGCTATGCGCGCTATCGCGAGCGGCTGCTGGCCGAGGGCGTGGAGATCCATGAGCTGAAGGCCGTGGGCGAGCCCAGGGCCGGCGTCTTCGGCTCGCGCGGGGCGAGCCTGCACACCAAGGCGGTGCTGGTGGATGACGGGCCGGTGCTCGTCGGCTCCTTCAATCTCGACCCGCGCTCGGTCGCGCTGAACACGGAGATGGGCGTGCTGGTGAAGCATGCGGCGCTGGCGCGGATGGTGCGCCGGCAGTTCCATCGCCTGGCCGCGCCTTCCCGCAGCTGGAAGCTTGCTCTGGTGAAGGGCAAGCTGAGCTGGGAGGGCAGCCGGCAGGCCGAGCCGGGCGCGACGCTGAGGCGTCGTTGCCTGGCCTGGCTGGTGCGCTGGCTGCCCGTCGAGTCCCAGCTCTGAGAGGTCAGACCTTCTCGATCTCGCCGCCCGCCTCGGCCCAGCTCTTGAAGGTGCCGAGGTTGCGGACCTTGTCGTAGCCCATGTCCTTGAGCGTCTTCAGCACCAGGGCCGAACGTCCGCCCGAGGCGCAATAGGCCACGACCGTCTTGCTCTGGTCGAAGTTCTTGTCATGCGCGGGCGAGGCCGGGTCGACGCGGAATTCCACCAGGCCACGGGGGATGGCGACGGCGCCGGGAACCTTGCCGGAGGCCGCAACCTCGGCTGGCTCGCGCACGTCGAGGAAGACGACATCCGCGCGGCCCACCAGCGCCTTGGCCTCGTCGACGGTGATGCGGGGCACGGCGGCCTCCGCTTCGGCGAGCATCTTCTGAACGGTCAGGGCCATGGGTGTCTTCCTCCGGAGGGTTATACGCCGGAGGCTAGACCAAGCCCCCGTCGCGTCAAATCTCCAGCAGTTCCACCCGGCCGGTGACGAGGTCGTAGACGCCGCCCTCGACGCGCAGCTCGCCGCGCTCGACCATTCCCGCCATGATCGGCGGGGAATTGCGCAGCAGCTCCACATTGTAGCGGACATTGGCGACCGTCGCCCGGCGGATCAGATCCTCGCCCGGCTCGGACAGGACCGGCTGTATGCCTGGCGCCATGCTTTGCACCAGCTCGTCGATATGGCCCGGATAGATCTCGCCCGTCTGGAGCGAGCGCACCGTGGCGTCCACCGCGCCGCAGCTCGTATGGCCCAACACCATGATGACCTTGGCGCCCAGCATGGCCACACCGAACTCCAGCGAGCCCAGCCCCTTCTGGGTCACGAAATTGCCGGCGACGCGCACGATGAAGATGTCGCCCGGCCCCCGGTCGAAGACCATCTCGGTCAGGACGCGGGAATCCGAGCAGCCGACGACGGCCGCGAAGGGGGCCTGGCCCAGGGCGCGGCTAGGCCTTCCGGCCGAGTAGTCGCGCTCCAGGGGCTCGTTGGCGACATAGCGGGCATTGCCCTCCATGAGCAGCCGCAGGGCCTCGTCGGGCGTGCCGGCGGCCGAGCGGGGGGGCTCGGCCGAGGTTCCGCCGTCATCCTGGGGCGCGGAAACGGCCCGGCGCCATTTGCCGGCCTTCGCGCAGATCGCACACATCCTGAAACTCCTCGGAAACGGTCAGTCTGTTCCGAACGCAATTCAATCGGGGACGTGTGACAGCGCGTTGGGGCTGTGGCGTCAATCCTCATCCCGTTCTTTGGCCCAGCCTCGCGAGGCGACGGGGCGTCGCGCAAGCCCTATTTGCGCAGGGGCGCGGCCGGACCTGCGCAATTGGCTAAATTCGAATCCACATGGCCCCATCGCCGCGCCGCAGAGGCATCGGCCGGCGACGGGAGCCGGCACGGCTCCGTCCTCAGTCCTCCGTCTGCCGTCGCGCCAGGATCTCGCGCTTGCCGACATGGTTGGCGGGGCTGACGATTCCCTCCTTCTCCATCTGCTCGATGAGCTTGGCGGCGCGGTTATAGCCGATGTTGAGGTGGCGCTGGATGAAGCTGGTGCTGGCCTTGCCCTCGCGGGTGACGACATCCACCGCCTGGTCGAAGAGCGACTTGTCCGCATCCGAGGCGGCCGCGATGCCGGACATGCCGGATTCCGCCTCCTCGTCCACCTCGGTGACCTCTTCCACGTAATCCGGCTCGCCCTGCTCGCGCAGCCAGTTCGTGATCTCCTCGACCTCGCTGTCCTTCACGAAGGGGCCGTGCACGCGGGTCATGCGCCCGCCGCCGGGGAGGAAGAGCAGGTCGCCCTGGCCCAGCAGCTGCTCGGCGCCCTGCTCGCCCAGGATGGTGCGGCTGTCGATCTTGCTCGTCACCTGGAAGGAGATGCGGGTGGGGAAGTTCGCCTTGATGGTGCCGGTGATGACGTCCACCGAAGGCCGCTGCGTCGCCATGATGACGTGGATGCCGGCCGCGCGCGCCATCTGGGCGAGGCGCTGAACCGCGGCCTCGATCTCCTTGCCGGCGACGATCATGAGGTCCGCCATCTCGTCGATGACGACGACGATCATGGGCAGCTTCTGCAGGGTGAGCGACTGGTCCTCGAAGACGGGCTTGTTCGTCTCGGGGTCGAAGCCGGTCTGCACGCGGCGCGTCAGCAGCTCGCCCCGGGCGAGCGCCGCGGTGACCTTCTCGTTGTAGCCGGCGATGTTGCGCACGCCGATCTGGCTCATGGAGCGATAGCGGCGCTCCATCTCGCGCACGGTCCATTTCAGTGCGCCGATGGCCTTGGGCGGCTCGGTGACGACGGGGGCCAGCAGATGCGGGATGCGGTCATAGACCGACAGCTCCAGCATCTTGGGGTCGATCATGATGAAGCGGCATTCCGACGGGCTGTGCTTGTAGAGCAGCGAGAGGATCATCGTGTTGATCCCCACCGACTTGCCCGAGCCCGTGGTGCCCGCGATCAGCAGATGCGGCATGCGCGCGAGGTCGGCGATGATGGGCGTGCCGCCGATGTCCTTGCCCAGGATGAGCGGCAGCGAGGCGTTGCTGCGCTGGTATTCGTCCGAGGCCAGCATCTCGCGCAGATAGACCGTCTCGCGCCGGATATTGGGCATCTCGATGCCCATCACGCTGCGGCCCGGAACGGTGGCGATGCGGACCGAGATCACGCTCATGCTGCGCGCGATGTCGTCGGCGAGGCCGATGACGCGCGAGGACTTGGTGCCCGGCGCCGGCTCCAGCTCGTAGAGCGTGACGACGGGGCCGGGGCGGATCTCGGTGATGGCGCCGTTCACGCCGTAGTCGTTGAGCACCTGCTCCAGCATGCGGGCATTGGCCTGCAGCGCCTCCGCGCTCGGTCCGCCGGCGACGCGCGGCGGGGTGGGGGCCAGCAGGTCGATCGAAGGCAGGCGCCAGCCCTCGGCGGGCAGGTCCAGCGAGGGCTGCGCGGCGGCGGGCGGCTTGGGCTTGGGGGGCACGGCGACGCGGGGCTGGCTGCGCGGCGCGGGGCGCATCTCCGGCTCGCGCCGGAGCGGCGGGCGGACCGGCTCGGCGGCGACGCGGTCGGCTTCCTGCAGCACGTCCACGAGGTCGGCCGCGGGCTCGATGCGGTTGCGGGCGATGAGGTTCTTCGTCCCGCGACCGGCCCAGAGGAAGGGGCGGAAGAGGTGGTGGCGCTTGCTCGCGCCGAATTCGGCCGCGCTGCCCAGGCCCTGCGAGGCGGCCACGGCCGAGACGCGCGCCGCGCGGCGCCATTCCCCGGGCGAGAAGCCGAAGGCGATATAGACCAGCAGGCCCGTCAGCCCGCCGGTGATGAGTTGGGTGGAGAAGCGCCCGAGCGGGCCGAAGAGGCCCTCCAGCCCGTGGAGCAGCGCCTCGGCCACCAGCGGTCCGGCCGCGCCGCCCTCGGCGCCGGGCAGGAGCGCGAGCCAGGCGGCGAAGAGCGGCGTCGCCAGCAGCAGCGCGGCGATGCGCGCCGGCAGCAGGCTCACGCCGCGATGCGTGGCCATGCGCAGCGCCCAGCCCAGCAGCACGACGCCCGGCAGATAGGCCGCCCAGCCGCAGGACTGGCAGAGGATGTCGGCGACGATGGCGCCGAAGGGGCCGGCCAGGTTGGTGGCATGCCCGCTGGTCGCGGTGGAGAGCGAGGGGTCGGAGGGGTTGTAGGTGCCGATGGCGACGAGCAAGGCGAGGCCGAGGAAGCCGAGCAGCAGGCCGCCCATCTCATTCGCGCGCCGACGGATCGCGGCCTTGACCGCGGGCGACGCAAGTCGCCCCAGCCCGGCGGCGGGATCGGAAGGCTCGGCTAGTTCACGCGCCATTTCGGCCAGACCTCATGGGGGGAGGGAAGCAGCCGGGGGGATTCGCAGGATAACAGGCCGCTCGGCGCTTCGCTACGGTCCGCAGTCGCGCCGCCGATGGGCCGGGGGCGCATCCTATGGCATAGCAACGACCATGGTTCTGGACTTCACGTCCCTTTTGGTGGCGGTCGGCTTCTCGGCCGCCGTGCTGTCGGCCGTGCTGGTCGCGGCCTGGCGGATGTCCCGAATCGACCGGTTTCTGCTGACCTGCGCCCTGGGCGCCGTCCTGATCGCGATCGGCGTGGGGTTTTCCGCCCTCTACATCGCGCGGCCCGCGCCGCCGTTCGACGCGATGGCCTTCGCCCTCATGCTCACCGGGCTGGCCACGCTCCACGGCACGGCGCGGCAGTTCAGCTCCGGCGCCTCGCCGGCCGGGGCGATTGCCGCCGCGAGCCTCGCGACCCTCCTCGTGACCGTGCCGCCGCTGTTGCTCGGCTATACGGGCCTCGGCTTCTTCCTGGGCTACTGCGCCTCGGCGGCGCTGCTGGGGATGACCGCGCTGCACTACTGGCGGGCCCGCGAGGAGGCGCCCGGCATCGTCATGGCGATCGCCGGGCTGTACTTGGCCGTCGGGCTGTCCTTCCTGCCGCGCGCGATGCTCGTCCTGCTGGAAGGCAAGCTCGTGATCCCCGGCCAGCCGAGCAACTGGGCGGAGGACCTCTCCATGGTCCTGGTCGTCGCCGCGATTCCGGGGATCGGGGCCATGACCATGTCGCTGAGCCAGATCCGTCTGGTGCGAACCCATCGGCTCGCGGCGCTGACCGATCCGCTCACCGGGCTCATGAACCGGCGCGCCCTGGCCGAGGCCCGGCTCGGCGGTGTCGTCGCCGCGACGCTCTTCGACATCGATCGCTTCAAGGCCATCAACGACACCCACGGCCATGCCCGGGGCGACCGCGTGATCCTGCTCTTCGCCGCCGCGTTGCGGGATGGATCGGCGGCCGGGGAGCTGGCGGCGCGGATCGGGGGCGAGGAATTCGCGCTCATCCAGCCGCTCTCCACGCCCGAGGCCGCCCGCCGCCGCGCGGAAGAGGTGCGCGCGCGCTTCGCCGCCATGGTCCGCGAGAGCGAGGGGCTGGCCTGCACTGCCAGCGCGGGCCTCGCCATCGGTGGGAGCGCCGATGGGTTCGAGGCAGTACTGGGCGAGGCCGACCAGGCTCTCTACGCGGCGAAGCGCGAGGGCCGGGACCGGCTGGTGCTCGCTCAGAGCCCTTCGAAGAGCTCGGTCGAGAGGTAGCGCTCGGCGAAGGAGGCGGCGATGCCGACGATCAGCTTGCCCTCCATCCCCGGCTGCCGGGCGATCCGCATCATGGCGGCGAGCACCGCGCCGGTGGAGATGCCGACCGGCACGCCGTCCAGCCGGGCCACGGCCCGCGCCGCGGCGAAGGCGTCGCGCTCGGCCACGCGCTCCACGCCGTCGAGGCTGGCAAGGTCCAGCACGGTGGGGCGGAAGCCGGCGCCGAGGCCCTGGATGAGGTGCGGCCCCGGCTCGTCGCCGTTAAGCACCGCCGATTCGGCGGGCTCGACGCCGATGACGCGCAGGCTCGCCTTGCGTGGCTTCAGCGCGCGGGCGATGCCCGTCAGCGTGCCGCCCGTGCCGATGCCGCCGACCACCACGTCCGCCGCGCCGGCGGTGTCGCGCCAGATCTCCTCGGCGGTGGTGCGGGCGTGGATGTCGGGATTGGCGGGATTGTCGAACTGCCGGGCGATCCAGGCGCCGGGGGTCGCGGCCTGGATATCCTCGGCGCGGGCGATGGCGGCGGCCATGCCCTTCTTGCCCGGCGTGAGCTCCAGCTCGGCACCCAGCAATTTCAGCATCTTGCGCCGCTCGATCGAGGCGGCGTCGGGCATGACCACGATCAGCCGGTAGCCCTTGGCGGCCGCGACCAGCGCCAGCGCGATGCCGGTATTGCCCGAGGTCGGCTCGATGATGGTGGAGCGTCCGGGCTCGATGATGCCGGCGGCCTCGGCGGCTTCGACCATGGCCAGGCCGATGCGGTCCTTCACCGACCCGCCCGGGTTGAAGAACTCCAGCTTCAGCGCGAGCCGGGCGGGCGACTTCTCCTCGGCCATGAGGCGTGGGAGCAGCACCGTCGGCGTTCCGCCGATGGTGGTGAGAATGCTGGCATGCAGGCCTTGGCCGGCCCCGGGCGAATCGGCGTCCATCCCCTCCGGTAGCACGAAAAATGACCCGTGATGCCAGAGGCGGGTTGGAATTTTATGCGAGACGCGCCAGATTTCACGCGAATCACCTGGAGATTTCGCAAACATGCTGTTGCGGCGGGACCGTGCCTTGCTCGCGCTCGACATCGCGCTCGATATCGCTTTCCACGCTGGGCGTGGCGGCGAGGTCACGGGCGCGTCCGATATCGCGGAGCGGCTGAACGCCGCGCGGCGCGGAATCGAGCCCCTCCTCCAGGCGCTGGTGCGCTCGGGCCTGCTGGACAGCGTGCGCGGGCCGCGCGGGGGCTATCGCATGGCGCGGGCGCCGCGCGAGGTGAGGCTGGCCGAGATCATCGCTGCCGTGACCGAGGACGAGGCGGCCGACGCCCCCCCCGGCAAGCTCGCGACCCTGGTGACGGCGCCGCTCTGGGCCGAGCTCGATGCGGCGGTGGAGAAGAAGCTCCAGGGCATCACCCTCGAGGACCTGCTGAAGCGTGCCGCCGCGGCCGGGCTGCGCCGTCCGGTGACGGAGCCGCTGCATTTCGTGATCTAGGGCCATGCCCAAGATCACCGAGGCCTCCCTGCACAACGCCGCGCTGGCGCATCTCGCGCGCTATGCTGCCACCGAGGCCGGGCTGCGCCGCGTCCTGGCCAACCGCATCCGCCGCTGGGCGCGCGAGGCCGAGGCCGAGGGCCAGGACGTCGAGGCGATCGCCGCCGAGGTCGCGGCCGGCAATGCCCGCGCGGCGGCCATCGCGGCGCGGTTGGTGCAGGCCGGCGCGGTGGACGACGCGGTCTTCGCCAAGGCGCGGGCGCGGCGGCTCATGGGCGGAGGGCGCTCGGCGCGGGCCACGCTGGCGCATCTGGCGGCCAAGGGCGTCGCCGGCGAGACGGCCCGCGAGGCGATCGGCCAGGAGGATGTGCCCGATGAGCTGACCTCCGCCGTCATCCTCTGCCGCAAGCGGCGCATGGGCCCCTTTGCGACCGTCGAGCCCGATCCGGTCCTTCGCCAGAAATGGCTGGCGAGCCTGGCGCGGGCCGGCTTCGGCGGCGAGGTCGCGCGGCGCGCGCTGCGCCTGCCGCGCGAGGAGGCGGAGGAGATCCTGGCCGCGCGGCCATGAGCGGAACGCGGGTCGTCTTCACGCGGCAGGGCGTACGCAGGGGCGTGCGGATCGCGCTGCCCATGATCCCGGCCGTGGTGCCCTTCGGCCTCATCATCGGCGTGATCTCGGACGCGCAGGGGCTCTCCTTCCTGGAGACGGTGCTCATGTCGGCGCTGGTCTTCGCCGGGACGAGCCAGCTGGTGGCCCTGCAGGTCTGGGCCGATCCCGCGCCGATCTTTGCCGCGACCCTGGCCTGCTTCATCATCAATCTGCGCCTGGCCCCCATGGGTGCGGCGCTGGCGCCCTGGCTCGACAAGCTGCGCGGCTGGCGGCTCTGGGGCACGCTGGCGACGCTGGTGGACAACAGCTTCGCCATCGCCATCGCCGACCAGCGCTCGGGCGGGCGCGACGCCGGGCTGCTGCTCGGCCTGGGGCTGACCTTCTGGGCCTTCTGGGTGGTCCTCTGCGCCCTGGGCTATGCCTTCGCGGGGGCCATCTCGCTGCCGCCGGGCCATCCGATCTTCTTCGCGAGCCTGGCGACGCTCATCGCGCTGATGGTGCCGCTCTGGCGCGGCCGGCTCGAGATCCTGCCCTGGAGCGTCGCGGCGGTGGCGGCGCTGGCGGTCTCGCAGGGGCTGGGGCTCGGCCAGCCCTGGCCGGTGCTGGCGGGCGCGATGCTGGGCGGGGCGGCCGGCGCGTGGCGGGACACGCGGCGGCCCTGAGCGGCGTCAGCGCTGCTCGATCATGAGCCAGCCGCCCTCGTCCATCCGTGCGACGTCGCCGGGCAGCAGCAGCACGGTCGTGGTCGCGGATTCGACGATGGCCGGGCCACGTACCTCCTGCGCGGCGGCAAGATCGTCGAAGCCATGGACGGGCAGCTCCGCCCAGCCGCTCTCCAGCAGGGCGCGGCGCGTGCCGAGGGCGTCGCCCGGACGCCCGGCGCCGGCGGGCCGGACCGGCAAGGGCGGCAGCAGCCCCGAGGCGGCGGCGCGGGCGGTGACGAGCACGACCTCCTCCTCCGGCAGGTCGTAGGTGAAGAGCGCCCGGTGTCGGGCATGGAAGGCCTCGCGCAGGGCGGCGCGATTCGGGGCCACGCCGTCGAGGTTCACGGTGATCTCGAAGACCTGCTCGCCATAGCGCAGATCGGCCGCGCGATGGGCCACGACCTCGCCCTGGAACCATTGCGCGAGCTGGGTGCGCGCCTCGGATTCCAGCCCGTCGAAGAGGGCATCAAGGGCAGCGTCGCTTGGCATCGCCTCGGCGCTGACGACGCTGCGCGCGATCTCGTGGCGCAGCTCGGTCTGCAGCATGCCCCAGGCGGAAAGCCCGGCGGCGAAGAGCGGTACGGCGATGCGCGCCATGCCGAGATCGCGCGCCACCGCGCTCGCATGCAGCCCCGCGGCACCGCCGAAGGCGAGCAGCGTCGCCCCCCGCGGATCGACGCCGCGGCGGACGGTGGCCACGCGCACGCCATCGGCCATGCGCGCATTCACCAGGCGGTAGATACCGAGCGCGGTCGCCTCGGGCGTGATGCCGAGCTTGGCCGCCAGAGTGGCCATGGCGCGCTCGGTCGCGGCCACGTCGAGCAGGCGCGCCCCGCCGAGGAAGCGCGTGGCATCGAGATAACCCAGCGCGAGATTCGCGTCCGTCACGGTCGGCTCGGTGCCGCCGTTTCCGTAGCAGGCGGGGCCGGGGCGGGCGCCGGCGGATTGCGGCCCGACCTCCAGCGTGCCGCCGCTGCCCAGATGCGCGATGGAACCGCCGCCGGCACCCAGCGTGATGATGTCGAGGCTGTCCAGCGCGATGCGCTCGCCGCCGACCTCGCGGCCCTGGCCCAGCGTCGCCGCGCCGTCCTGGATCAGCGCGATGTCGGTGGAGGTTCCGCCCATGTCGAGGGTGACGAGCTGCTGGCCCATCCCCCGCCGTGCGAGCGCGAGCGCCGCCGAGACGCCGCCCGCCGGGCCGGAGAGCGCGGTGCCGACGGCGAGGCGCGCGGCCTCGTGGATGGGCGCCATGCCGCCATGCGAGAGGATGACGAAGACCGGCTGCGTGTAGCCCGCTTCGCGCAGGCGTGATTCCAGCCGCGTGAGATAGCGCGAGACGACGGGGCCGACATAGGCGTTCACCGCCGTGGTGGAGAAGCGCTCGAACTCCTTGATCTGTGGCAGCACGTCGGCCGAGCAGGTAACGAAAACACCAGGCAACGCCGCGCGGACGGCCTCGGCCGCCGCGTGCTCGTGCTTCGGCGCGGCCCAGGAATGGAGGAAGCAGATGGCCACCGATTCCACCTGCTGCGCGCGCAGCGTCGCGATGGCGGCGTCCAGGCTCGCGGCGTCGAGCGGGACCTGCACGCTGCCATCGGGGCGCAGGCGCTCGCGCACGGGCAGGCGGAGCTGGCGCGGCACCAGCGCGGGCGGCTGCGGCAGGCGCAGGTCGTAGCGCGCGGGCTTCAGGCCCTCGCGCATGGCGGTGACGTCGCGATGGCCCTCGGTGGTGAGCATGGCCGTGCGCGCGCCGCGCCGCTCCAGCAGCGCATTGGTCGCGACGGTGGTGCCGTGGACGATGCGGATCGTCGTCTCCAGCAACTCGGTGAGGGTGATGCCGATGGCGGCGGCGAGATTGGCCAGGCCGTCGAGCACGCCCTCGCTCTGGTCGTGCGGGGTGCTGGCGGCCTTGGCCAGGTATTCGCGGCCCTCGACATCCACGCCGACCACGTCGGTGAAGGTGCCGCCGACATCGACGCCGATTGTGTAGCGCATTACGCGAGGCCTTCTTCGATATCACGGGCGATGAGTTCGGGGTCGCGTTGGGCCGGATCGCCCCAGCCGCCGCCGCCGGCCGAGCGGACGTGGATCACCTCGCCCGACTGGATGTCGATGCCGACTTCCTTGGTGCGCAGCACGCGCTCGCTCCCATCGGCATGGCGCAGCACATAGCGATGCGGCGCGGAATCCTGCCCGCCCGCGATGCCCGCGCTGCCGTGGAAGGCGCCGTCGCCCGCGGTGTTGCCGCGCGAGGGGCCGTCGCTCTCCACGACCAGTTCGAGCTCCGCGCCATGGCCGCCGCGATACTGGCCCGCGCCTGCCGTGCCGCCGAGGAATTCGTGCTTGCGGAAATGCAGCGGGAAGCGTGCCTCGGCCATCTCGATGCTGCCGAATTTCAGGCCGCCCGCCGAATGCCACTCGCCGGCGGCGGACCAGCCGTCGCCCTGCGCGTGGCCGCCCGCGCCGGGGCGCGCGTGGAAGAGATGCCAGACGAATTTGCGATCCGGGCGGCGCGCATCCTTGCCGGTGATGGCGATGCGGAAGCGCCGGCCCCAGCCGCCCATTGCGCGCTCGGGGCAGCAATTCTGCATCGCGCGGATGATGGCCTCGACGATCTCGTTGCTGCAGTGGCTGGTGCAGAGCGTGACGGCCGCGCCCTCGCGCGCCCAGACGATGCTGCCTTCGCGCGCGATGACGCGCAGCGCGCGGAAGGCGCCCTCGTTCTTCTGCACTTCGGGATCGAGGAGATAGGCGAAGGCCATGCAGGCGGCCGAGAACATGTTGGGATAGGACGAGTTCACGATGCCCAGGACCTGGTCGTCGCTGGCGGAGAGATCGACCGTCAGCGTGCCGCCCTGCTTGGTGCAGGTGGCGCGGATGGCGATGTTCTTCGCGTCGTGGCCGTCGTCGTCGAGGAAGGCCTCGCCGTGCCATGTGCCGTCCGGCCAGGCCTCCACGATGCGCCTGGTGTGCGCATGGGCGAGGTCGAGGATGGCATCCACCGCCGTCATCAGGCTCGCGCTGCCATGCTGCGCCAGAAGATCGGAGAGCCGGTTCGCGCCGAGCTTGGCGGAGCCCAGCATCGCCGCCAGATCGCCACGGAAATCGCGGTTGATGCGCGTGTTGAGCGCGAGCATCGCCACGAGATCGGGGCGCATGGTGAAGTTCTCGCCGAGACGAATCGGCGGAATGCGGAGCCCTTCCTGCCAGATCTCGGAGGCGCCCGGATTGTAGCCGCCATGCGTGTTGCCGCCGATGTCGGACTGATGCGCGCGCACCACGCTGAAGAAGCGCACGACACCCTCCGAAAAGATCGGGAGGATGATCGTGAGGTCCGGCAGGTGGCTGCCGCCGTGATAGGGATCGTTCAGCAGGAAGACGTCGCCGGGCTTCATATCCGCGCCGAAGGCCTCGACCACGGCCTTGGCGGCGAAGGGCATGGCGCCGACATGCACGGGGATGTGGTCCGCCTGCGCGACGAGGCGGCAGGCGCCATCGGTGAGAGCGATGGAGAAATCGCGGCTGGAATTGAGGATCTGGCTATAGGCCGTGCGCAGCAGCCCTTCGCCCATTTCTTCGACAATTGCGGTGAATCGCGCGGAAAGCACGGCGAGCGTCACGGGATCCAACGGGGGTATCTCCATCTTGGCGGCACGGCGAGCGTGGCGCATCCTGACCCGAACAGAAAGGGGAGGAGCTCCAAGATGAGCCTGAAAATTCTCGCGGAAGGTCTGCGTTTTCCGGAAGGGCCCGTGGTGCTGCCCGATGGCGCCATCGCGCTCGTGGAGATCGAGAAGCAGGTCATCTCGCGCATCGCGCCGGATGGCACCTATAGCGTGATCGCCAAGACCGGCGGCGGGCCGAACGGGCTGGCGGCCGGGCCGGACAACACGCTGATCCTCTGCAACAACGGCGGCTTCGCCTGGCATGAGGAGCCCGACATCCTGCGTCCGCACGGCGTGGCCGAGGACTACACCAACGGGCGCATCGAGGTGGTCGACATCGCCACGGGCGCGGTGAAGACGCTCTATGATCGCTGCGGCGAGGTGATGCTGAAGGGGCCGAACGACCTGCAGCTCGACGGCAAGGGCGGCTTCTGGTTCAGCGATCTCGGCAAGGTGCGCGCGCGCGATCGCGACCATGGCGGCGTGTATTGGGCGGCGCTGGATGGCAGCCGGATCGTCGAGGCGGCATTCCCGATTTTCGGCGGCGCGAACGGCATCGGCATCAGCCCCGATGGCGAGAAGCTCTACGTGGCCGAGACGGAGACGGGGCGGCTCTGGGGTTTCGACATCATCGGGCCGGGACAGCTGCGCAAATGCCCCTGGCCGAGCACGAGCGGTGGCACGCTGATCTGCCAGTTTCCGGACTTCCGTCGGCTGGACAGCCTGGCGATCACGGATGCCGGGAACATCGTGGTGGCGACGCTGGTTTCGGGCGAGATCACGACCGTGACGCCTGCGGGCAAGATCATCGACGTGGTGAAGATGCCCGAGCGCATGCCAACGAACATCTGCTTCGGCGGGCCGGACCGCAGGACCGCCTACATCACGCTGTCGAACACCGGGAAGCTGGTGAGCATGAAGTGGCGCGAGTCGGGGCTGCGGTTGCCGCACTGCTGAAAACGGCGAAGCCCTCGCCGTAAGCATGCGGGCCGCTCGACTTGAAGCCGTGATCGTGTAAATTCCTGGGAATATAAAACGACTTACCAGGAGATCCTGCATGATCCGGCTTCTCGCGGCGGCTGCCATGACCACGGCTCTCGCGCTTCCCGCCCTGGCGCAACCGGCCAACATGCGTCCCACCCGGGACGTGACCGTCACCTACCGCATGACCGGCCTGGCCGGCGCCCCGCCGCAGGAAATGCGCATGGCCTTCTCGGCCAGCACCGGCAAGCAGCGTGTCGACCCTCCCGGCGCCGCAGGCTGGATCCTCGTTGATCACCGGGCGAATTCCGCCGTCATGGTCATGGATGCCCAGCGCATGGCGATGTCCTTGCCGCCGGCGGCCGTGGCCGCGATGAGCCAGGAGGCTCCGGCCGGCGCCACCTTCACCCGCAAGGGAACCGCCACGGTCGCCGGGACCGCCTGCACGGAATGGGAGATCGCCATTGGCGAACTGCGCGGCATGAACTGCATGACCGAGGACGGGGTCATGCTGCGCACCGTCTCGGCCGCTCCGAACGGCGTGGCGATGACGATGGAGGCCACGCAGGTCACCTATGGCGCGATCGACCCGGCCCGCCTCTCGGTGCCCGCCGGCTACACGACCCAGCAGATGCCGACGGGCGCTTCGCCGGCTCGCTAAACCGAGGGGCGGAAGCCCCTCGCGATCCTACCGCTCCAGCGCGGCGACACCCGGCAGCGTCTTGCCCTCGAGCCATTCGAGGAAGGCGCCGCCGGCCGAGCTGACATAGCTCATGCGCTCGGCCACGCCCGCATGGCGCAGCGCCGAGACGGTGTCGCCGCCGCCACCCACCGAACGCAGCGTCCCGGCCTCGGTGAGGCGCGCGACCTCCTGGGCCACGGTTACGGTCGCCGTGTCGAAAGGCGCGATCTCGAAGGCGCCGAAGGGGCCGTTCCAGACGAGGGTCTTCGCGGCCGAAAGGCGCTTCACCACATCGGCGATGGTGGCGGGGCCGACGTCCAGCGCCATCATGTCGGCGGGCACGCCGTCGAGGCCGACGACCTTGTTGGGCGAATGCGCGGCGAAGCCCTCGGCGACCACGAGGTCGAGCGGCAGGACGATCTCGCAGCCGTTCTTCTTCGCGGTGGCGAGGATCTCGCGCGCCGTGTTGTGCATCTCGGCTTCCTGCAGCGACTTGCCGACCGAATGGCCCTGCGCGGCCAGGAAGGTGTTGGCCATGGCGCCGCCGATGACCAGCACGTCCACCTTCGATGACAGATTGCCCAGCAGGTCCAGCTTGGTGGAGACCTTGGCGCCGCCGACGATGGCGACGACGGGCCGCTGCGGATTGCCCAGCGCGGCGTCCAGCGCCTCAAGCTCGGTCTGCATCAGCCGGCCGGCATAGGCGGGCAGCAGCTTGGCCACGCCCTCGGTCGAGGCATGGGCGCGATGCGCGGCGGAGAAGGCGTCGTTGACGAAGACGTCGGCGAGCTTCGCGAAGCCGGCGGCGAGCGCCGGGTCGTTCTTCTCCTCGCCGGCGTGGAAGCGCGTGTTCTCGAGGAGGAGGACCTCGCCGTCCTTCAGCGCGTTGGCGGCGGCTTCGGCCTCGGGACCGATGCAGTCATCGGCAAAGGCGACGGGCTTGGCGAGGGTTTTGGCGAGCGCTTCCTGCATGGGCTTGAGCGACATCTCGGGGACGCGCTTGCCCTTGGGGCGGTCGAAATGGGAGCAGACGATGACGCGCGCGCCCTTGGCGGCGAGCTCGGCGATGGTGGGGCAGAGGCGCTCGATGCGCGTCATGTCCGTGATCTTGCCGTCCTTGACGGGCAGGTTCAGGTCGGCACGCAGCAGGACGCGCTTTCCGCGCGGATCGAGGTCATCGAGGGTGCGGAAAGCGGGCATATTTCGTCCGTTTATGTAAAGGCAGGGGTCCGGGGAGACACCGTCTCCCCGGTGGGGTGTGGGGCGAAGCCCCGCGTCTTGCTTAGAGCTTGCCGTAGTAGGCAGCGGTGTCCGACATCCGGTTGGAGAAGCCCCACTCGTTGTCGTACCAGGCCATCACGCGCACCAGGCCGCCGTCGATCACCTGCGTCTGCGTCGCGTCGAAGGTCGACGAGTGCGGATCGTGGTTGAAGTCGATCGAGACGAGCGGCGCGGTGTTGTAGCCGAGGATGCCCTTGAGCGGGCCGCTCTCGGCCGCCGCCTTCATCACGGCGTTGATCGCCTCCTTGGTCAGGCCCTCGGTCTTGCCGGGCACGAAGTCGAGCGAGACGAGGGAGACGTTCGGCGTCGGGATGCGGATGGAGGAACCGTCCAGCTTGCCCTTGAGCTCCGGCATCACGAGGCCGATGGCCTTGGCCGCACCCGTCGAGGTCGGGATGGCCGAGACCGCCGCCGCGCGGGCGCGGTGCAGGTCCTTGTGCAGCGTGTCGACGGTGTTCTGGTCGCCCGTATAGGCGTGGATGGTCAGCATATAGCCGCGCACGAGGCCGAAATTGTCGTGCAGCACCTTCACGACCGGCGCCAGGCAGTTGGTGGTGCAGGAGGCGTTGGAGACGATCTTGTCCTCGGCCGTCAGCGTCGTGTGGTTCACGCCGTAGACGATGGTCCTGTCCGCGCCGTCGCCGGGGGCGGAGATCAGCACCTTGCGCGCGCCGGTGCCCAGCAGCAGCGAGGCCTTGTCGCGCGCGGTGAAGATGCCCGTGCACTCGGCGGCGATGTCGACGCCATCCCACTTCAGCTTGGCGGGATCGCGCTCGGCCGACACCTTGATCGGGCCCCAGGTCTTGCCGTGGGCCTTGATCGTGATGCTGTCGCCCTCGACGATCACCTCGCCGGGGAAGCGGCCGTGCACGCTGTCATAGCGGAACATGTGGGCATTCGCCTCGACGGAGCCGAGGTCGTTGATGGCGACGAATTCGACGTCGTCACGGCCGCTCTCGCAGGCAGCGCGCAGAACCAGGCGACCGATGCGCCCGAAGCCGTTGATCGCGACCTTAACCGTCATTTGCTTCCATCCTGTGCGAGAAGTTTCTGTGCTGCCGCGACGACCGCGGCGGGCGTGATGCCGAAATGCTCGAAGAGCTTCTCGGCGGGCGCCGAAGCGCCAAAGCCGGTCATGCCGATGAAGGCGCTGTTGGCGCCGAGCCAGCGATCCCACCCGAAGGAGATCGCGGCCTCGATACCTATACGCGGGGCGTCGCCGAGGGTTGCGGCGCGATAGGCCTCGTCCTGCTGGGCGAAGAGCTCCCAGGAGGGCAGGGAGACCACGGCGGCCTGGATGCCCTGCCCGGCGAGCTGGGCGCGGGCCGTCATGGCGAGGGAGACCTCGCTGCCGGTGGCGATGAGCGTCACGGCGCGCGCGCCCTCGGCCTCGGCCAGGACGTAGCCGCCGCGGGCGGAACGGTTCTCGCCGGCATCGTCGCGCAGGGCCGGCAGGCCCTGGCGCGAGAGGGCGAGGACCGAGGGGCCCTCGGTGCGGCGCAGCGCCAGCTCCCAGCACTCGGCCGTCTCCATGGCGTCGGCCGGGCGGAAGACGGCGAGATTGGGGATGATGCGCAGCGAGGCGATGGTCTCGACCGGCTGGTGGGTCGGGCCGTCCTCGCCGAGGCCGATGCTGTCATGCGTCAGCACGTGGATGACGCGCTGGTGCATCAGCGCCGCCAGGCGCAGCGCGGGCCGCAGATAGTCGGCGAAGACCAGGAAGGTGCCGGCATAGGGGATGATGCCGCCATGCAGCGCCATGCCGTTCATCGCGGCGGCCATGCCGTGCTCGCGGATGCCGTAATGGATGTAGCGGCCGGCGTAGTTGCCCGGCGAGATGGGCGCGATGCCCTTCACGTCGGTGTTGTTGGAGCCGGTGAGATCGGCGCTGCCGCCGATCATCTCGGGCACGGCCGGCACCAGGGCGCCCAGCGCCCGCTGGCTGGCGATGCGGCTGCCGATCTTGGGCTTTTCCGTCGCGAAGGTGGCGCGCAGCGCCTGCAGCGGCTCGGCCCAGTTCTCGGGCAGCTTGCCGGCCATGGCGCGCTCGAACTCGACGCGCATGGGGTGCTTGGCGAGGCGCTTCAGCCAGGAGCGGCGCGTGCCGGCGGAACGGCGGCCGGCCTCTTCCCACTTGGCCTTCAGCCCCTCGGGAACCGTGAAGGGCTCGGCGTTCCAGCCCATGGCGGACTTGGCGGCGGCGATCTCGTCGGCGCCGAGCGGCGCGCCGTGGCTGCCCGCAGTGCCGGCCTTCTTCGGCGCGGAGAAGCCGATGATGGTGCGGCAGGCGATGATGGTCGGCTTCTTGCTGCGCTGCGCGACGGCCATGGCGGCGGCGATCTGCGCGGGGTCATGCCCGTCCACGCGCTTGGTGGCCCAGCCATAGGCCTGGAAGCGCTTCAGCACGTCCTCGGAGAAGGAGAGGGCGGTGTCGCCGTCGATGGAGATGTGGTTGTCGTCCCACAGCACCGTCAGCTTATCGAGGCACAGGTGGCCGGCGAGCGCGGCGGCCTCGTGGCTGATGCCCTCCTGCAGGTCGCCATCCGAGCAGATGACCCAGGTGCGGTGGTCCACCAGCGACTTGCCGAAGCGCGCGGCCAGGTGCCGCTCGGCGAGCGCCATGCCGACGGCGGTCGAGATGCCCTGGCCGAGCGGGCCGGTCGTGGTCTCGATGGCAGGGTGGTAGCCGTATTCGGGGTGGCCGGCGGCGGGGGAATGCAGCTGGCGGAAGTTCTTGAGCTCGTCGATGCCCATGCCGGCATGGCCGGTCAGGTGCAGCAGCGAATAGAGCAGCATCGAGCCGTGGCCGGCGGAGAGCACGAAGCGGTCGCGGTCGGGCCAGCGGGGGTCGGCCGCGTCGTATTTCACGAACTTGGTGAAAAGGGCGGTGGCGACGTCGGCCATGCCCATGGGCATGCCGGGATGGCCGGACTTGGCCTTCTCGACCGCATCCATGGCCAGAGCGCGAATCGCGTCGGCCATGCGGCGCTCCTCGGTCGCGGGTCGCTCAAGGATGGCGGCCTGGACGGCGAGGGCGGGATTGGGGGCGTTGGGATCGACGATGCTGGCCAAGGTGAACGGGCTCTCAACTTTGGCGTCCGGCTATAGAGCCACGCCTTAGTCGCGGCAAGTTTGAAGGGGCATGCGGACGATGCATGGGGCGGTGGCGCTGGGGGCAGGGCGGGTCGTCATATGGAGTTGCCGTCCCAAATTTAATCGATTAAATTCGACCGAAGACAATCTCGGCCCCGGAGGAAATCATGAGCGCACAGCTGACCATCACCCCCATCACGCCCTCCTTCGTCGCGGAGGTGAGCGGCGTGGACCTGACCCAGCCGCTGACGCCCGGCCAGGTGGCCGAGATCGACGCGGCCATGGATCGCTACGCCACCCTGGTCTTTCGCGGCCAGAAGCTGGACGACGTGACGCAGCGCGCCGTCGGCGAGGCGCTGGGAACGATCGAGGGCAGCCGCGCCACGGTGGACGTCGAGCAGGGACGCCTGAAGGACAAGCAGCTCAACGACATCTCCAACCTCGCGGCGGACGGGACCATCCTGGCGGCCGATGCCCGGCGGCGGATGTTCAACCTGGGCAACCAGCTCTGGCACAGCGACAGCAGCTTCAAGGCCATCCCGGCCAAGTACTCCATGCTGCATGCCCGCGTGATCCCGCCCAAGGGCGCCCCCACCGAGGTGGCCGACATGCGCGCCGCCTGGGACGCGCTGGAGCCCGAGATGCAGGAGAAGCTCCGCGACCTCATCTGCGAGCACAGCCTGCTCTATTCGCGCCAGCTCCTCGGCTTCGGGGAATTCACTGAGGCCGAGCGCACCGCCTTCGCCCCCGTCCAGCAGCGCCTGGTGCGCTACTTCCCCTCGACCGGACGGCGCAGCCTGTACCTGTCGGCGCATATCGGCCGGGTCCTTGGCTGGCAGGTGCCGGAGGCCTTCGCCCTGATCCGCGACCTGATGGAGCACGCGACCGAGCGCCGCTTCGTCTACAGCCACGAGTGGAAGGTCAACGACCTGCTGATGTGGGACAACCGCACCACCATGCACCGCGCCCGCCCCTTCGATGACAAGAAGTATCCGCGCGACATGCGCCGCGTGACGATCGTGGACGTGGCCTCCACGCTCCAGCAGGCGGCCTGATCCTTCGCCGGAACATCCGAAAGGCGCGGCTGGCCCCAGGGCCGGCCGCGCCTTTCGGCGTTCCGCGCGACACTTCGATCCACGACAAGAGGAAACAAGCAAGATGTCCAAGAACATCTCGACCAAACGATTCCACGCGGCCTGCGCGATGGGCGCGGCGATGCTGCTCGCCGCCACGAACGGCATGGCCCAGACCGCGCTTCCGGACCGGCCGCTCCGCATCATCAGCGGCTTCGCCCCCGGTGGATCGAGCGACACGCTGACGCGCCTGATCGCCGATGCCATTAGCCCCACCCTCGGCCAGCGGGTCGTCGTCGAGAACCGGACCGGGGTGAACGGCGTCGTGACGGCCGCCTATGTGGCGCAGAGCCCGCCGGACGGCTCGATGATCTACCAGTGCTCGATGAGCACCCTGGCCATCACGCCGCAGCTCCAGGGCGCCACGCTGCCGCTCGATCCCGGGGTGGAGACGGTGCCGGTGGCCAATGTCGCGCTCTCCTCCTACGGACTCTTCGTGGGCGCGAACGCCGAATACCGCAGCGTGGCCGACATCCTCGCGGCGGCGCGCGCGCGCCCGGGAGAGCTCACTTTCGCGAGCCCCGGGGCGGGCTCGGCGCAGCATCTCTCGGGCGAGCTGATGAAGAGCCTGGCCCGCGTGGACATGACCCATGTGCCCTATCGCGGCACGGCGCCGGCGGTGCTGGACCTCATGGCCGGGCGCATCGACTTCATGATCGGCAATCTCGGCGATGCGACGCGCCAGGTGCAGTCGGGCGATCTGCGCCTGCTGGGCATCGGTGATCCGACGCGCTCGCCCGTCTTCCCGGATGCGCCGCGCATCGCCGACACCCTTCCTGGCTTCGACGTGACCGGCTGGTTCGGCATGTGCGGGCACAAGGACATGCCCGACGCGCTGCGGCAGATCTGGGCCAATGCGATCGGCCGCGCCATGCAGGACGCGACTTTGCGGAAGCGGCTGGAGGATCTGGGCTTCACGCCGCATTTCGAGAACACGGCGGATTTCACCCGCCGCCTCGCCGCCGACCGCCGCACCTGGCTGGCGGTGATCCGCGCGGGGAACGTGTCGGCGAACTGACGGGCTATCCGGGGGGCGGCGCCGTCGTGCCGCGCACCTGGAAGCTCGGCTGAAGGACGAGGTCGCGGATCGGCAGCTTGGGATCCGCGATCCTTTCCAGCAACAGTTCCGCGGCGCTGATTCCGAGCGCGCGGCGCGGCACCGAAACCGTGGTCAGCTGGATCTGCGGCAGCGCCGCGACGAAGGTGTCCTCGAAGCCCACCACGGACATGTCGGCAGGGACCGTCATGGACCGCTCGGCCAGGGCCACCGTCGCACCCAGCGCCATGATGTCCGAGGTGGCGATGATCGCCGTCGGCGGCACCGGCAGGTCCAGGAGCTGCCGCGTCGCGTCCTGGCCGCCCTCGATCGAGATCTCGGCGCCGATGACCGGGCCCGGTTCCACGCCGTGCTCGCCCAGGAAGTCCTGGAAGGCATTCTGCCGGGCGTTGCTGGGGCTGGAGGCAATATTCGCGCGCAGCAGCCCGATCCGCCGATGGCCGAGCGACCAGAGATGCTCCAGCGCCAGCCGCATGCCGGTGCCGTCGTCCATGCCGACGAAGGTCGCCTCGCTGCCGCCCGGCCTGCGCCATAGCGCCACCAGCGGCACACCCGCCTTCAGCGCGCGCGTCGTATCGGCCGTCTCGGACGAATAGGAGAGCAGAAGGATGCCATCGACCATGTGCCGAAGCAGGTGCGTGACATGCCATTCCTGAAGATCGGCGCGGGATTCGGTGTTGCAGATGATCGTCTGATAGCCGCGCGGCGTGAGCACGCTGCTGATGCCCAGCAGGATGTCCGCGTAGAAGGGATTGGCGAGGTTGGAGACCACGATGCCGACCGTGCCGCTCTGGCCGGTCCGCAACGCGCGGGCGATGGGCGAGACGTGATAGCCGAGCTCCTCGGCGGCGCGCCGCACGCGCGCCTTGGTCTCGGCGGTGACGATGGGCTTGTCGGCCAAAGCGTTCGAGACCGTCGCCTCGGACATGCCGACGAGCTTCGCCACGTCGCGGATGGTGACGCGGGCCACGGCTAAAGCGAGGAGGGAAGGATTCGCACCGCCGCAGACTAGCCGAGCGCGGCGCGCGCGGCGAATGGCTTGCCACTCGCCGCCTGCCGCCGTTAGCATGGTCGATATCTTTCATCGAGCCGCACAGGAGGGCTGGGATGCATACCTACAACCAGCACCACCCCAGGGGTCCTGTTTCCGCCCTGCGATAGGTCTTTCGCAGGGCAGGCCCGCCTGAAGCCGCATTGCTTCCGTCCCGGACTGCCCTTGTTGCATCCGCCTGCCCGCTGTCTGGCCGGCGTCCGAACGGATTTCTTCCATGGCTCTCATCGCCTTGCGTGACCTCGGCATGGTCACGCCCCGCCCCCTGTTCCAGAACCTCACTCTCGGTATCGGCCCGGGGGACCGCATCGGCCTCGTCGCCGCCAATGGCGCGGGCAAGTCCACCTTGCTGCGCTGCATTGCCGGATCGATCGAGCCGGATGCGGGAAGCGTCACGCTCTCGCGCGGCGCCCGCCTCGGTTATGTCGAGCAGGACGTGCCGCCCGGGCTGCTCGGCCTGACCCTGTCGGAGACGTTGCGCCGCGCCTTGCCGCCCGCCGAACGCGCGCAGGAGGCCTGGCGCGTCGGCGCCGTCCTGGACGAGTTCGCCACGCCCGACGAGCTGCGCGACCGTCCCCTCGCGGCGCTCAGCGGCGGCTGGCAGCGTCTCGCGCTGCTCGCCCGCGTCTGGATCACCCAGCCCGACGCGCTGCTCCTGGACGAGCCGACCAACCATCTCGACCTCGAGAAGATCGCGCTGCTGGAAGACTGGATCGCCGGCCCGGCGGCGCGCACGCCGATGCTGATTGCCAGCCACGACCGCAGCTTCCTCGATGCCTGCACCACGCGCACCCTGTTTCTCCGGCCGGGCGTCAGTCGCCTCTACGCCCACCCTTACGGCTCGGCCCGCGCCTTGCTCGCGGAGGACGACGCGGCCGATGAGCGCAAGCTGTCGAAGGACGCGAAGGAGGTCACCCGCCTGCGCCGCAACGCCGGCGAGCTGCGCAACATCGGCGTCAACAGCGGCAGCGACCTGCTGCAGAAGAAGTCGATGCAGTTGCGCGACCGCGCGAACCGGATCGAGGCCACGCTGCGCCCGGCCCATGCGGAACGGTCCGGCGAGATCCGCCTCGTCAGCCGCGACACCCATGCGAAGGTGCTGGCCGCGATCCGCGACCTCACCGTCGCCACGCCCGAGGGCCAGCCGCTGTTCCGGATCGCGAAGCTGGATGTCCGGCTGGGCGACCGTCTCGTGCTGCTGGGCCGGAACGGCGCCGGCAAGACGCAGCTGATCCGCCTCCTGCGCCGCGCCGCGACCGAGCCGGTGCCCGGCGTGCAGATCAGCCCCAGCCTCGTCCTGGGCTATGCCGACCAGGGCATGGCGCATCTGCCGGAGGGCCAGACTCCGCACGGCCTCATCGCGGGACGCACGGGCATCGGCGACGGCCGCGCCACCAGCCTGTTGGCCGGCGCGGGCATTGGAACCGAGGCGCAGGCCCGCCCGATCGGCCGGCTCTCGCCCGGCCAGAAGGCGAGGCTCGGACTGCTGGCGCTCCGCCTGGAGGAACCCAACTTCTATCTGCTGGACGAGCCCACCAACCACATCGACATCCCCGGCCAGGAGCGGCTGGAGGCGGAGCTGCTGGCCCAGGGCGCCACCTGCGTCCTGGTCTCGCACGACCGCCACTTCGTCGAGGCGATCGGCACGCGTTTCCTGCGGATCGAGGCGGGGCAGGCGCGGGAGGTGGACGCGTAACCGAGGCTACATGAAGCCCACGGGATCGACGTCCACCTGCACCCGCACGTCGCGCGGGAGCTGCGCCCTTGCCAGCCAGTCCTTCAGCACCGGCTGCACGCGGATGCCCCGCTCGGCCTTGAGCAGCAGCCGGTGCCGGTAGCGCCCGCGCAGCAGCGCGAGCGGAGCGGGCGCGGGGCCCAGCACCTGGATGCCCCGCCCCGTCGGCGCCGCGAGCCCCAGCTCGCGCGCGGCCCGCTCGGCCGAGCGGGCGTCCTCGCTGCTGACGATCAGCGCCGCGAGGCGGCCGAAGGGTGGCCAATGGCCCGGCAGGCGCTGGGCGGCTTCCGCCTTCAGGAACCCCGGCATGTCGTCGGCGATGAGGGCCATCATCACCGGATGCTCGGGCGAGAAGGTCTGCAGCAGCACGCGGCCGGGCGTGGAGCCCTCGCGCCCCGCGCGGCCGGCGACCTGGTGCAGCAGCTGCATGGTGCGCTCGCCGGCGCGCAGATCGCCACCCGCGAGGCCGAGATCGGCATCCACGACACCCACCAGCGTCAGATGCGGAAAGTGCCAACCCTTGGCGACGATCTGCGTGCCGATGATGAGATCGACCTCGCGCTCCTCGATGCGCCTTGCGGCCTCGGCGGCGGCGGCCGGGCCGGGGATGGTGTCGCTGGCCATGACCAGGCGGCGCGCCTCGGGGAAGAGCTCCGACACCTCCTCCTGGATGCGTTCCACCCCGGGGCCGATGGGCACCAGCGAATGCTCCGTGCCGCATTCCGAGCAGGCCAGCGGCGTGGGCGCGGTGTGGCCGCAATGGTGGCATTGCAAGCGGCGCTGGGCACGATGCTCGACCAGCCAGGCCGTGCAATTGGGGCATTGCACGCGATGGCCGCAGGTGCGGCAGAGCGTCAGCGGCGCATAGCCCCGGCGGTTGAGGAAAAGCATCGCCTGCTCGCCGCGCGCCAGGGTCTCCACCACGGCCTGGATGAGCGGCGGGGCGAGGAAGCGCCCGCGCTCGGGCGGCTCCTGCCGCAGGTCGATGGCCGCGACCTGCGGCAGGGAGGCGCCGTGGTGGCGGTTGGGCAGCGTCACATGGCCATAGCGGCCGGCCTGGGCGTTGGTGACCGTCTCCAGGCTCGGCGTGGCGCTGACCAGCACGCAGGCGGCGTCCTCCAGCCGGGCGCGGACCACGGCCATGTCGCGCGCGTGGTAGATGACGCCCTCCTCCTGCTTGAAGGCGGTCTCGTGCTCCTCGTCCACGATGATGAGGCCGAGGTCGGGGAAGGGCAGGAACAGCGCCGAGCGCGCGCCCACCAGCACCGGTGCGTCGCCCTCGGCCACGGCGCGCCAGGTGACGCGGCGGGTGCGCGCGGAAAGCTCCGAATGCCACAGGGCGGGTGGCGCGCCGAAGCGGCGCTCGAAGCGCGCAAGCCATTGGGTGGACAAGGCGATTTCCGGCAGCAGGACCAGCGCCTGGCGTCCCTCGCGCAGGCATTGGGCCACGGCGTCGAGATAGACCTCGGTCTTGCCCGAGCCGGTGACGCCCTCCAGCAGGGTCACGCCGAATTTGCGGGCGAGGACGGTTTCGCGCAGGGCATCGGCGGCGAGCTGCTGTTCGTCGCGGAGTTCCGGCGGGGCGAAATCGGGCAAAGGCCGCGGGAAGGCGGCGGCGCGGGGCATCAGCGTGGGCTCGATGAGCCCGGCCGAGGCCAGGCCCCGCACCACCCCCATGGAGACCCCGGAGATACGGGCGATCTCGGTGCCCGGCATGGTGTGGTTTCCCAAGGCTTCCAAGGCCTTGGCGCGATCGGGCGTGATTCGCGCCGCCGCACCCGTCACCCGGCGCCATCCGGAGGCAGAGGTAGGCTCCTCCAGCGCGGAAGGAGTGGACATGGCCATCCGCAGCACCGCGCCAGGCGGCGAGAGGGTATAGGCGGCGACCCAATCCACCAGCCGGCGCAGATTCGCGTGCATGGCGGGGGCGGGCTTCACCGCGATCACCTCGCGCAGGCGCGACTCGGCGATGGGTTCCGGATTCTCCACATCGTCCCAGACGACGCCCAGGCTCACCCGGCCGCCCAGGGGCACTTCCACGAAACTCCCCGGCCCGGCCGCCAGCTCGGGCGGAAGGCGATAGTCATAGGCCGCTTCGAGCGGCAGTGGCAGCAGGACACGGATGCGCCGACCGGCCTTTCGGATTGGGGTCGCCATGGGCTATCCACTTCGCGACGCAGCATGCGCGGGTCAATCCCGCCCCCCCACCGAATCGCCGCTGTTGAAGGATAATGCCCTCATGAAGTTCTTCGCGGACACCGCCGACGTCGCCGAGCTCCGTTCCCTCGCGGGCACGGGCCTGATGGACGGCGTGACCACCAATCCCAGCCTCATCGCCAAGTCCGGCCGCAAGATCGCCGAGGTGATCGCCGAGATCTGCTCCATCACCGAAGGCCCCGTTTCCGCCGAGGTCACCGCCACCGACCTCGAGACGATGCTCAAGGAAGGCCGCTACCTGCGCGACATCGCGAAGAACGTCTGCGTGAAGGTGCCGCTGACCGAGGCCGGGCTGCGGACCTGCAAGGTGCTGAGCGACGAGGGCACGCCCGTCAACGTCACGCTGTGCTTCTCGGCCAACCAGGCGCTGCTGGCGGCCAAGGCGGGCGCGACCTTCATCTCGCCCTTCGTCGGCCGGCTGGACGATATCGGCCAGGACGGCATGGAGATGATCGCCGACGTCGTGCAGATCTACGACAACTACAACTTCGCCACCGAGATCCTGGTCGCCTCGATCCGCCACCCGGTGCATGTGCTGCAGGCCGCCAAGCTGGGCGCGCATGTCGGCACCATGCCGCCTTCGGTGATCAAGGCCATGATGAAGCACCCGCTGACGGATCGGGGCCTCGACGCCTTCCTCGCCGATTGGGCGAAGACGGGTCAGTCGATCCTTTGAAAAAAGCGCCGCGCGACGAGGACGAGGCCGCGACGGTGGAGGCCTTCCTCCGCGCCCATCCGGGTTTCCTCGCCGCGCGGCCGCAGCTCTACGCCGTGCTCACGCCGCCCCGGCGCGTGCATGGCGAACCGCTGGCCGACCACATGACCGCGATGGTCGAGGCCGGGCGCACCGTCTGGCGCGACCTGCTGGAAGCCGGCCGCACGCAGAAGAATTTCTCCGCGAAGGTGGCCGAGGCGGTGCTGGCGTTGATCGCCGCGCGCGATCCCTTCGATTGCGTGCGCGACGAGTGGCCCGCGCGGCTCGGCATCGAATCCTGCCGGCTGATCCCGGCTGTCTCCGGCACCGCGCCCATGGCGCGCGACGTCTCCCGCGCCAGCCCTGCTCTGCATGGCGAGGCCGCGCCGCTGGTCACGCGCGAGGCGCTGCTGCGCGTGGGCGAGCACACGCTGGTGCTCGGCGCGCGCGATCCGGCCGATCTGCCCAACGAGCCGGAGGCCCTGGCCTTCCTGGCCCGGGCGCTGGCCGCCGTCCTCGTGCGATGACCGGGGTCGAGGCGCGGGAGAAGTTCCTGGCCTGGCTCGCGCAGGAGCGGCGCGCGAGTCCCCACACCATCGAGGCCTATGGCCGCGACGTCGCCGATTTCCTGGGATTTCTGAGCATCCATCTGGGCGGGGAGCCGGATCTGGACGCGATCGCCGCGCTGCGCCCGGCGGATCTGCGCGGCTTCCTGGCGAAGCGCGCGAAGGAGGGCGCGCAGAACGCCACGCGCGCGCGCCAGCTCGCCGCCATCCGCAGCTTCCTGCGCTTCCTCGCGCGGCGGCACGGCATCGCGCCGCTCGCCATCGCGGGCATGCGCGGACCCAAGCGTGTGCAGCCCGTGCCGCGTGCCCTGAGCAAGGAGGATGCGCGCGCCATCGGCGTCGAGATCGGCATGGCGCATCAATCCGACCGTGCGGAGCGGCCCGAATATCAGTCGGCGCGCGACACGGCGCTCTTCACCCTGCTCTATGGCTGCGGGCTGCGCATCAGCGAGGCGCTGGGCCTTTCCGTGGCCGAGGCGCCGCTGCCCGGCGACGACGCCGCGCTGCGCATCACGGGCAAGGGCGGCAAGCAGCGCGTGGTGCCGGTGCTGCCCGTCGTGCGCGAGGCCATCGCGGATTGGCTGCGCCATCGCGCCGGCGCGGCGCCCGACGCGCCGCTGTTCCTCGGCGCGCGCGGCAAGCGGCTCGATGCGGCGGTGGCCCAGAAGTCCCTGCGCGACTACCGCCGCCTCGCGGGGCTGCCGGAGCATGCGACGCCGCATGCGCTGCGCCATTCCTTCGCGACGCATCTGCTGGCGGGCGGGGCGGATCTGCGCGCGATCCAGGAGCTGCTGGGCCATGCCAGCCTCTCCACGACGCAGCGCTACACCTCGGTCGATGCGGAAGGCCTGCTCGCCACCTGGCGGCTGGCCCATCCGCGTTCGGATTAGAATCCGATCGGCTGAGGTGGAATCGCCCCTTCGGCGTCAGACCCCCGACAGCTCGCCGATCATCCGGCCCAGCGCCACCAGATCGTCCTTGCCCGCGCCCTGGTTGCAGACCAGCTCCAGCAGCGGCGCGGACATCGCGGTCGCGGGGCCGAAGACGCCATGGTCGCGGATCGCCTGGGCGGCGAGGCGGATGTCCTTGCGCATCAGCTCGGCGCGGAAGCCGGGGGTGAACTTGCCGTCGAGCAGGCGCTTCGCGTGGTTGCGCAGCACGAAGCTGTCGGCCGAACCGCCGGTCAGCGCGCCGCGCATCGCCTCGGGATCCAGCCCGGCCTTCTGGCCCAGCGCCATGGCCTCGCTGACGGCGACCAGCGTCGCGCAGATGATGAGCTGGTTGGCGGATTTGCAGACCTGCCCCGAACCGGCCGGGCCGAGATGCGTCACCGTGCGGCCCACCGCGCCGAAGAAGGCGGCGGCCGCGTCGAAGGCCGCGCGCTCGCCGCCCACCATGCAGGTCAGGATGCCGTCGATCGCGCCCTGCGGGCCGCCGGAGACCGGGCTGTCCAGCAGATAGGCGCCGCGCTCCTCCAGAAGCCGCGCGGCGAAGCCGGCCGTCTCCTTGGCGGAGATGGTGGAGAAGTCGATCACGATCGCGCCCTTGGCCACGCCTTCGGCGATGCCGCCGGGGCCGAAGATCGCGGCCTCGACGTCGGGCGTGTCGGGCACGCAGAGGCCGATGATGGCGCTGCCCTGGGCGGCCTGCGCCCCGCTGTCGCACCAGCTGGCGCCCGCGGCCTCCAGCGCGGCGGCCTTGCCGCGGCTGCGCGAATGGATCGCGAGCGCGAAGCCGGCGCGGCGCAGGTTGGCGGCCATCGCCGCGCCCATGACGCCCAGGCCGACGAAGGCCACGCGGGCCGGTGGGGTGATCTCGGTCATTATATGTTCCCTTGGGATTCGACCGAGCATAGCGGGCCGGGGCGCAATGCCTAATGGGCCTGCGCCTTAATGCGGACCGTCGCGGTCCTCGGGCGGCGCGTGGCGGTCGATCCAGATCGAGACCATCCGCAGCACGACATGCGACAGCGCCACCGCGAGGAAGAGCGCGAAGGTGAGGTGGTACTGCCGCGCGCCGCAGGCCGCGCCGATCGCCGCCACGGCCCAGAAGGTCGCGGCCGTGGAAAGGCCCTGCACGCCGGTGTCGCGGTGCAGGATCACGCCGGCGCCGAGGAAGCCCACGCCGGTGATGAGCGCGCCGAGTCCGGCCGAGAGGTTGTTGCCGCCCACCTCGATCATCAGCCGCATGTAGCCGGCGGAGGCGGCGGCCACGATGGCGCAGGAGCGCAGCCCGCCGGGATGCCGCCGCCACTCGCGTTCGGCGCCGACGATGGCGCCCAGGAGGAAGGCGAAGAGAACGTCGAGGATTTCATGGGGAACGAGGGTCACGCCGCCAGTCTGGCAGAGGTGGCCGCGCCGATGTGACTCGTTTTTCAGCAGGTTCCGAAAGGGATGGTTAACCTTTCCGGCGGAGGATCGGGACCGGAAGAGAGCCCCATGCCGCAATATTCGCGCCTGAGCCCGTCGACGATCCTGCTGGGTGCGATCCTCGTGATGGCGGCGATGCTCATGGCCGCCTCGCTGGGCGCCCCGGCCTGGCAGGGGCTGGCGGCCCTGCCGGTGGCGGGGCTGGCCTGGTGGCAGGCCGGCCTGTGGCGGGAACTGCGCCTGCGCCGCGCGGCCATGGAGGCGGCGCCCTATCGCACCGCGATCTACGGGCAGGACCATCAGCTGGTCTGGCAGAGCGGCCAGCGAGGACGAGGGGCGGAGGCGCGGCCACGCCTGGAGCAGATGCTGAAGGCCGCGCTGTGGCACCTGCCGCCAGCCGAGCGCGAGGCCGAGATCACGCGGCGGATGGTCCTGCACGAGAGAGCCGACGGCGAGCGGGCGGAGCTGCGGGATGCGGCCGGGCATTGGGCGCAGCTGAGCCAGCAGCGGCTCCCCGGTGGGCAGGTCGCGAGCTTCGCCATCGACATTTCCCAGGCCAAGCAGAGCGAGGCCGCGTTGGCGGAAGCCGGGATGCGGCTGCGCGCGCTGCTGGAGGCGGCGCCGGTCGGCATCTGGCAGCTCGACGCCGAAGGCCGCACCGTCTTCGCCAATGGCCATGTGACCCGCCTTCTGGGGGGCGTCGCGCCGCAATCCCTCGCCGCATCGGGCCTGGCGCCGGCCGGGGGTGCCGATGCGGCCGGCCCCTTCGGTTTCGCACCCGACGAGAGCGAGGCGGTGCTGAACCGCCCCGAGGGCCCGGCGTTGCGGCTGCTGGTCGCGGCCTCGCCCTGGATCTGCGCGGAGGACGGGGCGATGCGCTGCGTGCTCTCGCTGCAAGAAATGAGGGCCGACCAGCTGCGGATCGGCCGTCTAACCGAGCGCGATCCGCTCACCGGCCTCGCCAACCGCGCGACCTTTCATGCCGGGCTTGAGGCGATGGTGAAGGACCCAAGGGGCGGCATCCTGATGCTGATCGACCTGGACCATTTCAAATCGGCGAACGACCGCTACGGCCATGGCGTCGGCGATGCGCTGCTGGTCGAGGCGGCGCGGCGGCTGAGCGAGGCGGTGCGCCCCTCCGATCTCGTGAGCCGGCTGGGCGGCGACGAATTCGCCATCCTGGCCTTCGGCGCCCTGCCCGAGGCGGCGGAGGAGCTGGCCGGCCGGGTCCGGCAGGCCATGAGCCCGCGGCTGGTGATCGAAAGCGCCGAGCTGCCCGTCACCGCCAGCATCGGCATCGCCTCCGCGCCGGGGCATGGCGGCGAGGCGGAGAAGCTGCTGCACGCCGCCGAGCTCGCGCTCTTCGAAGCCAAGGCGAGGGGGCGCAACACGGTGGTTGTCTTCGAGCCGGGCCTGCGTGAGCGCAGCGAGCAGCGCGCGGCGCTGCGCGAGGCCTTCGCCGAGGCCCTGGCGGCCGGCGAGCTGGAGCTGCATCTCCAGCCACAGCAGGACACAGAGCGTCACGAGATGGTCGGGGCCGAGGCGCTGATCCGGTGGAACAGCCGTCGCCTCGGCCGCTGGATCAGCCCCGGTGAACTTCTTCCCGCCGCCAGCGAGGCCGGGTTGATGCCGGAGCTCGATCGCTTCGTGCTGCGCGAAGCTGTGCAGCTGATTGCGAACTGGGGTGACCGGCCGGATGCGCCGCGCGTGCTCGGCATCAACATCTCCATCCTCTCGCTGCACGAGCCGGCCTTCGCGGAGGAAGTGGCGGAGGTCCTGGCGCGGCATGGCGTGGCGCCGCATCGCCTGGAGATCGAGATCCCGGAAGACCTCGCCATCCGCGACCTGCCCGGCGTCGCGCGGACCCTGGCCGCGCTGCGCGTGGTGGGCGTCATGCTCTCGCTCGACGATTTCGGAGGGGGCCATTCGGGCCTGCCGCATGTGGTGCGCCTGCCGGTGCAGCGGCTGAAGCTGGACCGCTCCATCGTGGCCGGCCTGCCGGACGATCCGAAGTCCTACGCCGTGCTGCGGGCGACGATCGCGCTGGCGCGGAGCATGGGGATCGAGGTGATCGGCGAGGGGGTGGAGACGCAGGGCCAGGCCTTCGCCCTGCGCCGCGCGGGCTGCAACATCATTCAGGGCTATCTGGTCGGCAAGCCGATGCCGGTGGAGGCGCTGGTGCCCCCGCTGCGGGATGTCGGCGTGGAACGGCTGCGGGTGAGCGCCTAATCCTTCGGACCGGGCTCCAGCTTCGCGTCGTCGAGAAGGGTGCGGCGGCGCGCTTCCTCGGCTTCGTCGATCTGCTTCTGCGCCTTGGTGCGGCCGAAGGCGGCGCGATTGGCCGCCGCCTGGGAGGCGTCGTCCTCCTTCGCCTTGGCACGACGCCACTTCCGCAGGTTCACCACATCGCCCATGCTCGCAGTGAAGCATTCCGGGAGATTGAATCCAATGGACACCATCATCACGGCGGCCGACGGTCACCGCCTCTCGACCTATATGGCGGGTTCGGACGATGCGGACCGCGCGCTGGTCATCGTCCAGGAGATCTTCGGCGTGAACGACCACATGCGTTACGTCGCCGACGCCTTCGCGCGGGAGGGCTATTGCGTGATCGTCCCCGCGCTCTTCGACCGCGCTGAGCGCGACGTCGAGCTCGGCTATGGGCCGGATGACATCGATCGTGGACTCCGGCTGCGCGCCGAGATCGGCGAGGACAAGACCTTGCTCGATATTCTCGCCGCAGCGGGCGCGCTGCCCTCGGGCATTCCGCGCGGCATCGTGGGTTACTGCTGGGGCGGCACGGTCGCCTGGCAGGCGGCCACGCGCAGCACGGCCTTCAAGGCCGCGAGCGGCTGGTATGGCGGCGGCATCGCCGCGGCGAAGGCGGAAGTTCCGAACTGCCCCGTGCAGCTGCATTTCGGCGAGAAGGACGGCTCCATCCCGATGGCGCATGTGGAGGCCATCCAGGCCGCGCGCCCGGAGGTGGAGGTCTTCGTCTATCCCGGCGCCGGCCACGGCTTCGGCTGCGAGGCGCGCGGCAGCTATCTGCCGAAGGAGGCCTATCTGGCGCAGACGCGCACGCTGGACTTCTTCGCGAAACACCTCTGACGGATGGTCCCGCCGGCCGCCCGAAGCGGCCGGCGTTGCGCGGACTCAGCCGCCGACCGACGCTTCCTTCACACGGGCCAGCTTCGCCTCGACCACGGCGGCCAGAACCCCGGCGCCATAGGGGATGGCGGCGTCGTTGAAATCGAAGCTCGGATTGTGGACCTCGGCCGTGTCGCCATTGCCGGTGACGATATAGGCGCCGGGGCATTTCTCCAGCATATAGGCGAAGTCCTCGCCGCCCATGACCGCGGGGAATTCGCGCTTCACGCCGCCTTCGCCGACCAGCTCCACCGCGGCGTCGCCGAGCGAGACGGCCTCCGAGGCATCGTTCACCAGCGGCGTCGTGATCACGCGGAAATCGAGCACCGCCTTGCCGCCGAGACCGGCCGCCACGCCCTCGCTGATCGCGCGCATGCGATCCTCGACGAGCTTCATGATCTCGTTGCTGAAGGCGCGCACCGTGCCGCCGAGGCGAACCTCGTTGGGGATGACATTATAAGCATTGCCCGCGTCGAAGCGCGTGATGCTGAGCACTGCGCGCTCGGCCGCCGGCACGTTGCGCGCGACGACGGATTGCAGCGCCTGGACCACGGCCGCGCCCATCACCACGGGGTCGAAGGTCGCCTCGGGGCGCGCGCCATGGCCGCCCTTGCCGGTGATGAAGATGTCGTAGAAGGCCACGCCCGCCATCATCGGCCCGGGCCGCAGACCGTATTGGCCGACCGGCAGGCCGGGGCGGTTGTGCAGGCCGAAGACCGCGTCGCAGGGGAAGCGCTCGAAGAGGCCGTCCTCGAGCATGGCCAGCGCGCCGCCCGCGCCCTCCTCGCCCGGCTGGAAGATCAGGTGGACCGTGCCGTCGAAGTTCTTCGTCTCGGCCAGGTACTTCGCGGCGGCGAGCAGCATGGTCGTGTGCCCGTCATGGCCGCAGGCGTGCATCTTGCCGGGGGTGGTGCTGGCATGGCCGAAGGCGTTCGCCTCGGTCATGGGCAGCGCGTCCATATCGGCGCGCAGCCCGATGCGGCCCTGGCCATTGCCGTTGCGGATGACGCCGACCACGCCCGTCTGCCCCACTCCGGTGTGCACCTCGATGCCCATCTCGGCGAGCTTCTTCGCCACGAGCTCCGCGGTGCGGTGCTCCTCCATCCCGAGCTCGGGATGGGCGTGGATGTCGCGGCGGATGGCGGTGAACTCGGCCTGCCACTGGCCGATATGCTCGACGGGATTGGTCACGTGCGTCCTCGATAAGGAGTGTGAGGGCAGTCTCGCGCCGTCAGGGACGGGGCGCAACGGTCCGGGGATGCCGGGCCACCGCCTCCGGTGAGGGCGGGCGGAAACCACCTTGCGCCGCCCTTGCCCGCTCGCAAGACGGCTTAGTTCGGCTGGGTGGCATAGCCGGCGGCATCGAGCGCCCGGGTCACCTCGGCCGGGTCGGCCGAGGTCACGATCGACACCGTCCGCGACATCACGTCGATATCGAGCTTGGCGCCGGAATCGATGCCCTGCACCACCTGGGTGACGACGCCCGCGCAATGGCCGCAGTTCATGTCCGGGACCTTCAGTTTCAGCATTTCGTACTCCTCGATCTGGGCCGGCGACTGTGCCGTGGGATCACTGTCAGGCTTCCACCCGCTGGAAGGTCAAGCGGCTTGTTCACGGTTGTTCCCACCGGCGCGCGGCCAAGAGCATCGCTTTGCCGAATCCAGAATTCACCCTGTATTTTCCATGGCTTGATCCCGAAGCGGCAAATTAAAAATTCTCGTTGACCTTCCAGTGACTGGAAGCATTAGATCTCTGGCCGAACGATTGTCAGAGGCCCAGTTCCATGAACGCTTCCTTCAACCCTGCCATCAGGCAAAGCTTTCCGATTGCCGGCATGACCTGTGCGTCCTGCGTCCGCCGCGTCGAGCTCGCCGTCGCCAAGGCGCCGGGCGTGGTCGCGGCGTCGGTGAACCTGGCGACCGAGGCCGCCGAGGTCACCTTCGACCCGGCCGCCAAGGTTGACGCGGCCGGGGTGATC
This sequence comes from Roseococcus sp., assembly GCF_965227005.1. Taxonomy (NCBI): domain Bacteria; kingdom Pseudomonadati; phylum Pseudomonadota; class Alphaproteobacteria; order Acetobacterales; family Roseomonadaceae; genus Roseococcus; species Roseococcus sp. The sequence goes on from NZ_CBDDFJ010000018.1 coordinate 193,068, forward strand.
GCCGCGATCAAGGGGGCCGGCTACGAGGTTCCCGTCGAAACCTCGGAGGTCGGGATCGAGGGCATGACCTGCGCCTCGTGCGTGCGCCGGGTCGAGCTGGCCATCGCCGCTGTCCCCGGCGTGCTCAAGGCCTCGGTCAACCTCGCCACTGAACGCGCCACCATCGAGACGCTGGCCGGCGCCGCGCCGCGGGCGGCCATCGACGCGGCCATCCGCAAGGCGGGCTATGAGCCCCGCCGTGGCGACGCCGGCGCCACCGCGGGCACGGACAGCCGCAAGGAAGCCCATGACCGCGAGATGTCCCACCTCAGGCGCGACCTCGCGATCGCCGCGGTCCTGACCCTGCCGATCTTCGTGCTCGAGATGGGCTCGCACGCCATTCCGGCCCTGCATCGCTGGCTGGCGATGACCATCGGCCAGCAGCCGCTCTATCTCGCCTTCTTCGTGATGGCGACCTTGGTCCAGTTTGGACCGGGCCTGCGCTTCTACCGGAAGGGCGTGCCGGCTCTTGCGCGGCTGGCGCCCGACATGAACTCGCTGGTCGTGCTGGGGTCGACGGCGGCCTGGGCCTATTCCGTGGTTGCCGTCTTCGCGCCCGGCGTGCTGCCGTCCGGTACGGCCAATGTCTATTTCGAGGCCTCGGCGGTGATCATCACGCTGATCCTGCTGGGCCGCCTCCTGGAGGCGAAGGCCAAGGGGCGCACCAGCGAGGCGATCAAGCGGCTGATGGGCCTGCAGGCCAAGTCCGCCCGGGTGGAGCGGGGCGGCGAGTTCGTCGATGTGGCGCTTGAGGACGTCGCCGCCGGCGATGTCATCCAGGTGCGTCCCGGCGACAAGGTTCCGGTCGACGGCGTGGTGCTGTCCGGCTCGTCCTTCGTCGACGAAGCCATGATCTCGGGCGAGCCGATCCCGGTTGTCAAAAGCGAGGGCGCCGAGGTGATCGGCGGCACGATCAACAAGACCGGCAGCTTCACCTATCGCGCCACCAAGGTCGGGGCGGATACGCTGCTCGCCCAGATCATCCGCATGGTCGAGACCGCGCAGGGCTCAAAGCTGCCGATCCAGGCGCTGGTCGACAAGGTCACGGCCTGGTTCGTGCCGGCGGTCATGGTCGCGGCCGCCCTGACCTTCCTGGTCTGGCTGGCCCTCGGTCCGGAGCCGGCGGTCGCCTTCGCGCTGGTCAATGCGGTGGCGGTCCTCATCATCGCCTGCCCCTGCGCCATGGGCCTGGCCACGCCGACCTCGATCATGGTGGGCACGGGCCGCGCCGCCGAGCTGGGCGTCCTGTTCCGCAACGGCGAGGCGCTGCAATCGCTGAAGTCGACCCAGGTGGTGGCGCTGGACAAGACCGGCACGCTCACCGCCGGCAAGCCCGTGATGACCGATCTGGAGGTGGCCGAAGGCTTCGGGCGCGACCAGGTGCTGTCTCTGGTCGCCGCCGTCGAGACGCGGTCCGAGCACCCCGTCGCCGCCGCCATCGTCGCCGCCGCCAAGGCGGAGGGGTTGGCGCTGGACGAGGTCGGCGGCTTCGAGGCGATCCCCGGCTTTGGCGTCAACGCCGTGGTCGGCGGCCATCGCATCGCGGTCGGCGCTGACCGCCATCTGGCCCGCTTGGGCATCGATGTGCAGGCCTTCGCCGAAGCCGCCGCACGCATGGGCGAGATGGCCAAGACCCCGCTCTACGCCGCGATCGACGGCAGGCTGGCGGCGATCATCGCCGTTTCTGATCCGATCAAGCCGACGACGCCGCAGGCCATCCGCGTCCTTCATGAGATGGGTCTGAAGGTCGCGATGATCACCGGCGACAACCGCCGCACGGCGCAGGCCATCGCCGCCCGGCTCGGCATCGACGAGGTGGTCGCCGAGGTCCTGCCGGACGGCAAGGTCGCCGCCATCAAGCGCCTGCGCGAGGGCGGCCGCGCCGTGGCCTTCGTCGGCGACGGCATCAACGATGCCCCCGCCCTGGCCGAAGCCGATGTCGGCATCGCCATCGGTACCGGGACGGACGTGGCCATCGAAAGCGCCGACGTGGTGCTGATGTCGGGCGACCTGCTGGGCGTGAGCAACGCGATCGCGCTGTCGAAGGCGACCATCGCCAACATCCGCCAGAACCTGTTCTGGGCCTTTGCCTACAATGCCAGCCTGATCCCGGTGGCGGCGGGCGTGCTCTACCCGATCAGCGGCACGCTGCTGTCGCCGATGCTGGCGGCCGGCGCCATGGCGCTCTCCAGCGTCTTCGTGCTGGGCAATGCGATGCGGCTGAAGCGCTTCAAGGCGCCAGTCCGCGAGGTCGCCAGTATGACCGCCCCGGTTCTGGCGGCAGCGGGATCGGAAACCACCCCATGAACATCGGAACCGCGGCGGAAAAATCGGGCCTGCCGCCCAAGACCATCCGCTACTACGAGGACATCGGCCTGATGCAGGCCGGCCGCGCCAGCAACGGCTATCGCGACTACTCCATGGCCGATGTGCATCGCCTGCGCTTCCTCCAGCGCTCGCGCAGCCTGGGCTTCTCCGTCGAGGAATGCCGCCAGCTGCTGTCACTCTACAGCGACAAGGACCGCGAGAGCGCCGATGTGAAGACGATCGCCAAAACCAAGCTGGCGGAGATCGACCGGAAGATCGCCGAACTGACGGAGCTGCGCGACACGCTGCGTCATCTGGTGCGCAACTGCCACGGCGATAAGCGCCCTGACTGCCCGATCATCGAAGGGCTGGCCGGCAAAGAGCTGGCCCGCTAGCGCCCGCGCCACCGGCCGTCATGCCGGCGCGGCTCAGCTCAGCCGCAGCCGGTACCTGGCGACCGCGAGCTTGTCCTGCGCCAGGGCCTGCCTGACTTCCTCGCCCACGCCGCCCTCATCGAGCACGAGCACCCGGTCGAACCACGGCACCGTGCCGCGCACCCGGGCCTGGAACAGCCGGTCCAGCGCCTGTGCCGCCTCGCCGTGCCCCTGGCAGCAGGCGCAGGCCACGGCGTGCGGCGAGGCGCCGGCGGCGAAGTTCAACGCGGCCACGCCCCCCTCGCCGCCCAGCACGGCCGCGGGTTTGCCGACGGCGAGCGCCTCGGCCAGGGAGCCGGCGTCAGGCACCAGGGAAACGGGGATTCGCGCGTCAAGGGACCATGTCATGGACTGGACATAAGGATATCTTTATGCCATTTAAAGTTCATGGATCAGCTTCTCTCACAACTCCGCGCCGCGGCCGAGCCGACGCGGCTGCGTCTGCTGGCGCTCTGCGCCCGCGGGGCCTTCTGCGTGACGGAGCTTTGCGCGGTGCTCGGCCAGTCGCAACCGCGCCTCTCGCGCCACCTCAAGCTATTGACCGAGGCCGGGTTGCTGGAGCGCATCCCCGAGGGGCCCAACGCCTATTTCCAGGTGCCCGCCACGGCCGACCTCGTGCGCGTGATCCTCGCCCGCCTGCCTGAGGAGGAGCCGGTCCTGCAATCGGACCGCCGTCAGGCCGCGCGCATCGCCGCCGAGCGCGCCCGCGCCGCCTCCGCCGCCTTCCAGCGCGATGGCATGGACTGGGACGAGCTGCGCGCTTTGGATCTCGACGCGCGGGCCATCGAGGCCGCGCTCATGGCCGCCCTGCCGGAGCAGATCGGCACGCTGCTCGACATCGGCACCGGCACCGGCAGCCTGCTGGAGCTCCTGGCCGACCGCACGCAGCGCGCCTTGGGCGTGGATGCCAGCCGCGAGATGCTGGCGCTCGCCCGCGCGCGGCTCTCCGAACGCGGCCTGGCCGATCGCTGCACGGTGCGTCAGGCCGATATGTACCGCCTGCCTCTGGCCGACGCCTCCTTCGACGCGGTGACGCTGCAGATGGTGCTGCATTACGCCGAGGACCCCGCCGCCGCCCTGGCCGAGGCCGCGCGCGTGCTGCGCCACGGCGGCGTGCTGCTGGTGGCCGATCTTGCCCCCCATGGCGACGCCACGGTGCTGACCCGCTTCGCCCATCGCTGGCCCGGCTTCGACGACGCCGCGATGGCCGGGTGGCTGGGCGAGGCCGGTTGCGCCATCGCCTCGACCGCCGAGCTCGGCGGCCCCATGCGGGTCCGCATCTGGCGCGCGGAGAAGCTCCCCGCGCACGCCCTTACGAACGCCTGAGACAGAAGAGCACCACCATGGCCTCACGCCCGCATCTCCTCGACGCCCTGCGCGACCGCGTGCTCCTTTGCGACGGTGGCATGGGCAGCCGCGTGCAGGCGCTCACCCTCGATATCATCGAGGACTTCTGGGACAAGGAAAACTGCACCGAGGTGCTGAGCCTCTCGCGCCCGGAGCTGATCCGCGAGATCCATCGCGGCTATTTCGAGGCCGGCGCCGACATGGTGCTGACCAACACCTTCGGCGGCAGCCCGATCACGCTGGAGGAATTCGAGCTCGGCAGCCGCGCCTTCGAGATCAACAAGCTCGGCGTGGAACTGGCGCGCGAGGCGGCGGAGACCTTCGCCGATGGCCGCCACCGCTGGGTGATCGGCGATATCGGCCCCGGGACCAAGCTGCCCAGCCTCGGCCACATCGCCTATGACGTGCTGGAAGCCGGTCTCGTCGAGCAATGCATGGGCCTCATCGCCGGCGGCGCGGATGCGCTGCTGACCGAGACCAACCAGGACACGCTCTTCATCAAGGCCGCGGTGAACGCCGCGAAGATCGCCAAGGCCAAGACCAACAGCGACATCCCCATCTTCGTGCAGGTGACGGTCGAGACGACCGGCACGCTGCTCGTCGGCCCCGACATCGCCGCCGCCGCCGCTGTGATCCACGCGCTCGACGTGCCCCTGGTCGGGCTGAACTGCGCGACCGGCCCGCAGGAGATGGCGGAGCATATCCGCTGGCTCAGCCAGAACTGGCCCGGCCTGCTCAGCGTGCAGCCCAATGCCGGCCTGCCGGAGCTGGTGGACGGCAAGACGCACTACCCGCTGGGCGCCAAGGAGATGGCGACGTGGATGGAGCGCTTCGTGGTCGAGGACGGCTTCAACCTGATCGGCGGCTGCTGCGGCACCTCCATCCCGCATATCGCGGGGCTGGACGCCATGCTGCGCAAGCTGGGCGGCGCGAATCACCGTCCCGTCCCGGTGGCCCGCAAGTACCATTGGGTGCCGAGCGTCGCCTCGCTCTATTCCGCGACCTCGCTGCGCCAGGAGAATTCCTATTTCTCCATCGGCGAGCGTTGCAACGCCAACGGCTCCAAGGCGTGGCGCGTGGCGCAGGAGGCCAATGACTGGGACAGCTGCCTCGCCATCGGGCGCGAGCAGGTGGCCGAGGGCTCCAACAGCCTCGACATCTGCACGGCCTTCGTCGGTCGCAACGAGATGGTCGAGATGAGCGAGGTCATCACCCGCTTCACCTCCAGCGTAAACACGCCGCTGGTGATCGACAGCACCGAGACCAACATCATCGAGGCCTCGCTGAAGCTGCATGGCGGCAAGCCCATCATCAACTCGATCAATTTCGAGGAAGGCGAGGGCGCGGCCACCGACCGCATGATCCTGGCGAAGAAGTTCGGCGCCGCGGTCATCGCGCTCACCATCGACGAAGTCGGCATGGCGAAGACCGCCGAGGACAAGCTGCGCATCGCCGAGCGGCTGGTGGATTTCGCCTGCAACAAGCACGGCCTGCCGCAGTCGGATCTGATGATCGATCCGCTGACCTTCACCATCGCCACCGGCAATGAGGACGACCGCAAGCTCGGCGTCTGGACGCTCGATGGCATCCGCATGATCCGCGAGAAGTTCCCCGACATCCAGATCATGCTGGGCCTGTCCAACATCTCCTTCGGCCTCAACCCGGCCGCGCGGCACGTGCTGAATTCCGTCTTCCTGGATCATGCGGTGAAGGCGGGGATGACGGGCGCCATCGTGCACGTCTCCAAGATCAAGCCGCTGCACTCGATCCCGCCGGAGGAGGTGAAGGTCATGGAGGACCTCATCTACGACCGCCGCGAGGAAGGCTACGACCCGCTGCAGAAGCTTCTGGAGATGTTCTCGGGCCGCAAGGCCGCGGACAACATCGCCAAGGTGAAGGCGGAGACGGTCCAGGGCCGGCTGAAGGACCGCATCGTCGACGGCGACCGCAAGGGCCTCGACGACGAGCTCGCCGCCGCGATGGCCGAGGGGATGGAGCCGCTCGCGATCATCAACGACGTGCTGCTGGACGGCATGAAGGTGGTGGGCGAGCTCTTCGGCGCGGGCAAGATGCAGCTGCCCTTCGTGCTCCAGAGCGCGGAGACGATGAAGGCCGCCGTCGCCTGGCTCGAGCCGCACATGGTGCGCGTCGCGGGGCAGGAGAAGGGGATCATCGTGCTCGGCACCGTGCGCGGCGACGTGCACGACATCGGCAAGAACCTGGTCGACATCATCCTGACGAACAACGGCTACAAGGTCGTGAATCTCGGCATCAAGGTGCCGCTGAACCAGATCGTGGACGCGGCGCGCGAGCACAAGGCCAATGCGATCGGCATGTCCGGCCTGCTGGTGAAATCCACCGTGGTGATGCGCGAGAACCTGGAGGAGATGAGCCGCCAGGGCATCGATATTCCCGTGCTCCTCGGCGGCGCGGCGCTGACGCGCAACTACGTCGAGGACGACTGCGTCCAGGCCTATGCCTCGGGCCGCGTCGTCTATGCGCGCGACGCCTTCGACGGCCTGCACCTGATGGACAAGGTGATGGGCAATGATTTCGAGGGCTATCTCGGCACCATCCAGTCCAAGCGCGCGGGAAAATCCAAGAACGAGAAGCGCGTGCTCGGCCAGGCCGATCCGCGCGGCTTCGCGCCGGTCGATCTCGCCTATGCGCAGACGCGCCGCCGGCGCGAGACGGCGAGCCTGCCCGTGCCGGTGCCGCCGTTCTGGGGTGCGAGGATCATCGAGACGGACCCGAAGGCGCTGGTGCCCTTCATCAACGAGCGCAGCCTCTACCAGTTCCAGTGGGGCTTCCGGAAAGCGGGCCGCACGCTGGAGGACTTCCTCGGCTGGGCGAAGCAGGAGCTGCGCCCCGTCCTGAAGCGCATGCTGGCCATCGCGGAGGACCAGAAGATCCTCAAGCCGCAGGCCTCCTACGGCTATTGGAAATGCGCCGGCCAGGGCAACGACCTGATCCTCTTCGAGGAGGACGGCCAGACCGAGGTCGCGCGCTTCAATCTGCCGCGCCAGCCCAAGGAGGACGGGGAGTGCATCGCCGATATGGTGCGCGACATCGACGATGCGGAACGTGACGTGATCGGCCTGCAGGTCGTCACCATGGGCCAGAAGACGAGCGACGTGGCGCGCGAGTGGTTCGAGGAGAACCGCTACCAGGATTATCTCTATCTGCACGGCCTGGGCGTGGAGATGGCCGAGGCCCTGGCCGAGGTCACGCACAAGCGCATCCGCGCCGAGCTCGGCTTCGCCTCCGAGGACGAGCGCGACATCGAGAAGATGCTCAGCCAGGGATATCGGGGCGGCCGCTACAGCTTCGGCTATCCGGCCTGCCCGAAGCTGGAAGACCAGGCGCCGCTGCTCAAGCTGCTTGGCGCGGAGCGCATCGGCGTGGAGATCTCCGACGAGTGGCAGCTCCATCCCGAGCAGAGCACCAGCGCCATCGTGCTGCACCACCCGCGCGCCAAGTACTTTTCGGTGTGATGGCGGCGCGCGTCTGGCTGGGGGCGGGCCTCGCCGCGCTCCTCCTCGCCGGCTGCGCGAGCCCGCCGACGCGCGACGTCGGCAGCAGCTTCTGCGCGGCGCGGATGGAGCGCCGCGCCTTTCCCCTGTCGCCGCCGAATCCCGATCAGGCGCGTGCCGTCGCGGCGCTGGGATTCACCACCGAGGCCGCGGAGATCGCCGAGGTCATCGGAGCGCTCGACGCCGTGGAGGCCCTCATCGCGGCTGAACGCCGGCCGCCCGTGGGCGTGAACTTCCTGATGGCCCGCCAGGCCGTGACCGACCGCGTGCTATTGGCCACGCTCGACGTGAACGCCTCGCTCGCGGCGATCGATTGCGAAGGCGAGCGGGGGGATGCCCTGCGCGCCCAGCTCCAGCGCCGGGAGGACCGGCGCGCGCGGAATCTCGGCCTCGCCAGCATCCTCGTCGGCGCGACGACGGCCGCCGTTTCGGGCGGAATCGCCTTGGCCGGCGCCGGTACTGCGGATGCCATCGTGGGCATCGTCGGCGGCACGGCCGAGGCGAGCATCGGTGGCGCGCTGCTCTATGGCTCGGCCTCGGGGCGGCTGCGGACGCGCGCCAATCTGATCGGCGAGGTTTGGCGCAGCCCGGACCAGTCGGCGCTCTTCCCGCCGACCGTCTGGCGCTACCTCACCCGCCGGGACGCGCCGGGCGCGCCGAGCATCGCCGAGGAGATCGTCGCCGGCTGGCGCGAGGCGGGGCTCGTGCGCGACGACGACATGCTCTTCGAGGGGGAGGGCGTCTTCACCATCGCCGATCTCGAACGGCGCGATGCCATGCTGGACCTGCTGGAGGCGCGGATCGCGCTGATGAGCCGCGACCTGCGCGTCCTGCTGGAGGAGGTGGTCGCGCGCATGCCCCCCGCGCCCCGCAACAGGTCGCCCCGGTTGCGCTGATGCGCGAGTTTCGAGAAGCTTCCATGTGTCCGTTTATGCTTCGCGGGCACGCGTGAATGCGTTAGAGGGGCGCCATCTGAAAAAGCCCTTTGGGAATTGATTTGACCCGTGCCGTCAACCTCGCGGCGGGCAGCGTTGCTGTTGCCCTGGCCGTCCTGGCGCTGAAGCTCGTCGCCTGGTGGCTGACAGGCAGCGTGGCGCTGTTCGCCGATGCGCTGGAAAGCGTGGTGAACGTGGCCGCCGCCGGCGCCGCCCTGGTGGCGATCCGCTATTCGGCCATGCCGGCGGATGCGAACCATCCCTACGGCCACGACAAGGCGGAATATTTCTCCGCCGTGCTCGAGGGCGCGCTGATTCTGGTCGCCTCCTTCGTCATCCTGAACGAGGTCTGGTCGGTCTGGCAGAATCCGCGCCAGCCGGATCTCTCGCCGATGGGCATTCTGGTCTCGCTGGTCGCCACGGGGCTGAACGCGTTCTGGTGCTCGATCCTCTTCCGCAACGGCAGGCGCCTGCGCTCGCCCGCGCTGCTGGCGGATGCACGGCACCTGCTCTCGGATGTGGTGACCTCGGGCGGCGTGCTGGTGGGCATCACTTTGGCCATGATCACGGGCCATGTCTGGCTCGATCCGCTGCTGGCGGGGCTGACGGCGCTGAACATCCTCTACAGCGGCATGCGGCTGGTGCGGGAATCGGTCGGCGGGCTGATGGATGAGGCGCTGGCGCCCGAGCTGCTGAAGCGCATCCGCTGCACCGTCTCCACCGCGGCCGAGGGCGCCATCGAGGCGCATGACATCCGCTCGCGCCAGTCCGGGCGCTGGACCTTCATCGAATTCCATCTGGTGGTGCCGGGCGACATGCTCGTGGTCGAGGCGCATGCGATCTGCGACCGCGTGGAGGCCGCCCTCAAGGAGGCGCTCGGCGACGCGGTGATCACCATCCATGTGGAGCCCGATGGCAAGGCGAAGCACAGCGGCGTGCTGGTGCTGTGATTCGTCCTTGAGGCCAGGAGGCTCGAGGCCAGGGGGCCGCCGCCGGAGGCTGGATCGCTTCGCCCTCGCCGCCACGGGCTCGGCCCTGGCCCACGCGGCCGCCCTGGCGGCGGCGCTGCTCTGGTCCGGCCGCGCGCCGGCCCCGCCTCCGGCACCCGAACAGGGCGTGGAGATCGTCTGGGACGAGGCCTCCGGCGAGGCGGTGGGCGAGGACGCCATGCCCGAGCCGCCCGGCGCGCCGCCCAGCCCCCCGATGCCCGAAGCGCCCGAGGTGCCGCCTTCGCCGGACGCGGCGGAACAGCCCCGCCCGCCCGCGCCCCCGCCGCCGGCTCCGCGCCTGGCCGAAGCGCCGTCCGCGCCACCCCCCGCGCTCGACCTGCCGCCGGGCGAGGCGCTTGCGCCCGGGCTTCCCGCGGCCCCGTCCGTGCCGGAAATCCCGCCCGCGGGGGAGCCTGAGATGCCCCCCGCCCCACCGCCGGAGCCGCAACCCGCTCTACCGCCGCCCCAGCCCGCGCGCGCTCCGACGGCGCGGCCGGGCAGCCAGGCGACCGCCCCCGGCGCGAAGGGCGTGGGCCGGGCGACGGGCGCGGTGGTGCCGCCGGGCCTCGATACCAGCTTCCGCAATGCCGCCCCGGCCTATCCCGAGGCGGCGCGCCTGCGCGGCGAGCAGGGGGCGGTGGGGCTGGAGCTTTCGATCGATGCCGAGGGTCGCGTCCTCGGCGCGGCGGTGGCACGCTCCTCCGGCTCGCCGGCGCTGGACGAGGCGGCGCGCCGCGCGGTGCGGGAATGGCGGTTCCGGCCGGCGCAGGCCAATGGCCGGGCGGTGCCGGGCACCATCCGCACGACGGTGCATTTCCGGCTGAGTTAGAGTCGGGCCACCTCGGCCCGACTCCCCAAGAGGAAGTTTTCCGATGGTGAAGATCGACGTGATCACCACGCGCGGCGGCGATGGCGGCGAGACCTCGCTGGGCGACGGCACGCGGCTGCGCAAGGACGCGCTGCGCATCCAGGCGATCGGCGAGGTGGACGAGCTGAACAGCCTGCTCGGCCTGCTGCGGCTGCAGGCGGATGCCGAGGCCGATGCGATGCTCGCGCGCATGCAGAACGACCTCTTCGACCTGGGCGCGGATCTCTGCATGCCCGGGGCCGAGGGCGGGCTGCGCGTCGCGGCGGAGCAATGCCTGCGGCTGGAGCGGGAGGTGGCGGCGATGAATGCGCGGATCCCTCCGCTGCGCAGCTTCGTGCTGCCGGGCGGATCGGCGGCGGCGGCCCATGCGCACCTGGCGCGGGCGGTGGCGCGGCGGGCGGAGCGCAGCGTGGTGGCGCTGGCGGCGGCGGAGCCGGTGAATGCGGCGGTGGTGCGCTGGCTGAACCGCGCTTCCGATCACCTCTTCGTGATGGCGCGGCGGTTCAACGACAATGGCGCGGAAGACGTGCTCTGGGTTCCCGGCGGGAACCGCTGAGGGGGCGTTGCCCCCTCGCTCCTATCGCGTGGGAACCGGCGGGTCCTGCGCGTAGTCGTAGAAGCCCTTGCCGGTCTTGCGCCCCAGCCAGCCGGCCTCGACATATTTCACCAGAAGCGGGCAGGGGCGGTATTTGCTGTCGGACATGCCGCCATGGATCACCTGCATGATCGCCAGGCAGGTATCCAGCCCGATGAAATCCGCCAGCTCCAGCGGCCCCATGGGCTGGTTGGTGCCGAGCTTCATGGCCGTGTCGATGCTGCGGATGTCGCCCACGCCCTCATAGAGCGCATAGGCCGCCTCGTTGATCATCGGCACCAGGATGCGGTTCACGATGAAGCCGGGGAAATCCTGCGCCGTCGCCGTGATCTTGCCGAGCCTGCGGGCCAGGGCCTCGACGGCCACGTAGGTGGCCTCGTCCGTCGCGATGCCGCGGATGATCTCGACCAGCTTCATGACCGGAACCGGGTTCATGAAGTGCATGCCGATGAAGCGCTCGGGCCGGTCGGTCGAGGCGCCGAGGCGCGTGATCGAGATCGAGCTCGTATTGGATGCGACCATCGCGCCGGGCTTCAGGTGCGGGCAGAGCTTCTTGAAGATCTCGTGCTTCACCGTCTCGCGCTCGGTCGCGGCCTCGATGACGAGGTCGGTCTGCGCGAAGCTGGCATAGTCGGTGCTGGTGGTGATGAGCGCCAGCGCGGCGTCGCGCTGCTCGGCGGTGATCAGCTTGCGGCCGATCTGGCGCTCCATGTTGCGCGCGATGGTCTCCACAGCCTTGGCCAAGGCGGCCTCGCTGATGTCCACCATCGCCACGGTCAGGCCGGCGAGCGCGCTGACATGCGCGATGCCGTTGCCCATCTGGCCGGCACCGATGATGCCGACCGAGTGGATTTCCGGCGTTCCGCCGACCTGCGCGGACATCAGGCGGGCTTGCCCAGCTCGGCCTCGAGCTCCGGCAGAACCTTGAAGAGGTCACCCACCAGGCCGTAATCGGCGACCTGGAAGATCGGCGCCTCCTCGTCCTTGTTGATGGCCACGATGACCTTGCTGTCCTTCATGCCGGCGAGATGCTGGATCGCGCCCGAGATGCCGACGGCGATGTAGAGGTCCGGCGCCACGATCTTGCCCGTCTGGCCGACCTGATGGTCGTTGGGCGCGTAGCCGGCATCGACGGCGGCGCGCGAGGCGCCCACGGCGGCGCCGAGCTTGTCGGCAATGGCTTCGATAAGATGAAAATTCTCGGCCGAGCCCATGGCGCGACCGCCGGAGACGACGATCTTCGCGGCCGTCAGCTCGGGGCGTTCGGACTTGCTGACCTCGGCGCCGAGGAAGCTCGACGTGCCGGGGTCGGTCGCGGCGGCGACGGCCTCGATCGGCGCGGAACCGCCCGTGGCGGGGGCGGGATCGAAGCTGGCGGCGCGGACGGTCAGGACCTTCTTGGCGTCGCTGCTCTTCACCGTCGCCAGCGCGTTGCCCGCATAGATCGGGCGCACGAAGGTGTCGGCGTCGACCACGCCCGAGATGTCGCTGATCGGCTGGACATCCAGGAAGGCGGCGACGCGCGGCATCACGTTCTTGCCGGCGGCCGAAGCCGGGGCCATCAGGTGGGAATAGGCGGGGGCCAGGCTCACCAGCAGGGCCGAGACGGGCTCGGCCAGGCGGTTGGCGAGCGAGGCGTCCTCGGCCAGCAGCACCTTGGTCACGCCGGGGACGGCGGCGGCGGAGGCGGCGGCGGTGGCCGCGCCCTCGCCCAGGACCAGCACATGGACGTCACCGAGCTTGGCGCCGGCGGCGATGGCGCTGCGCGTGGGCTGGGAGACGATCTTGCCGTCGTGATCGGCGAGAAGAAGAACGGTCATCTCAGATCACCTTCGCTTCGTTGCGCAGCTTGGCCACCAGCTCCTGCACGGAGCCGACCTTGGCGCCGGCCTGGCGCTTCGCGGGCTCCTCGACCTTGAGCACGGTCAGGCGCGGCGTGACGTCCACGCCCAGATCGGCGGGCTTCACGTTGTCGATGGTCTTCTTGCGCGCCTTCATGATGTTCGGCAGCGAGGCGTAGCGCGGCTCGTTGAGGCGCAGGTCGGCGCTTACCACGGCGGGCAGCTTCACCTTCACCGTCTCCAGGCCGCCATCGACCTCGCGGGTGACGGTGGCGGAGCCGTCGGCGATCTCGATCTTGCTGGCGAAGGTCGCCTGCGGCCAGCCGAGCAGGGCGGCGAGCATCTGGCCCGTGGCGCTCATATCGTCGTCGATGGCCTGCTTGCCGAGGATCACCAGCTCGGGCGATTCCTTGTCGACCAGCGCCTTGAGCAGCTTGGCGACCGCGATGGGCTCCAGCACGCCGTCATGCTCGACCAGGATGCCGCGATCGGCGCCCATGGCGAGCGCGGTGCGGATCTGCTCGGCCGCGGCGGCGGGGCCGGCGGACACGGCGATGATCTCCGTGACGATGCCCTTCTCCTTGAGGCGCACCGCTTCCTCGACGGCGATCTCGTCGAAGGGGTTCATCGACATCTTGACGTTGGCGGTTTCGACGCCGGTGTTGTCCGATTTCACACGGACTTTGACGTTGTAGTCGACCACCCGCTTAACCGGGACGAGGAGCTTCATTGCCCGTTGCGCCTTCTTTGCTGCAGTGCCGTGAAAACAGGCCCGGAACCTACCCATCGGTCGGGTGAAGGGCAAGCCGCCGGGTTATTCCGAGGGCGTTTCCAGGAGCGCCAGGAGTTCCGCCACCCGCGCTTCGGGCAGGTCGCGGATGCGGCGGGCGAGGCGGTTGGCGAGCTCGGTGGCCTGGGGGCTGAGGCCGGAGGTGTCCACCACGACTCGCGGATGGGAAAGCCGGGCGAGGCGGACCAGTTCCTCGCCATCGTCCCAGATGAGGCCGAAATGCTCGTTCACCTGGTGGATCAGCCCGGCCGAGGGGCGGCCGCGCTTGCCGTGCTCCAGCGCCGAGAGATAGGCCGGCGAGACGTGCAGGGCATGGGCGAGCTGGGTCAGCGAGATGCCATGCTGCTCGCGCAGCGCCCGGAGCCGCTCCCCGAAGGGGGTCATTGTCTTGCGCCCTCAAGCGCCGGGCGCTGCGCGGCCGGATTCGGGGATGGGGCGTCCGCCTTCATCTGGGCCGGCGTAGCAACAGGTTCACTGAGCCGGAATTGGAGCGGTGCGGATGCGCCGCGCCGAGGATCAGCGGGCGCATCTGGGGCGCGTTCAGCCAGTGCGGGAGCTCGCGCCGGAGCACGCCGCCCTCCAGGCTGCTGCCCTTGCCGGTGACGATGCAGACCACGCGCAGCCCCTCGGCCTGGGCGGAACGGAGAAAGCGATCCACCTCCAGATGGGCCTTCGCCGCCGTCATGCCGTGCAGGTCCAGCTTGCGCTCGGGGCGCAGCTTGCCCCGGTGCAGGTCGCGCCAGCGCTTCGCGTCGAGGCCCGAGGGCTGCGCACCCACCGAGATCTCGGGCGAGGGCAGGCGGCGCTTGGGGACGGGAGCGACCGGCGGTTCCTCGGCCGGGCGCGGCGGGGGAGGGGCGGCGGCAGGCGGCGCGTCCGGCATCTCGCGCCCGGGCATGAGGCGAAGGCTGCGCGCGACGGCGGCCCAGAGCGCCTTGTCCTCCGCCGAAAGTCCTCGGCGCCTCACGAGCCGGGGAGGGCGGCGGGATCGTCATCCACGAGGAGGATGTGCAGCATCCGTGGCCCATGCGCCCCTAATTCGAGGGTCTGCTCGATATCGGCGCTGCGCGAGGGACCCGTCACCAGCATGACGTTGCGCGGCATGAAGCCGCCGGTCAGGGCATCCTTATGCTCGGCCCGCAGCAGGTCCCAGGCCTCCTCATAGGCGCCGACGATGCGCGAGGCGCGCACCAGCACCATCGCCACATCCGGCAGCAGGTTCAGCGTGGTGGGGCGCACGGCGTCCGAGGGCAGCATGAGCGTGCCGGTCTCGGCGATGGCGGCGAAGGCGTTCTGCAGGCTGACCACGTCGTCGGCCTGGCCCTTGCGGGCCTCGAATTGCAGCATCGGCCGGCTCGACCAGTCGATGCCCTGGAGCTCGGGGTTCGGCGCCATGGCGAAGCGCGGCGGCTGGTTCTGGGCGGCGAGATAATCGGCCACGGCGGCGGGCAGGGCATCGAGGTCGGGGATGCGCTCGACGCTGCCGAACTCCTTCTCGATGTTGCGGATGAAGAGGGCGACCTGCTCCGGCCGCGAGACGCGCGAACGGGCGGGGATCAGGTGGCGCGGCGGCGCGGACATGCGGGCGCGCAGCATGGCCTTCTGGTCTTCCGGCAGCTCGCCGCGGCGCAGGCCGCGGCGGATGGCGCCGAGGATGGCGTCCTTGCTCATCGCCGCAGGGCCTCCTCGCGCTGGCGTTTCCTGTACTGCGCCATGAAGGTGCCGCCCTGCGGGACGGGCAGGTCGCGCCCCTCGGTCCAGCCGCCGGCCATGGGCAGCGACTTGAACGCGCCCTTGCCGCGCCCGAGCAGGCCCAGCGTGCCGATCGCCAGGCGCGTGGCCGCCCGGTAGAGGCCCGGCCGCTTGGCGAACCAGGCCCAGATGTCGAGGTTGGTGCGCAGCGCGCCGGGGCGCAGATGCCGCTCGAATTCGCGCTCGCGCCAATGGCGCATGAGATTGGGCAGCGGGATCTTCACGGGGCAGACGCTCTCGCAGCGGCCGCAGAAGGTGCTGGCATTGGGCAGGTGGCCGGACTTCTCCACGCCGATCAGCGAGGGCGTCAGCACCGCGCCCATCGGGCCCGGATAGACCCAGCCATAGGCATGCCCGCCGGTCGCGCCATAGACCGGGCAATGGTTCATGCAGGCGGCGCAGCGGATGCAGCGCAGCATGTCCTGGAACTCGGTGCCGATCATGTCGGAGCGGCCGCCGTCGATCAGCACCACATGGTATTCCTGCGGCCCGTCGAGATCGCCCTCGCGCCGCACGCCCGTGCTGAAGGTGGTGTAGACGGAGAAGTCCTGGCCGGTGGCGGAACGGGCGAGCAGCCGCAGGAGCGAGGTCGCGTCTTCCAGCGTGGGGACGCATTTCTCGATGCTGGCCAGCGCGATGTGCACGCGCGGCAGGGTCTGCGTCAGGTCGCCATTGCCTTCGTTGGTGACGATGACCGAGGAGCCGGTCTCGGCGATCAGGAAATTCGCGCCCGTGATGCCGACATCGGCCGTGAGGAACTTGTCGCGCAGCCTGGTGCGCGCTTCCGTCAGCAGGTCGCGGCGTTCGTGGAAGACGCGGTCCTTCGGCAGGTCCGTGTGCATCTCGCGGAAGCTCTCTTCCCAATCCTCGCGGTTGAGGTGGAAGGCCGGCGCGATGATGTGGGACGGCGTCTCCTTGCGGAGCTGGATGATGTATTCGCCCAGATCCGTCTCGACCGGCGCGATGCCGTGGCGCTCCAGATGATCGTTGATCCCGAGCTCCTCGGAGATCATCGACTTGCCCTTGGTGACGGTCTTGGCGTTCGCGTCCTGGCAGATCTTCAGGACGGCCGCGCGCGCCTCCTCGGGCGTGCTGCACCAATGCACCTTGCCGCCCGCGCGCTCGACATTGGCCGCATAGGTCTCGAGGTAGAAGTCGAGGTTCGCCAGCGCGTGGTTCTTGATGTCGCGCCCGATGTTACGGAGCTGTTCGAACTCCGGCAGATTGCCCACGGCCACGGCGCGGCGCTGGAGGAAGGCGCCCTTCGCGGTGGTCAGCGCCTTTTGCAGGCCGGGATCGGCCATGGCCCGGCGGGCGTTTTCCTTGAACTGGGGCGAGGTGGCGAGCACCGGGATGTCCTACTTTGAGGCGTGTATACTAGCCGGGCTGCGGCCTGGGCAAAGGGGTAAGCGCATGCCACGGTCCGGGCATAAAGCGGGATGACCGAAGGCACGAAGGTGCCGGAGGTCTGAATCCCGCGATAAAACAAAAGCTTGGAAACGGGATCACAAGAATGTCCATGATGGTCGGCCGCCGCGCCGCGCTCGCTCTTCCGCTCGTCGCCGCGCCGGCCTTGGTCCGCGCCCAGGGCAGCACGCTCCGCATCGGCGTGCTGAGCGACATGGCCGGGCCCTATGCGGGCAATACCGGCCCCGGCAGCCTCGCGGGCGCGCGCCTCGCGGCCGAGGATTTCATGAAGGCGAACCCCGCCATCCGCGTCGAGATCGTTTCGGCCGACGCGCAGAACAAGGTGGATGTCGGCTCCCAGGCCGCGCGCTCCTGGCTCGACACCCAGGGCGTGGACGCCATCCTGGACGTGCCGATGAGCGCCCTGGCGCTCAACATCATCGACATCGTGAAGGAGAAGAACAAGGTCGCGCTCTTCACCGGCCCCGCCTCGAGCGACCTCACGGGGCGGGCGTGCAGCCCCAACCACGTGCATTGGGTCTATGACAGCTGGTCCCTGGCCCATGCGCTGGGCACGGCCACGGTGCAGGTGGGCGGCGACACCTGGTTCTTCCTGACGGCCGACTATGCCTTCGGCCATTCGCTGGAGCGCGACACCAGCGCCTTCGTGACGGCGGCGGGCGGGCGGATCGTCGGCTCGGTGCGGCATCCTTTCCCGGGCACGGCGGACTTCTCCTCCTATCTGCTCCAGGCGCAGGGGAGCCGGGCGAAGGTGCTCGGCCTGGCCAATGCGGGCGCGGACGCGGTGAACAGCATCAAGCAGGCGGCCGAGTTCGGGCTGACGCGGCGCGGCATGCGGATCGCGGCCATGCTCACCCAGGTCAACGACGTGCATGCGCTGGGGCTGGAGGCGGCCCAGGGGCTGCTGGTCACGGAAAGCTTCTACTGGGACATGAACGACGGCACCCGCGCCTTCACCGAGCGCTTCGTGCGCGAGCGCGGCGGGCAGCGGCCGGGCATGATCCACGCCGGCGGCTATTCGGCGGCGCTGCACTACCTGAAGGCCGTGGCCTCGCTGGGCGTGGCCCAGGGGAAGGCGGATGGTGCGGCGGTGGTCCGGCGGATGAAGGAGATGCCGACGGACGATCCGCTCTTCGGCCAGGGCACGGTGCGGGCGGATGGCCGCAAGATCCACTCCATGCACCTGTTCCAGGTGAAGACGCCCGCCGAGAGCCGGGGCGCGTGGGACTACTTCAAGCTGCTGCAATCCGTGCCGCCCGAGCAGTCCTTCCGGCCGATGGCCGAAGGCGGCTGCGCGCTGGTCCGCACCTGATGCCCCTCTCCGGCTTCTCGAATGCGCGCCTGGGCCGGGATCTGGACGCGGTGGTGCTGCTCGATGCGGGGGGCGCGCTGACGCGCTTCACTGTGCGGGACGGCATGGTGGTGGCCTTCGAGCCCGCGGGGGTGATGGCGCGCTACGACATCGCGCTGCGCTTCACGGCCGAGGGCTGGGAGAAGTTCAGCGCCGATCCGCCGCCGCCGCGCTGGGGCGACCTGCTGGCCCTGCGCCGGTATGGAGCCGTGACGATCGAGGGCGATACGCGGCTGTTCTTCGCCTATCTGCCCTGGTTCAAGGCGGCCTTTGCTGCGCCTCGCGCGCCTGCGGCGCTGCCGGCGTTCGAGCCCGGCTACGACGCCGTCACCGGCCGCTACTTCCACATGGAGCTGGAGGGCCGCCCGCACCGCGTCTTCATCGAGGAGGCCGGGGCCGGCATCCCGCTGCTCCTGCTCCACACGGCCGGCTCCGATGCGCGGCAATGGCGCCATGTCCTCAACGATCCGGCCGTCACCAGCCGCTTCCGCTGCATCGCGCCCGACATGCCCTGGCACGGCAAGTCCTCGCCGCCGCCGGGCTGGGAGCGCGAGGAATACCGCCTCACCACCGCCGCCTATACCGGCTTCGCCCTATCGCTCTGCGCCGCTTTGGGCGCGGAGCGGCCGGTGGTGATGGGCTGCTCCATCGGCGGGCGCATCGTGCTGAATCTGGCCGCGCGCCATGCCGGCGAGCTGCGTGGCGTCATCGGCCTCCAGGGCAGCGCCTTCGTGCACCCCTATTACGACACGACCATGCTGCATCACCCCCAGGTGCATGGCGGCGAGGTCTGCGCGGCGGCCGTCTCGGGCCTCATCGCCCCCACCGCGCCCGAGGCCGACCGGCACGAGACCCTCTGGCACTACATGCAGGGCGGCCCCGGCGTCTTCCGGGGCGACCTGCATTTCTACAAGGAGGAGGGCGACCTGCGCCCCTTGCTGGCGCGGATCGACACCACCCGCTGCCCGGTCCACCTGTTGACCGGCGAGCACGACTATTCCTGCCGCCCCGAGGACACCCTGGCCACCGCCGCCGCCATCCCCGGCGCGGTGGCGAAGATCATGGAGGGCCTGGGCCACTTCCCCATGAGCGAGGATTACGGCGCCCTGCGCCCGCATCTCCTGCCCGTTCTGGAGGCGCTGGCCGAAAGGGGCTGAGGATTTTCGGCGAACCCACCCCGGAGGGCTGACGACATTCATGCCGCTCCGGGTTAGCTTGAGGCCCGACATTGCCAGGGTCTCCGCCGATGAACGAGCTTTCCGTCCCGCGTCCGAACAACCTCGACGCCTATTTCATGCCCTTCACGGACAACAAGTACTTCAAGAACAACCCGCGCCTGCTCGCCCGGGCCGAGGGCATGAGCTACTTCACGCCCGAGGGGAAGGAAGTGCTCGACGGCACGGCGGGCCTCTGGTGCAGCAATGCCGGCCATGGCCGGCGCGAAATCGTCGAGGCCATCCAGAAGCAGGCCGCCATCCTCGACTTCGCGCCCACCTTCCAGCTCGGCCATCCGCTCGCCTTCGAGGCCGCGGCGCGCGTGGCGGACCTGACGCCCGAGGGCATGGACCGCGTCTTCTTCACCAATTCCGGCTCCGAGAGCGACGACACCGCGCTGAAGATCGCGCTCGCCTATCAGAAGGCGCGCGGCCAGGCCCAGCGCGTCCGCCTCGTGGGGCGCGAGCGCGGCTATCACGGCGTGGGCTTCGGCGGCATGTCGGTCGGCGGCATCGGCGGCAACCGCAAGCAGTTCGGCGCCATGCTCCCCTACGTGGACCATCTGCCCCACACGCATCTGCCCGCGCAGAACGCCTTCACCAAGGGCCAGCCCGCCCACGGCGCGCACCTCGCCGACGAGCTGGAGAAGCTGGTCGCCCTGCATGGCGACACCATCGCGGCCGTCATGGTCGAGCCGGTGGCCGGCTCGACGGGCGTGCTCGTGCCGCCGGTCGGCTATCTGGAGCGCCTGCGCGAGCTCTGCACGAAGCACGGCATCCTGCTGATCTTCGACGAGGTGATCACGGGCTTCGGCCGCATCGGCAACCATTTCGGCGCCGAGCGCCTGGGCGTGACGCCCGACATCATCACCATGGCCAAGGGCCTCACCAATGCCGCCGTGCCCATGGGCGCCGTCGCGGTCAGCGATGAGATCTACGACACCATCGTGAACGGCGTGGCCGGCGGCATCGAGTTCTTCCACGGCTACACCTATTCGGGCCATCCGCTGGCCGCCGCGGCCGCGATCGCGACCATCGACATCCATGTGCGCGAGGATCTTCCCGGCCGCGCGAAGGCGATGGAGCCCTATTGGGAGGCGGCGGCGCATTCCATGAAGTCCTCGCCCAACGTCATCGACATCCGCAACTACGGAATCATCGCGGGCATCGAGCTGCAGTCGCGCGAGGGCAAGCCGGGCGACCGCGCCATGCGCGTCTTCCACCGCTGCTTCGACGATGGGCTGCTGGTGCGCGTGACGGGCGATATCATCGCCCTCAGCCCGCCGCTCATCATCGAGAAGAGCCATGTGGACCGGATCTTCACGACGCTGGCGGATGCGATCCACAAGGAAGCCGCGTAAGCGCGACCCGGGCCGGCCGCCTCAGCGGCCGGTCTGATCCTTCATCGTGCCGGCCGTCTCGCCGGCGCGATTCGATTTTTGGGCGGGCTTTTCGGCCGCCTTCTCCGCATGGGACTTCACCTCGTCGGCCTGCTTGCCGTTGGCGTCGGTGCTGCGGGTGTCGATCCCGCCCTTGCGCGAGCTGCCGGGATTGGGCTTTGCGGTGGTCATGGCGGCCTCCTCTGGGTTGAGCCCCTTCAACCCCCGGCGCGCCACATCGTTGACCGACGCGCCATGCGCCGCCCGCAGCCCTGTCCGGTCGGCACTTTGTCCTTTCGCCGCCCTGCACCATATTGCGGCCGAAGCATTAATTCCCCGGAGTTCCCCGCGATGAGCGAAACCGCCGCGCCTGTCCCCGTCACCGTCCTCACCGGCTATCTCGGCGCGGGCAAGACCACGCTGCTCAACCGCATCCTCACCGAGAACCACGGCAAGAAATTCGCCGTCGTGATCAACGAGTTCGGCGAGCTCGGCGTGGATAACGACCTCGTCGTCGATGCCGACGAGGAAGTCTTCGAGATGAACAACGGCTGCATCTGCTGCACCGTGCGCGGAGACCTGATCCGCATTCTCTCGAGCCTCATGAAGCGTCGCGATAAGTTCGACGGCATCATCGTCGAGACCACCGGCCTGGCTGACCCTGCCCCCGTGGCCCAGACCTTCTTCGTCGACGAGGACGTGAAGCGGGCCACCAAGCTCGACGCCATCGTCACCGTGGTGGACGGCAAGCACCTGCTGGCCCGCCTGGACGACACCAAGGAAGCCGAGGAGCAGATCGCCTTCGCCGACCTCATCCTGCTCAACAAGATGGACCTGGTGACCGAGGAGGAGGCCGTCGAGGTCGAGCGCCGCATCCGCGCCATCAACCCGACCGTCGAGCTGATCCGCAGCACCAATTCCGACGCGCCGATCTCCAGCGTCATCGGCCGCGACGCCTTCAACCTCGAGCGCATCCTGGCCCACGAGCCCGACTTCCTCTCGGGCGAGAACGAGCACGAGCACGACAGCGAGATCAATTCGGTCTCCTTCGAGGTCTCGAACCCCATCGACCCCGAGAAGTTCAACACCTGGATGACCGACCTGCTGGCCGCCAAGGGGCAGGACCTGCTGCGCACCAAGGGCATCCTGGCCTATCCCGCCGAGGACCGCCGCTTCGCCTTCCAGGCTGTGCATATGATCGCCGATGGCGACTATATCGGCCCCTGGAAGGAGGGCGATCCGCGCAAGTCCAAGATCGTCTTCATCGGCCGCAACCTGAATCGCCCGCAGCTTCGCCGCGGCTTCGAGGGCTGCCAGGTCTGATGTCGGATACGGAGATCGACTACCTCCTGGCCGAACGCGGCACGACCCGCCAGCTCGGCGCCTGGGTCATCGGCGCGGCCTTCGGGCGCGAGGGCCGTTCGCTGAGCTTCGGCCTGGGCGACGGCACCGTGCATGTGGTGAACCTCGCCGACAGGGCCGGGGACTGGACGAGCGTCGAGGCGCATAAGGGCGCGGTGCTCTCGCTCTGCGCCGATGGCAAGGACGGCGCGCTGACCGGCGGCGATGATGGCCGCGTGATGCGCATCGCCCCCGACGGCACCGTGACCGAGCTGCAGAAGTTCGGCAGCAAGTGGATCGAGCATGTCGCCTCCCACGAGAGCGGCATCCGCGCGGCCGGCGTCGGCAAGGCGGTGCATGTCATCGACGCCAAGGGCGAGGTGACGAAGTCGCTCGCGCATCCTTCCACGGTCGGCGGCATCGCCTTCGACGCCAAGGGAAAGCGCGTCGCGGCGAGCCATTACAACGGCGCCTCGCTCTGGTTCGTCGGCGCGAAGGAGGACAAGCCGCGCGTGCTCGACTGGAAGGGCAGCCACGCCGCCATCGCCATCCATCCGGACGGCACGCATGTGGTGACCGCGATGCAGGAGATGGCGCTGCATGGCTGGCGCCTGGCCGATGGGCAGCACATGCGCATGTCGGGCTATCCGTCCAAGACGCACAGCCTCTCCTTCACCGCGAAGGGAAAGTGGCTGGCGACGAGCGGGGCGGAATCCGTCGTGCTCTGGCCCTTCTTCGGCGGTGGCCCGATGGGCAAGGCGCCCACCGAGCTCGCCGGCGGCGATGGCGTGATGTGCACCCGCGTGGCCTGCCACCCGCAGCACGAGATGGTGGCGGCCGGCTTCGAGGACGGGCTGATCCTGCTCTCGGACATCAATAGCGGCCGTATCGTCCCCGTCGCGCCCCCGGGCGAGGGCGGCATCTCGGCGCTCGCCTGGAACGCCAACGGCACGCTGCTGGCCTTCGGCACCGAGAAGGGCTTCTGCGGGCTTCTGGACCTCTCCGCGAAGTAGACGCGGGGAGTTGACGTCTCGTCCGGTTCGGCTTGCTCTCCCTCCAGACCTTGGAGAGCAGCCCCGGATGAGCGTTCCGATCCTCACGACGAAATACCTGGCCATGCCGGCGCTCGGCCTCGGCACCTGGCCGATGAAGGGCGCCGATTGCGAGGAGGCGGTCGGCACCGCCCTCGACATGGGCTACCGCCACATCGACACGGCCGAGATGTACGGCAATGAGGAAGCGGTCGGGCGCGGCGCTGGCCGCCACCTCCGTCCCGCGCGGCGAGATCTTCCTGACGACCAAGGTCTGGTGGGACAAGCCGAAGGGCCCGGCGTTCCGCGCCGCCTTTGAAGACTGCCTGGCGCGCCTCAGGCAGCCCTATGTGAACCTTCTGCTGATCCACTGGCCCTCGCCCGAACTGGACCTGCCCTCGGTGCTGGAGGCCCTGGCGAAGATCCGCGAGGAGCGGCTGGCGCATGCGGTCGGCGTGGCGAACTTCCCCTCCGCTTTGCTGAAGCAGGCGCTGGCGCTGGGCATCGCGCCCATCGCCTGCAACCAGGTGGAGCAGCATGTGATGCTCGACCAGCAGACCCTGCTCGACGTCACCCAGCCCGGCGGCATCGTGCTGACCAGCTACACGCCGCTGGGCAAGGGCGAGGTGCTGGACCACCCGGTGATGCGCGAGATCGCCGAGGAGCATGGCGTCACGACCGGGCAGGTGGCCCTGGCCTGGCTGCTCTCGAAGAACCTGGTCTCGGCGATTCCCAAGGCGCGCGGCGTCGAGCGGCAGGCGGAGAACCTGGCGGCGGCGAAGTTGAAGCTGAGCGAGACCAACCTCGAGGCGATCGCCGCCCTGCCGAAGGACAGGCGCTTCGTGAACCCCGCCTTCGCCCCCGCCTGGGACGTCTGATCCAGGCTTGCGGAGGCCCGCGCTCCGGGATCAAACTCGGCGCGCCGGCCGGCTGCGGAAATTTGGCGACGGGCGTCTTGCGACGCGCAACGACCCCCGGCATTCCGCGTTTGCGCGAGGTGCCGTGGGGCCCGTGCCGAGACGAGGAAAGGCGAAGTTATGGCGGAACCGGAAGATGACGGCGAAGAGGTCGATCTCGGCATCAGCCTGGAGGTCGTAGCCACGGTCGTGGACCTCGCCAATGCCGTCCAGGAGGCCGAGGAGGCCGCCATGGGCGATGACGACGAGGACGAGCCCGAGGAAGACGATGAGGAGGACGAGATCTCCGAGGAGATGCTCACCGACTATATCGACGAGCTGAACGAGGAGCAGCAGGTGGCGCTCATCGCGCTCGCCTGGGTCGGCCGCGGCGATTACGAGGCCGAGGAGTGGGCGGAGGCGCTGAAGCTCGCCGCCGAACGTAATGTGAAGGGCGATGCCAGCACCTATCTGGCCGGCCTCGAAGGCCTGGGCGACCTGCTTTCCGAGGGCGTGGGCGCCTTCGGGCTCGCGATCGAAGAGGTCGATCGCTAGTTTTTTCGTGCCCTCAAACGCCGGGCGGCGGCTCCGCCGCCTTGGCTTCGCCGCGGCACTGATGCGCTGATCGGAAGGGCGAGTGGGGCGGCGCCGGCCGCAGTTGCGGCCGGGCCCTCTATTTTGACCATTCCGGCAGCGCGGTCTGTGCGCGGGAAAAATCCTCGGGCGTGCCGATGTCGATGAAGCGGCCATCCACCTCGAAGCCGCGGACATCCAGGCCCTCCGGCCGCTCCAGGATCTCCTTCTCGAAGGAGAAGGCGCCCGTGACGGGCCGCTTGGCCAGCAGCCCGCGCGCGATCAGATAGATGCCGGAATTCACCAGCCCCGGCCCGTGCTCGCCCTTCTCGCGCAGGCCGACGAGGGCGACCCTCCTCCAGCACGACGCTGCCGTAGCGCGCCCGGTCCTCGACGGGGCGCACCGCGAAGACCAGATCGGCTTCCGGCGCGGCCTGCGCCATGGCCGCGTAATCCGCGCTCTGCCAGGTGTCGCCGTTCAGCGCGAAGACGCGCTCGCCCGTGGTCGCGGCCATGGCCGCCCAGAGCGAGCCGCCGGTGCCCAGCGGCTGTTCCTCGCGCACATAGGCGATCTGCATCGCGCCATGCCGCGCGCCGATGGCCGCCTCGACCATCTCGCCCAGATAGCCCGTGGCCAGCACCACCCGCTTCAGCCCGCCGCGCTCCAGCGCGTCCAGCAGCCAGGCGAGGAAGGGCCGCCCCGCGACGGGGGCCAGCGGCTTGGGCACGTCGCTCACCACGGCGCGCAGCCGGGTGCCGAATCCGCCCGCGAGGACGATGGCTTCCCTGGGGGCTTCCGTGGGCATCATCAGGCGTCCTTGGGGAAGATCGCTTCCTCGATCATCGCGCAGATGGCATGGCCGAGCACCTCGTGGCCCTCCTGGATGGAGGGCGTGGAGGGGGAGGGGACCATCACCGTCACGTCGCAATGCTCCGCCAGCACGGCCGCGCCCGGGCCGTTGCCGGTGAAGCCCACGCAGGTGATCCCGCGCGCCTTCGCCGCGACCATCGCGGCCAGGACATTGGGCGAGCGGCCGGAGGTGGTGAGGCCGAAGAGCACGTCGCCGGCCACGCCCAGCGCCTCGACCTGGCGCGAGAAGACGCGCTCATAGCCGTAGTCGTTGCCGATGGCGGTCATGATCGAGCTGTCGGTGGTGAGCGCGATCGCGGCCAGGCCGGGGCGGTCGTAATAGAAGCGGCTGACGAGCTCGCCGGCCCAATGCTGGGCGTCGGCGGCGCTGCCGCCATTGCCGCAGATCATGACCTTGCGGCCGGCCCGCAGCGCGGCGACGCACAGGCCGGCGGCCTGGGTGGCGGCGTCGATCATGGGCTGGTCCACCGCCATGCGGCCCATCAATGCCGCCGTCGCCTGCACCGCGCCCAGGATCGTTCTCTTCTCGGCCACGCCACTTATTCCTTCCGAAAATCCACCGCCTCTATCGCGCCCTTCGGCGTGGAAGGCCAGGGTTCGCCGGCCTCAGCCGAGGTCGTAGCGCGCCAGCCAGTCCAGATCGGGGCAGAGCAGGAACTCGTCCCGCCGGTCGGGGCGCAGCAGCACGCGGCGCAGCGCGGCCTCGAGGCCGTCCTCGTCGGGCAGGGGCTGGGGGTCGTGCGCCGCGTCGAAGCCGACGAGATGGGGGAAGGCCTCCCGGCAGGCGGCCAGGCGCGCGCGCGGCCCGGCCGGATCGGCCACCAGCTCCGCCAGGTCGAAGCTGACGAGCACGAGGGTTCCGCGCTCCCGCAGCCAGGGCGCCATCTCCACCGCCCGCCGCGCCGCGCCGGGACCGCCGAGGCGCAGCAGGTCGAGCCGGGCGAGGCCCTCTCGCGCCATCAGCTCCGGCAGATCGCCGAGCGGCACGGCGCGCGAGGCGGCGTGCGCGAGGCCATTGGCCCCGAGGTTCTCCGCCAGCAGGGCCGCCCGGCGCAGCTCGGCCTCATGGGCGATCAGCCGCGCATGGGCCGGCGCGCCGGCGGCCAGGCCCAGCGTGGCGACGCCGATCCCCGCGCCGTCCTCGACCATCACGCGCCCCTCGCCGCCCTCCGGCCAGGCGGCGCGCAGCAGCGCGGCCCAGCGGGGGGCGAGGCCGGGGGCGGCCAGGAATTCCGGATCGCGGCTGTCGCCCGCCAGGGTCATCTCGCCGCCGGGCAGAGGGAGCGCGCGGCGGCGCAGGCCCTCATGCCGGGGCAGGCGGGCGTCGATCGCGGGGTGGGTCAGCAGCACGCGGCGCAGGACGCGCAGGCTGGGCGCGCGCTGGCGCAGTTCCGCCACGGCGGCGGGGCCGGGCGCGGCGCCGTCGCGCAGGGTCAGCACCACGCCGACGGCCTCCTCCGTGACCGGGCCCTCGATCCAGGATCCGCGCTCGGGGAAGCCCGCGAGGGCGAGCGCGGCGAGCTCCGGGCTGGTCAGGATGCCGTCCATCAGGCCCTCGACGCGGCCCGAGCCGCACCAGGCGTCGAGCACGGCATCGCTCTCGGGATCGCGGCCCAGCAGGAAGCGATAGGCCCAGCGCACGGTGGCCGCTTGCAGCCTTTCGCTCACGAGCGGGGATTCAGTCGGGCGGGATACATGCGAAACTTGTCCGCGCTGACGCCCCGAGCGTCAATGCGGCCCCTCAGGCGATCTCGCGGATGAGCTTGCGGCGGACGGCGGTGCCGAAGGCCTCGAAATCCTCGGCCACGATCAGGAAGGCGCCGTCCCCGCCGATCACGTTCTCCTGGTAATACTGGTCGAGCGGGATGGCGGGCATGCGCCCGAAGGTCGGCCGGTCGTTCACGATGGGCAGGCCGTTGATGACCATGCCCTCGGCCACCGCCTCGTCGCGTGCGGCATCGGCGGGACGGCCGGAATTGTTCACCCCGTCGCCCGAGACGTCGATGACGCGGCGCGTGCCCTCGAAGGGCGCCTCGGCCATCACCCGGCGCGAGAAGTCGATGGCGCCGGAAATCGAGGTCCAGGAGAGCGAGTTGCGCGGCGCCTCGGACAGCGCGGAGGACCAGGCGTCCGCCTCGGCCATGCTGCCGATGCGGGTCCAGGGAAGGACGAGGCGCTGGTACTCGAAGCCCGCCCATTCGACATAGGCGAGGCCCACCGCCCCGATCATCCCGCGGCGGATCACCTCCACCACGCGCGGGTCGCTCACCGCGCTGCGATAGCCCTCGCGCTGCAGGCGGGCCTCGTCCTCGTCCACGGAGCGGCTGACATCCACGGCGAGGACCAGGAGCACATCCACCGGCTCGGACTGGGCGCGGGGCCGGTCCGGCGGACCACAGGCTGGGGGCGACGGCCGAGGCCGCGAGGAGAGAGCGACGGCGCATGCGGCGGAACTCCACGGGGGAGAGCCCATGGAACCGCTCATTGCGCCGTCAAAGCAATCCTTAGTTGCGGTGCGGCTAAACGGCCCGGAGTACGGCCGCGCAGACGCGGTCCACCTCGTCCTCGGTGAGATAGGGGTGCATGGGCAGCGACATCACCTGGTGGCACAGCGCCTCGCTGACGGTCAGCGCCGGGGCCGCCGAGAGCCCCGCCGCATGCGCGCCCTGATAGGCCGGCTGATGGTGCAGCGGCTTGGGGTAGTAGACGCCGAAGGGAATCCCGTCCGACTTGAGCGAGGCCTGCACGCGGCCGCGCTCCCCGCCGTCCGCGAGGCGGATGGTGTAGAGGCCCCAGGCGCTCTGCGCCTCGTTGGAGGTGCGCTGGAGCGCGACCTTGCCGGTGAGCCGGGCGGCGTACCAGGAGGCGACCTTGGCGCGGTCCTTCAGCTCCTGCTCGAAGAGGTCCATCTTGCAGAGCAGGATGGCGGCCTGGAGCGTGTCGAGCCGGCCGTTCATGCCGGTGCGCAGCACCTCGTAGCGGCCGCCGCCCTCGCCATGGGTGCGCAGCGAGCGATAGAGCTCGGCGCGCTCGGCGCTCTGGGTCAGCATCGCGCCGCCATCGCCGTAGCAGCCGAGAGTCTTGGTCGGGTAGAAGCTGAGCGTCGTCACATCCGCGTGGCAGCCGAGCGCCTTGCCGTGGAGCGTCGCGCCGAAGGACTGGGCCGCGTCGTCCACCGTGATCATGCCGTGCTTCTTCGCGATGGCGTTGAGCGCGGGCCAGTCGGCCGGCAGGCCGAAGAGATCCACGCCCACGATGGCGCGGGGCTTCAGCTTGCCTTCCTTGATCACCAGCTCGATGCGGCGTTCGAGGTCGGCGAGGTCGATGTTGAAGGTGTCGGGATCCACGTCCACGAAGATGGGCGTCGCGCCCAGCACCAGCGGCACCTCGGCGGTGGCGGTGTAGGTGAAGGCGGGGAGGAAGACCGCGTCGCCGCGGCCGATGCCCTCGGCCATCATGGCGATCTGCAGCGCATCCGTGCCCGAGGAGACGCCGACGGCATGGGCGCAGCCGGCGAAGGCGGCGAGGCGCTGCTCCAGCTCGGCGACCTCGGGGCCGTTGATGAAGCGGCCGGAGGAGAGGACATGCGCGATGCGGCGATCCAGCTCGGGGCGGATCAGCGCCTGCTGGGCCTGCATGTCGAAGAGAGCGATGGGACGGGTCTGGTCGTTCATGGCGCTTTCGTGAGCCAGGGGCGCGGATCGATCAAGCCCCAGTCCCTTCAAGCTGTGTGACCAAGCGCTACGGTCCATCGCCAAATTATAACTAAATCGAAACGTGTGGTGCGAATGGGGAATTTCGTCTTGCCGGATTCCAGGCGAGGCGCGTCGTAAATTTGAATGCAAAGATCTATACTTCAATGCATATTCCTTGCGCTGGCCCGGGTTCCACGTCTCCCGAAAGGCCGAGGGAAGGGAAGCGCCGATGCCGACGCAGGAAATTCTGGATTCCATGGACACGCGCCGGGTCGGCGCCATGACGCTGATCCAGTCGAAACCGGGCCAGAGCACCGCCCGGAACATCCGCGGGGTCGGCTGCAAGATCTACAACTTCAGCGACCCCAATGCGGCGGTGAAGCTCGCCGCGATCGATGCCGGCGTCGCGAAGCTCGCGGACAAGGGATACCCCCTGCCGAAGCAGATCACCTTTCTCCTCTCGAACGAGGCGCAGGGGTTCCTGCGGGCGCCCACCGAGGCTTATGCCCGCAACAAGGCCGGCACGCTCGAGGTCAGCATCTTTCTCGGCATCAATGCCGTCTACGACGGCGGGCAGGTGCAGGGCGCCCTGGGCATTGCCCATAAGCTCGATCGGAAGAAGAAGGGCACCTACACCACGACGGTCGTCGTGCATGAAATCGGCATGTCCTGCACGACATGCTGAGCACGGATTATTTCTGGTCCACCGCCGCCGGCGCCGGGCTGGTGGGCGCGGCCGATACGATGCTCGCCCATAGCGAGATCAGCCCCTATGCCGCGACCAATCCCAAGGAGGTCGTGGCGGAGATCTTCTGCGCCCACAACATGGGCTACAAACTGAACAACAAGAAGGTCATGCCGCTCTACACGCGCTTCTCCGGCCCGGCCCTTCGCTGAGGCCGCTCCGGTGGCGGCCGGCCGGCGCCGTCAATGCCCGCCGCCCCCGCCCCCTGCCTTGGGCTTGCGCAGCAGCAGAACGAGCGGCAGCGCGGCCGCGAAGAGCCCGCACATCACCAGCAGCACGTCGTTATAGGCGAGCACCAGCGCCTGCTGCTCGACCATCTGCGACAGCCGCCGCAGCGCCGCCACCTGCGCCTGCGCCTCGCCCAGACGGGGCGTCAGCGCGGTGGTCAGGTTCTCCAGCCATTGCGTCGCGACGACCCGGCCCGAGCTCACCTGCTCGGCCATGTGCAGCCGGTGCGCCGCGCCGCGATCGGTCACGATCGTGTTGATCAAAGCGAGGCCCACCGCGCCGCCGAGATTGCGCATCAGGTTGTAGAGGCCCGAGGCGTTCTTCAGCCGCGCCGGCGGCAGGGTGCCGAGCGCGATCTGGTTCACCGGCACCATCACCATCATCGTGCCCACGCCGCGCAGGCCGAGCGCGAAGTACATCTCCCAGAAGCCGGAGAGGACGGTGAGGTCCGCGGTGATCCACAGCGCATAGCTCATGATGGCCAGGCCCATCGCCAGCACGACGCGGATGTCCATGCGCTGGGCCATCTGGCCCACGATGGGCGCGGCGACGAACATGGCCAGGCCCGTGACGAACATCGTCTCGCCGATCTGCAGGCTGTTGAAGCCGCGCACCCGCCCGAGGAAGAGCGGGATCAGATAGACCGAGCCGTAGAGCCCGATGCCGAGCAGGAAGGCCAGCACGCTGCCGACCGCGAAGTTCCGGTCGGAATAGGCGAAGAGGTCGACGATGGGGTCCTTGCGCGTGAAGGCGCGCCAGAAGAACAGCGTCCCCGCCACCGCGCCGACGCAGGCGAAAAGGGCGATGGTCTCGTCCTGCAGCCATTCCCAGCGCGGGCCCTCCTCCATCACGTATTCGAGGCTGCCGAGGAAGATCGCCATGAAGGCGAGGCCCCACCAGTCGAAGCGCGCGAGCAGGCTGCGGTCGCCCTCGTCGATGCGCATGGTGGACCACACGACGGTCGCGATGAGGATGCCGAAGGGCACGTTGATCAGGAACAGCCAGTGCCAGGAGAAGGTCTCGGTCAGCAGGCCGCCGAGCGTCGGGCCGATGGTGGGCGCCATGGTCGCCGTCAGGCCGATGAGCACCGAGACGCGCGTGCGCTGCTGGGGCGGGAAGATCGTGAAGGCGGTGGCGAAGACGGTCGGGATCATCGCGCCGCCGAGGAAGCCCTGGGCGGCGCGGAAGGCGATCATCAGCGGCAGCGAGGTCGCCGTCGCGCAGGCGAGCGAGAAGACCGTGAAGCCCACCGCCGAGATGGTGAAGAGCACCCGCGTGGAGAGCAGCCGCGACAGGAAGCCCGAAAGCGGGATCATGACGATCTCCGCGATCAGGTAGGAGGTCTGGATCCAGGAGGCCTCGTCGGGGCTGGCGGCGAGACCCGCCTGGATGTCGGAGATGCTGGCCGAGACGATCTGGATGTCCAGGATCGCCATGAACATCCCCAGCACCATCACCATGAAGCCGAGGAATTTTTCCCGCGACACGGCCGGAATGGCGGGGGCGGCGGGGGCTCCCAGGGTGGTGGCGGACATCGCGCGCGGCCTGCCGGATCAGCCGCTCAGCGCAGGCGCAGCGTCGCGGCGGCGGCGGCGAAGACGCCGCTGGGCGCGGAGGGATCGGCGCGCAGGTCCACCCGCGCCTCGACCGACAGGCCGGGGCGCAGCACGGCGGCGTCCTGTCCGGCATCGAGGGCGATGCGCACGGGCACGCGCTGCACGATCTTGGTGAAGTTGCCGGTGGCGTTCTCGGGCGGCAGCAGGCTGAACAGCGAGCCGGTGGCGGGGGCGAGGCTCTCGACCCGGCCATGCAGCTCGGGGCCGGCATCGACCGACAGCGTCACCGGCTGGCCGGGGTGCATGCCGCGCAGCTGCGTCTCCTTGAAGTTCGCCACCACCCATTGCCGCTCCGGCGGCGGGGCCACGGCGATCAGGTTCTGCCCCGGCCGCACATGCGCCCCCAGCTGGGCCGAGCGATTGCCGACGAGGCCGGCGAAGGGCGCGCGGATCACGGTATAGGCGAGGTTGCTCTCGGCCAGGACGAGCTGAGCGGCGGCCTCCTGGCGGCGGCCCTGGGCGGTGGCGAGCTGGCCTTCCAGCACGGGCAGGGCGGCGCGGGCGGCGGCGGTGGCGGCCTGGGCGGCGGCGACGCTCGCCTCGGCCTTGCGGCGGTCGGCGGTGGTGCGCTCGGCATTCTCGCGGCTGCCGAAGCCCGACTGGGCGAGCGAGCCGTAGCGGCCGGCATCGGCGGTGGCGCGCACGCGCTCGGCCTCGGCCTGGGCGATCTGCGCCTCGGTGGAGGTGATCTGGGCGCGCTGCTGCTCGATCTGGGCGTGGATGGTGGTGATGCCGGCCTCGGCCTGGCGCAGCGTGGCGGCGGCGGAATCGCGCCGGGCGCGCCAGTCGCGGTCCTCGAGCTGGATGAGGGGCTGGTCGGCCTCCACCTGCTGGTTGTCGGCGACCAGGATGGCGGCCACGTCGCCCTCGATGCGGGCGCCGAGCAGGACGATGTCGCCCTGGACATAGGCGTTGTCGGTGGAGGTCATGTGGCGGCCGACCTTCAGCCACCAATTGCCGCCCAGCGCGGCGCCGAGGACCACGACCAGCAGGATCAGCGGGCGCAGCCGGCGGAAGAGCGAGGGCTTCCGCGCCGCCGTCTCGGGCGGGGATTGCTGGGTGACGGCGGGAGACTGAGGGGTCTGGGCATTCATCGGACTAAACCGTTCAGTTCAGTGGGCGCATATGGCGGAGGCGGCGGGTTTGGTCAAGAGTAAACTGAACCGTTCAGTTCAGTCTTGAAATCCGCGCCGGCCCATGCCCATAACAGGGCCATGAGTGCGCAGATGGACAACGTCGACGAGATTTCCCCCAAGCGCCGCCAGGTGCTGGACGCCGCCGGCCGGCTTTTCACGAGCGAGGGCTTCGCCGCCGTCTCGATGGATGCCGTCGCCCGCGAGGCCGGGGTCTCCAAGGCGACGCTCTACGCCTATTTCACCGGGAAGCACGCGCTCTTCGGCGCGGTGGTGGCCGAGCGCTGCGTGGCGATGGTCGAGGCAAGCCGGATCGTCAACGACCACGACGCCCCGCTACGCGAATGCATGCGCCGGCAGGTGGATTTCTGGCTGCGCTTCCTGATCAGCCCGGCCGCCATCGGCACCTATCGCACCGTCCTCGCCGAGGGCGGCCGCTTTCCCGATCTGGCCCACGCCTTCTATGAAGCGGGGCCCGCGGCGGGGCTGCGCTGGATCGGGTTGTGGATCGCCGAGGAGCAGCGGCGCGGCCGGCTGCGCGCGGAGATCGACCCGCGCCGGGCGGCGCCGCAATTCACGGCCCTGCTGCGGGGCGACCTGTACATCCAGGTCGCGCTGGGGCTGATCCCGGTCCCCTCGGAGGAGGCCATCGTCGCCGAGGTGGATGCCGCCACCGACACCCTGCTGCGCGCCTACGCCGCTGCCTGATTCAGCAGCCCGCCAGCGAGCAACCGGAAGGCCTCGACCGCCTTGCCCAGCACGGCGGCCGGATCCTTCGAGGCGGCGACCCAGAGCGAGGCGTTCAGCGCCGCGCCATTGAGCAGGCGGGCCGCGGCCTCGGCATCCACCGGCTTGATGGTCCCGTCGTCGATCAGGGCCTGCAACGCCTGCGTGGTCGTCCGCAGGCAGGCCATCTGGTTGGGCCATTGCGAGGGATCGCCCAGTACCGCCGGGCCGTCGAGCAGCATGATGCGCTGGATCTCGGGCTCCAGCGCCATCTCGATATAGGCCGCGCCCTCGTCAAGCAGGGATTGCCAGCGGCTGGCGGCGCGGTCGCGGACGAGTCCCGTCCGCGCCAGCATCTCGGCGTCGATCTGCTCGATCACCGCTCGCAGCAGGCCCTTCTTGTCGCCGAAATTGTGATAGAGCGCGCCGCGCGTGAGGCCGGCCTCTGCCGTCAGCTCGTCCATCGAGGCGGCCGCGAAGCCCTTTTCCGCGAAGGCCTTGCGCGCCGTGCGGATGAGCCTGGCCCGCGTTTCCTCCATCATCAGCGCCCGACGACCCATGGCCACGACAAACTTCCTATTTCCGCATACGCGACGTATGTGAATTGACATACGCGACGTATGTCCTAAATATGCTCGCATACGGGGCGTATATCAAGTTGCCCTGGTCCCCTCACAAGGAACTCCCATGACCAAGCGCGACGCGATCTTTCCCGCCGGCCGGCAGGCCCTCTACGACATCAACAGATACTCGGCGGCGATCCGCTCGGGCGATCTCCTCTTCGTCTCCGGCCAGGTCGGCAGCCGCGAGGACGGTTCGCCCGAGCCCGATTTCGAGAAGCAGGTGGAGCTGGCCTTCGCCAATCTCCGCAAGGTCCTGGCGGCGGCCGGCGCCAGCTTCGGCGACGTGGTGGACGTGACCACCTTCCACACCGATCCCGCCACGCAGTTCGGCATCGTCAAAGAGGTCCGCTTCCGCGAGATCGGCGAGGCGCCCTATCCCAACTGGACCGCCGTGGGCGTGACCTGGCTTTCGGGCTTCGACTTCGAGATCAAGGTCATCGCCCGCCTGCCGCAGGCGACCTCGGCCTGACCGGCTGTCCCGACGCATCGCCGCGTCCTAGGCTGCCCGCTTCCAGGACGGGTGGACCGACATGACCTTGGCGATGAGTTGGGACGAATGGGCCGGCCATGACGCGACGGCCCTGGCCGGCCTCGTCCGCAAGGGCGAGGTCACCCCGGCCGAGCTGGCGGCCCAGGCCGCGGCCGGTGTCGCGAAGATCAACCCCGCCGTCAGCGCCGTGGTCGAGGTCTTTGGGGATGCGGTCGCCGATCCGGTGGCCAATGGCACGGAGATCGCGGGGCCCTTCGCGGGCGTGCCCTATTTCATGAAGGACCTCGGCCCCACGCTGAAGGGCCGTCTGCAGGAGATGGGCTCGAAGCTCATGCGCGGGAACCGCGCGGCCGCCGACAGCTTCCTGGCCGGGCGCATCCGCAAGGCGGGGCTCAACATCATCGGCCGCAGCACGACGCCGGAATTCGGCACCTGCTCCTCGGCGGAGAATCCCGAGGTCTATGTCACGCGCAATCCGTGGAACACGGGCTTCACCACGGGCGGCTCCTCGGCGGGGACGGGGGCGCTGGTGGCGGCCGGCGTCACGCCCATCTCGCATGCGACCGATGGCGGCGGCTCCATCCGCATCCCGGCGGGGTGGAACGGCAATATCGGGCTGAAGCCCTCGCGCGGGGTCTTCTCCATCGCGCCCTATGGCTCGGACCTCGCCAGCGTCGTTTCCATCCAGGGCTGCCACACGCGCAGCGTGCGCGACACCGCCGCCTTCGTGGATGCCTGCCGGGGCGGCGCGCCGGGCGAGTTCATGCCCTATTGGACCGCGCCCGAGCCCTATACCTCGCTCATCCGGCGCGATCCGGGCCGGCTGCGCATCGCGCTCTCGCATGAATGGGGCGACTACCGCGCGGAGCCCGCGCTCGTGGCCGAACTGGAGAAGGCCGGGCGGCTGCTGGAGGGCCTCGGCCATCACGTGGAATGGGTCGTGCCCGAGGTCGATTTCCGCGCGGCCTTCGCGGCGCAGACGGCCTGCTACATCACCAATTTCGCCCAGACCATCGCCGCCCTGCTGCGCGCCAAGGGGCTGGAGAGCCCGCCGCCCGAACTGGTGGAGCGGATGAACATCCGCATCTGGGAGGCAGGGATCGGCGCAACCTATTCCGAGCGGACGGCGATGCAGGCGGGCTTCAACCTCGCCTCGCGCCAGTTCGGCGCCTGGTTCGAGGAATGGGACGTGATCCTGACGCCGATCACCGCGAAGCCGACGCCGGCGGTCGGGACGACGGAATACCTCACCATCGCCGACAACCCCTCGGTGCAGGACTGGTTCGCCAACCTCTGGGGCATCTTCGCCTATACGCCGCTGTGCAATCTGGCGGGGATTCCGGGGATCTCGCTGCCCATGGGCGAGCAGGCGAACGGCCTGCCCTTTGGCATCCAGGCCATCGGCGGTCTCGGCCAGGACGGGCTGCTGCTGCAACTGGCAGCGCAGGTCGAGCGGGCGCTGGGAGAATGGAATGGCGGGCGGCGGCCGGGGGTGCATGTCACGGCGGTTTGACCGCGGGGTGGAGGGGCGGTTTTTTGCTCTTGAGGGCGTTCATGGCGTGGTAGGAATTGTGGCTCCATCGGGCGTCAAAAAGTTGGTGGAATCTTTGACATCCGAATCTGCGCGCCTTTTCAATAGGCTCTGGGAAGAGTGTTCCCCGCAGGCGCGGGGATGAACCGATTTGCCAGCCGTTCTCATTGGCAAGCTGACGGTGTTCCCCGCAGGCGCGGGGATGAACCGGTGCTAGGGGCGGCGAGCACGAGCTGCTGGTCGTGTTCCCCGCAGGCGCGGGGATGAACCGTTCGGCGAGCCGCCCCAATGCCTCACGCGGTGGTGTTCCCCGCAGGCGCGGGGATGAACCGGTGGCGACCGCCGAGAAGAAGAAGGCGAAGTAGTGTTCCCCGCAGGCGCGGGGATGAACCGGGTCTGCTGCTCCTGGGCACCAGACACGACAGGTGTTCCCCGCAGGCGCGGGGATGAACCGAGCCTCAGTGACGCGTCCACGCCAATGCGGGGGTGTTCCCCGCAGGCGCGGGGATGAACCGTCTTCGACAATCAGGTGCCGGACGATTGGCGGGTGTTCCCCGCAGGCGCGGGGATGAACCGGCAACCGTCCGCTCCGTGGCATCGACCAGCGGGTGTTCCCCGCAGGCGCGGGGATGAACCGTGGACCTATCCGACGTTCTGCTGGCCCGACAAGTGTTCCCCGCAGGCGCGGGGATGAACCGCCTTGGGGCGTGCCAAGAAAGCCAGGGCGAATGTGTTCCCCGCAGGCGCGGGGATGAACCGAAATATGGTGTCCCATGGTGTCCCACCGTCCCGTGTTCCCCGCAGGCGCGGGGATGAACCGCCGAGGGCGTAGTAGCCGTCGCCACCAGCATCGTGTTCCCCGCAGGCGCGGGGATGTACCGAAAGGGCCGACGCTCGCGACAATCGCCTCTCTGTGTTCCCCGCAGTTGCGGGGATGAACCAATCACGGACGCCGTCCAAAGGTCACCTCGCAACCAGCTAAATCACCGGCGCTCCAAAGCCCGCCGCATATCGCGCACCTGGCTCTCCGCCACCACCGGCGCCGCATTGCCCCAGCTGTTGCGGACATAGGTGAGCACCGCCGCCACCTCGTCGTCGGAAAGGTTCCACGCGAAGGAGGGCATGGCCGGTCCGGTTGGCCGCGCATCGGTGGTTCCCGCCCGGCTACCCGCCAGCACCACGCGGATCAGCGAGGTCGGATCGTCATGGACGACCAGCGGCGCCTCGGCCAGCCGCGGGAAGAGCCGCGCGATGCCCTGGCCATTGCCCACATGGCAGCCCGAGCAGCGGTCCGCATAAATGGCCGCGCCGCGCGTCATCTCCGGCGTGTTGGCCGCAGCCGGCGTCCGCGCCGCGCTCTGGCCGCCGAGGCTGCGCAGATAGACCGCCGTGGCCCGCAGATCGGCCTCCGTCCAGTGCTGCGAGGAGTGGCGCACCACATCGGCCATGGGTCCGCTCGCGATGTCGTAGCGGTTGGCGCCGGTGCGCAGGTATTCCGCGATCTCCTCCACGGACCAGGCGCCGATGCCGCTGTGCGGATGGCCGGTGATGTCGGGGGCCAGCCAGCCATCCACGACGCCGCCCATCACGAAGCGGCTGTTCACGTCGCCGCCCGTGAGGCTCTTGGGCGTGTGGCAGGTGCCGCAATGGCCGAGCCCCTGCACGATATAGGCGCCGCGATTCCACTCCTCGCTCTGCTGCGGGTCGGGCACGTATTCGCCCGGCGTGAAGTTCAGCATGTTCCAGCCGAGCAGGCTGAGGCGGATGCTGAAGGGGAAGGGCAGGAGGTTTGTCTCCACCTCGACGCGCACGGGCTCCAGCGATTGCAGATAGGCCCAGATGGCCGCGTTGTCGGCCGCCGTCACGCGCGTATAGGCGGTGTAGGGCATGGCCCCGTAGAGATGCGCGCCGCCGCGGGCCACGCCGCGCGACATCGCGCCCTGGAAATCCGCCAGCGTCCAATTGCCGATGCCCGTGTCGGGGTCGGGCGTGATGTTCGCGCCGACCAGGCGGCCGAAGGGCGTCTCGATCGGCACGCCGCCGGCGAAGGGCTGGCCGCCGGGCGCGGTGTGGCAGGCCGCGCAATCGCCCAGCACGGCCAGATAGCGCCCGCGCTCCACCTGCTCGAAGGAGGCATCGCCGCGCGCATGGGCCACCACGCCGGCCAGGGCCAGCAGCCCGATCCCCGCCAGGGCGGCCGCGCGCCTCACGCCGGCACCAGCGCGCCGGGGGCCTTCAGATAGGGGCCCCGGATCGCCGCCGCCGCCTTATAGGCGAGAGCCCCCACCGTGCCGGTCGGGTTGTAGCCAGGGTTCTGCGGGAAGGCCGAGGCGCCCACCACAAAGAGGTTCGGCACGTCCCAGCTCTGGAGGTATTTGTTCACCGCGCTCGTCTTGGGATCCGCGCCCATGACGAAGCCGCCCACCACATGCGACGACTGGTAGGGCACGGAGTTCCAGTTCCCCGTCATCGGCCGCTCGACGATCTGGCGCGGCCCCATGGCGCGGGCGATCTCCGCGACCTTGGCGGTGCACCAGCGCGCCATGCGCAGGTCGTTCTCCGGAAAATCGAAGGTGACGCGCAGCAGCGGGCGGCCCAGCCGGTCCTGATAGGTCGGGTCCAGCGAGAGGTAGTTGGTGCGGATGGCGTAGCTCGAGGCCTCGCAGCCGATGGACATGTTGCTGGCATAGGACTTCACCGTCTGCCGCTTCCATTCCGAGCCCCAGCGCGGCGTTCCCGGCGGGGTCGGCCGGCTGCCGATGGGGGCCGCGCCGATCGGCGTCACGCGGCTGCTGCCGCCGCCGAAGAAGCCGAGGCCGGAATGGTCGAAATTGTCGTTGTTGAACTCGTCGATCCCCATGCCGATCGCGCCGCCGCCGATGAAGGGATTGAAGTTCTTGTCGTCGAAGAACATCTGCACGCTGTTGGCCGTCTGGTAGCAATAATTGCGCCCGGTGGTGCCCTCGCCCGTGGCGGGATCATAGGGCTGGCCGATGCCCGACATCAGCATCAGCCGCACATTCTCGAAAGTGAAGGCCGTGACGACCACGAGATCGGCCGGCTGCTCCCATTCGCGCCCGGAGGTGTCGACGAAGACGACGCCGGTC
This sequence comes from Roseococcus sp., assembly GCF_965227005.1. Classification (NCBI taxonomy): domain Bacteria; kingdom Pseudomonadati; phylum Pseudomonadota; class Alphaproteobacteria; order Acetobacterales; family Roseomonadaceae; genus Roseococcus; species Roseococcus sp. The sequence continues at coordinate 232,476 of NZ_CBDDFJ010000018.1, forward strand.
GCGCGCCGGCCCGCGGGGTCGAGCGTCACGCGCAGCACTTCCGAATTGGTGCGCGCGGTGAAGTTGGGCTTGCGGATGAGCACGGGCAGCACCGTCGTGATGGCGCTGGCCTTGGAGTAGTTGGCGCAGCCGTAATTGGTGCAGAAGCCGCAGAAGGTGCAGGGCCCCATCGTGACGCCGAGCGGGTTGGTATAGGCCTCCGACAGCAGCCCCGAGGGGACGGGGAAGGGCTTGTAGCCCATCTCCCGCGCGGCCTTGGCGAAGAGCGTCGGCGCATAGGGCTGCTTGGTCGGGCCCGTCGGATATTCGCTGGAGCGCGGCCCCTCGAAGGGATTGCCGCCCTCCTGGATCGCCCCGCCCAGATTGCCGGCCTTGCCGGAGATGCCGGCCAGTCGCTCGAAGGTTGCGTAATGCGGCTCCATCTCGTCCCAGTCGGTGCCCCAGTCCTGCAAAGTGAGCTCGGCCGGCATGGCGGCCGCCCCGTATTTTTCCAGCAGGTGGCTCTTCAGGCGGAAATCACTCGGGCCGAAGCGGAAGTTGATGCCGGCCCAATGGTTGCCCGCCCCGCCCGTGCCGTTGCCCGGATGGAAGGAGCCCCAGGCGCGCATGGGCAGCGCCGTTTCGGAGGGGTTGTTGCGGACGGTGATGGCGTTCTGCGCCGTCTGCAGCATCAGCTCCTGGCGCTGATTGTAGCGCAGCTCGTCGGCGGCGGAAGCGATGTTGAAGTCGCGTGCCGTGTCGCGCCAGGGGCCGCGCTCGATGCCGACGACGTCCAGGCCCTCCTCGGTCAGCTCATGGGCGATGATCGCGCCGGCCCATCCCAGGCCGATGACGACGACGTCCTTGCGGGGAAGCTTCGTGGCCATGCTCAGCTCCTCCGCCGCCATTCGGGGCGTCCGGCGATGGACAAGGGCGGGAGGTCGAGCCGCTCGTTATGGCGTTCCACATAGTCGCGGTAGTCGTAGCGCGCGCCGGGGAAGCCGAGCATCTTCCACGACACCATGTCGCGATTGCCGCCATAGATGGGGTCCGCGAAGAAGCCCTCCATCGTGTTCTGGAGCAGCGCCTCGAAGAGCATCTTCGCCTCGAAGCCGGGCAGGGTGATTTTCCCACCCTCCAGTTCGGTGAGAATGCTGTCGCGCGTCTCGGGCGGCAGCTCGGCGAAGGGGCGCTGGTGTTGCTGGCGGCAGAAGGCGTCGAGCGCCGCGAGGCCGCGCCGGTAGCGCTGCTGCGGCACGAGCGCGGATTGGTCGCCCTGCTGGGGCGTGCCCTCCTGGAAGGGGCCCTGGGTGTAGAGCTTGGCCGAGGTGCCATGGGTGCCGGCGAGCTGGCGGTCGATGAAGACGGCGCAACCGGCCTCCTTGCCCGAGGGACTCAGATCGTCGGCGGGGATGAGGCGCTCCACCGCCGCCTCGACGGCGCGGGCCTCCTCGGGGGTGAAGAAGAGCCAGCCCTGGCCCTCCGGCAGTTCAGGCGGCGAGTGATCCAGGGGCGAGAAGGGCTGCTCGCCCTGGAGGATCGCGGCCTGGGCCGGCTGGATCTGTTCCGCGAGGGCGGCGGCGGCGGCCGTCGTGGCCAGAACCTGACGGCGCGTCGTTTGGGGATCCGGCATTCCGCCTCCAGGGACAGGCACCCGCCGGACGCGGAGGGTGTCCTTCCCTGAAACCATGCCACGTCAAACGGTTTCGAAACGAAATAATCTTAATGCGGGGCTTGGACCCCTCAGGCCCCGCCCTTCTGGGCCACCGTCGCCGCATCCTGGTGGTCGAATTCCGGCACCAGCCGCGACAGCTGCGCCAAGGCCAGCCGTCCATGGCCGCCGCGCGCCGCCGTCGCGATCTCGTCCAGGGCGCGGGCCACCAGCGCGGCATCGGCCGTGCGGGGCGTCGCCACCAGCAGGCCGGGGAATTGCGTCGGCCGCGGCGGCTCCTGGCCGTGGAACATTTCCTCGAAGAGCTTCTCGCCCGGCCGCAGCCCGGTGAAGCGGATCTCCACATCCTCGTCCGGCCGCAGCCCGGCCAGGCGGATCATGCGCCGCGCCAGGTCCACGATCTTCACCGCGCTGCCCATGTCGAGCACGAAGATCCCGCCTTCGCGCAGCTCCGGCGGCGCGTCGTCGCGGTCCACGGCGCCGACCACGGCGGCCTGGAGCACGAGGCCCACCGCCTCGCGCACCGTCATGAAGTAGCGGCGCATGTCGGGATGGGTGACGGTCAGCGGCCCGCCGCGCTCCAGCTGGCGGCGGAACAGCGGCACGACGGAGCCGGTCGAGCCCAGCACATTGCCGAAGCGCACGGTGATGCAGCGCATGCCCTGGCCGGTCTGCCGCGCCTCGCGGTCCAGGGCCTGGCAATACATCTCCGCCATGCGCTTGGAGGCGCCCATCACGCTGGTCGGGTTCACGGCCTTGTCGGTCGAGATGAAGACCATCAGCGAGCAGCCGGCCGCCCGCGCCGTATCGGCCACGATGCGCGTGCCATGCGCGTTGGTGAGCAGGCCCTCCAGCGGGTCGTTCTCCACCATCGGCACATGCTTCAGCGCGGCCGCGTGGAACACCAGCTCGGGGCGGATCTCCTCCATGAGGCGGCGCATCCGCGCCTCGTCGCGCACATCGGCGAGCACCGAGCGGCGGGCGACATTGGGGTGGCGCTCCGACAGCTCCAGGTCGATCTCGTAGAGCACGTATTCGCCGTGATCGAGCAGCGTCAGCACCGACGGCCCGAGAGCCGCCACCTGCCGCGCCAGCTCGCCGCCGATGGTGCCGCCCGCGCCCGTCACCAGCACGCGCCGGCCCTGCACCAGCCGCGCCATGCCCTCGCGGTCGAGCGGCACCTGCGGGCGGTCCAGCAGCTCCTCGATGGAGACGGGGCGCAGGCTGATCTTGGTCGTGTCCTGCGGGCGCGCGGCCTGGCCCAGCACGGTGGGCTGCGGCGCGCGGCGGATGGGCACGCCATGATGGTCGGCGGCGTCCAGCAGCGCCTCCAGCACATGGCCGTTCAGGTCGGGCGAGGCGAGCACCAGCAGGGAGGGCAGGCGGCCCTCGTTGCGGAGCGTCTCCAGCACCGAATCGGTCTCCTCGATGGTGCCGAGGATGGGATGGCCCTGGATGCGCCGCGCCACCTGGCGCGAGCGCCGCGCCAGGATGCCCTGCACGCGATAGGCGGGCTTACGCTCCTGCTCGAGCGCGCGGATGAACAGGTCCGCCTGATCCACCCCGCCGACCACCAGCACCGGCTGCGTCCCCGATTCCTCGGCGATGCGGCGGATGGTGCGCAGCCGGCCATTGAGGCGCGGCAGGCCGAGCAGCCCGGTCAGCGCCATGGCGTGCAGCGCGGGGAAGGCGTGGTTGGGCGAATGCCAGGCGCCGATCAGCCAGAGCGCCGCCGTGAAGAGCACCGCCGCGCCGATGGAGGCGCCGAGCACCTGCAGCAGGTCGCGCACGCCCGAATAGCGCCAGTATTGCTGCGGCAGCCCCAGCGCCCAGGCCGGGGCGAGCATGGAGAGCGCGGCCAGTGGAATGCCGAGCGCCCACCACGGGGCCTCGGGCCAGCTTCCAGGCCCGGCGAGGAGCAGCGCGACCGGCAGCGCGACGACGGCCAGGGCCGCGTCGAGCGAGAGGTTCAGGAGGATGCGTGAAGGGGCCTTAGCCATCCGGCGCCTTATAAGTCCTTCGCACGGCGGCCTCAAACATTCGGTTCCGGCCGGCGTGCCGGCCCTCGGCCAGAAGGGCGCGATAGAGCGCGACCAGGCGCTGCGCCTCGGCCGGCCAGCCCCATTCGCCGCGCGCCGCGCGCCAGCCGGCCTCGCCGAGGCGGACCCGCGCCGCGCGGTCGCTCAGGGCGGCGATGGCGGCGGCGATGCTGGAGGGATCGGCGGCCTCCACCAGCACGCCGCAGCCCGCGCTCCGCACGATCGAGGCGACGCCGGTGGCGAAGGCCGGGGCGATGACCGGCAGGCCGATCGCCATCCCGTCGAAGAGCTTGTGGGGGAGGGCGAGGCGATGGTTCTCCTCGCCCGGCTGGAAGAGGATGAGGTTCACATCGGCCTCGGCCGCGCCGCGGGCCAGGGCGGCCTCGGCGGGCATCCAGCCCGCGAGCTCGATGCGCCCGGCGAGGCCGGCCTGGGCGGCCGCCGCGCGGAAGGCGGGCTCGCTGCCATCGGTGAAGCGGCCGAGGACGAGCAGCCGCGTCTCCGGCGGGCCGAGCGCCATCGCGGCGAGAAGCTGCGGCCAGCCGCGCGTGGCGCCGACCGCGCCCAGGTGCAGCAGGGTGACCGGCCCGTCGCGATGGGCGCGGCGCGGCAGCCCCTCGGGAACCAGGGCGTGGTTGCGCACGGCGACGAGGCGCGTGCCGGCCGGAAAATCCTCGGCCAGCCCGTCCTTGGCCAGGACCACCGCATCGGCCATCCCTCCCATCGCCCGCATGGCAAGCCGCAATGCGCCCCGCGCGACGGGACGCAGCCAGGCCGGCAGGCGCGAATCGAGGCGCGAGGGATAATGCTCGTGCACGTCCAGCACCACGCGCGCGCCGCACCGCGCCCCGGCCAGCAGGGCCACGGCCCAGCTATCGGGCTCCGAGGCGTGGATCACGGCCGGGCGCAGCGTCACCGCCCGGCGATAGAGCGCCGGCAGCCGCCGCAGGCGCGACCCTCCGACGACCGTCTCGATCGCGACGCCGGCGACCGGCGGCAGCGGCCCGCCCGCGCCGGGGCAGAGATGCGTCACGGCCCAGCCGGCGGCGGCGAGGGCCGCGCCCTCCTTGCGGACCACCCGCATGTCGTCGGGCGGATGGGCGGCGGAGAGCAGCAGGATCATGCGCCCGCCTGTGCTGCCGCGGCCTCGGCGGCGGCCACGAAGCGCGCCGTCGTCAGCCGGGTGTCGTAGCGGCGCATCGCCAGCTCCCTGGCGGCCCGGCCCATCGCCTCGCGCCGCGTCGGGCGGGCGGCGAGGCGGGTCAGGGCTTCGGCGAAAGCGGGCGCATCGGCGCAGGTCTCGCCGGCGCCCTCCGAGAGCAGGCGCGCGGCCTCGCCCGGCACGTTGGAGAGCACGGGCAGGCCGGCGGCGAGGTAGTCCATCAGCTTGTTCGGCGCCGTCCATTCGGCGAATTCCGGCACGGGCGCGAGGCAGAGCAGCCCGGCCTGGCTCCCGGCGAGCAGCCGGGCCAGCTCGCGCTTGGGCAGGGGGGCGAGAAAGGTGACATTGGCCAGCCCGCGCGCCGCCGCCCCGGCCATCAGCGCCGGCTTCTCGCCGCCCTCGCCGACCAGGACCAGCCGCACGCGGCGCTCCCCCGCCGCGCGCAGATGGGCCGCCGCGTCCAGCAGGAGCCCCAGCCCGTTCGCGCGGCCATGCGCGCCGGCATAGACGGCCAGGATCTCCTGGCTGCCTGCCCCTTCCGGCCGCCAGGGCGCGACCTGCGGGCCGAAGAGGTCGAGGTCGCAGCCCTGGCCGATGACGTGCAGCCGCGCGGCCGGCGTGCCGCGGGCGAGGGCGGTCGCGCCCATGCCCTCGGTCAGCGCGACCACGGCCGAGGCCTGGCGGCAGGCCGCGTCGGCCAGGCGCGCCATGGCCGGCAGGACGCCGGGCGCGCGCAGGCCGAGCGCGGCCGGCAGCTCCGGCCAGGGGTCGCGGATCTCGAATAGGAAGGGCGTCCCGCGCAGCCGCCGCGCCGCCAGGGCCGGAAGGGCGACGGTCAGCGGCGTGGAGCTGGCGATCACGAGGTCCCAGTTGCCGCGCGCGGCCATCACGCCGGCGCGCGCGGCATAGCGCAGGAAGGCGCTGGCCCGGGCGACCAGACCCATCGCATTGCCGCAGGGGATGGCGAATTCCACCAGCTCGAAGCCCGCGACGCGCCCGGAGCGCCGCCCCCGGCGGAAGGGGCCCGACAGCGCCGTCGCCGCCCCCGCGAACTGGCCGCAGGCCAGGGTCACGGCATGGCCGCGCTGGGCGAGGGCGCGGGCCATGGCGTGGCTGCGGGTGCCGGTCGCGCCCTCGGGCGTGGAGAAATGCTGGTGCAGGTAAAGGATGCGCAAGGCGCCTCTCGCGTCAGCGATGCCGCGCGCGGATCGCCGAGATGGCCCGGAACTGCTCGGCCACCGACATCCCGCTGCCCGAAGGCAGGCAGAGCCCCCGCTCGAAGAGCCCCGCCGCCACCTCGCCCCTCACCGAGGGCGCGTGCCGGAAGGCCGGTTGGAGGTGCAGCGGCTTCCAGACCGGCCGGCTCTCGATTCCCTCCTCGGCCAAAGCGAGCCGGATGGCCTCGCGATCCCCGCCGAAGCGCCGCGGATCGACCAGCATCGCCGAAAGCCAGCGCGTGGCGCGCGCCCAGCCGGGCTCGGGCATGAAGGACAGCCCGGGCAGGGGCCCCAGCGCCTCCACATAGCGCGCGAAGATGGCGCGGCGGGTCGCCACGCGCTCCTCCAGGCTCGGCAGCTGGGCCAGGCCCACGGCGGCGAGGACCGAGCTCATGGCGTAGTTGAAGCCCGTCGTCTCGTGCTGGTAATGCGCCGCCGGCTCGCGGGCCTGGGTGGCGAGGTGGCGGGCGCGCGCGATCATCGCGCCGTCAGCCGAGAGCAGCGCCCCGCCGCCGCCGGCCGTGACGATCTTGTTGCCGTTGAAGCTCACCGCCACGAGGTCGGCGCCATGGCCGGCGGGCAGGCCGTGCTGCAGCCCGCCCAGGGCGCAGGCGCTGTCGGAGAGCACCGGCACGCCCCAATGGGCGCAGGCGGCGCGGATCGCCGCCATGTCGCAGGGCTGGCCGTAGAGATCGGCCGGGACGACGACGCGCGGCAGCCGGCCCCGGCGGGCCGCGGCGGCGAGCTGCTCGCGCAGCAGATCCGGGTCCAGCGTCCAGCTCGCCGGATCGACGTCGAGGAAGCGCGGGGTGGCGCCCATCTGCACGGCGGGGGCGACGGTGGCGACGAAGGTGAGGGTGCTGGTCCAGACCTCGTCGCCCGGCTCCACGCCCAGCATCCGGTAGCCCAGGTGCAGCGCCGCCGTGCCCGAGCTGAGGGCGAGGGCGTGGGGCAGCCGGATCGTCCCGGTCAGCGCGGCCTCGAAGCGCGTCGGCATCGGGCCGGCCGGGGCGAGCCAGCCGGAAGCCAGGGTTTCGCGCAGGTATTCGAGCTCGCTCCCGTCCAGATGCGGGGGAGAAAGATGAAGTCGTGGCGGCGTCGGCGCGCGTTCGCGCCGGAAAGGCAAGATGGGAGCGGAGGAAGACGCAACGGCCGGGTGCACAGGCGCCATGCTGATCAACTCTCGTCTCTAGGACAGACTGAGGAGAACTGATCAGGCAACCAGAATGCAAGTTATGCGTGCATAGGTTGATAAAACTCAACCTATCATTTCATGGCATGGGCCTGCACCAGATGTCGTCAGGTCAGGCCCGGCGACATCTAGGGCTTGTAGGGACGTCAGGCGTTGCCGGCCGTCTGACCGCGACGATTTTGCCACAGTTGGACGAAATCGATGGGGTTGAGCATCACCGGGGGGAATCCGCCGCCGGAAGTCACGTCCGCGAGGATGTTGCGGGCGAAGGGGAAGAGCAGGCGCGGGCATTCCACCAGCAGGACCGGCTCGACATGTTCCTCGGGCACGTTCAGCGTGAAGATGCCGCAATAGGTCAGCTCGGCGATGAAGCACTGGGTGCCGTCCGAGGTCTTCGCATCGGCGCGGATGATCAGCGCGATCTCGTAGACGTTCTCGCCTTCCTGGAGCGGACGGGCCTGGACGTCGAGCGCCAGGTCCACCCGCGGCTGCTCGCGCAGCGTGGCGTAGATGCCCGGCGCGCCGGGAACCTCGAAGGAAAGATCCTTCGTGAACTGGATGTTGAGGGTGATCGGCAGCTGCTCGCCGGCGGGCGGGTTGGGGAGCTGAATCGGCTGGTCGGACATGGCGGCCCCTTAGAGATTCTGTGGGAGAATTTGCCGGAGGCGGCTACCACGGGCCAGGGCTGGCCGCCAGAGCCGGCCACCAGAGCTACCGCCCAGCGGGGGGCAGCCATTCCCAGGGCGGGTTTGTCCGGAGGTTTGCGCATCGCGGCATAAGGACTATCTTATGTTGCGATGCCGTTGTCCGCCCCCTCCGCCCGTAAACTCTCGCACCTGCGGGACATCTCGTTGCGTGGCTATGCGCGCGACGATGGGATGGTCGATATCGAGGCGCATCTCACCGACACCAAGACCTACAGCTTCCCCTCCGAGCATCGCGGCGAGGTCCATCCGGGCGATCCGGTGCACGGCATGTGGATCCGCATGACGGTCGACATGGACATGAAGATCGCCTCCTGCGAGGCCGTGTCGGACTTCACGCCCTTCGCCGTCTGCCCGGGCGCGACGCCGAGCTTCGCCCATCTCGCGGGCCTCACCATCGGCGCGGGCTTCAACCGCGCGGTGAACGAGCGGGTGGGCGGGGTGCTCGGCTGCACCCATCTGCGCGAGGTCATCGCCCAGATGGCGACGGTGGCCTTCCAGACCGTCTGGCCGATGCGCCGGGACCAGCAGGTGGCGCAGCGCGCCGCCGAAGCCGCGGGGGCGCCGCGCCAGCGGCCCCATCTGCTCGGCACCTGCCACGCCTATGCGACGAACAGCCCGGTCGTCCGCAAGAAGTGGCCGGAATGGAGCGATCTCGCCGAGACGCCGACATCGGCCTGAGCTTTCGAACGACGATCTTGATTTCCGGCTTTCGCAGGGACATCTTCGCCCTGTGCTCTTCTCTCTCGCGACCTTTGGACGTCGCCTCGCTCGTGCGGGGCGCCTGATCGCGGGCCTCTAGCCCGGGGAGGGCCGCGCGCGCCTGACGCGCGCACCTCGCTCGGGACGGCATTCACCACCCATGGCTTCAGCGGCGCGGCGACGCGCCTGGCCCCGACGCGTCTCGTTCCGGCGCGTCCGCGGGCCGTCACAGGAAAATTTCGAGATGACCCATCACGACGCGATTCAACGCCCGCCCCTGCTGATGTCCATGGAGGGACATCTCCAGCTCGTCGCGCTGGCCGACGCCGCCGCCCGCCGCAGCCCGCTTGTCGCCAGCCTGCTGCACGAGGAGGCGGATCGCACGGAGCTGGTGCCGGCCGAGGACCTGCCGGCCACGACCGTCGCCCTCGGCTCGCGCGTCGAGTTCCAGGAGGCCGGCACCGAGGGGACGCGCCGCGTCCAGCTCGTGCTGCCCGGGGAGGCGGATATCGCGGCCGGGCGGGTGTCGGTCCTGTCGCTGGTGGGGGCGGGGCTGATCGGCCTATCGCAAGGCCAGTCCATCGACTGGCCGACCCAGGACGGGCGGATGCGTCGGCTGACGGTGGTGCGGGTCGAGCCGGGGCTCGGCGGCTGAAGCGTGATCCGCTTCGGCGATTACGCCCAAGCGGATCGCGCTCTAACCGACTTCCGATGGCGCCCGGAGCGTCAGCGCCAGGGCATGCAGCCCGCCGGAGAACTCGGCCTCCAGGGCGGCATGCACGGCGCGCGAGCGCGCCACGCGGTTCATGCCCGTGAAGATTTCGCTCACGAGCAGGACGCTGTAATGCGTCTGCCCGCCCGGCGCGGCGCCGGCATGGCCCGCGTGTTTGGCGCTGTCATCCACCACCTCGACCCGCACCGGCGCGAATTGCGCTGCCAGCGCGGACCGGATCCGATCGGCCCGATTATCCATGTCCACAGCTTTCGCCCGCCATGCCGACGTTGCCAACCCCATTCCGGGCAACCATAAAGTCCGGATGGCGCGCCGCGCGAGTTTCCAGCCCCAGACCGACCCCAAGGCGCCGCCTCGCGGCTGCGCCTCCTCGGGTTGCGAAAAGCACGGCGAGTTCCGGGCGCCGAAGGACCGCGCCTTGCGCGAATACCTCTGGTTCTGCCTGGAGCATGTGCGCCAGTACAATTCCGGCTGGGACTTCTATCGCGGCATGGGCGAGGCGGCGATCGAGACCGCGATCCGCTCGGACACCGGCTGGCAGCGCCCGACCTGGCCGCTCGGCAGCCTCGGCGGCAGCGCGCGGATCGATCCCGACCTGATGGCCGATCCGCTGGGGATCCTGCGCGACACCGCTTTGCACGAGAAGCGCCGCGCCCCGCCGCGCCACGAGGCCCCGCCGGAGCTGCGGGCGGCCCTGGGCCTGCTGGAGCTGGAATGGCCGCTCGACCCGGCCACGCTCAAGAGCCGGTACAAGGAGCTCGCCAAGCGCTATCATCCGGATGCGAATGGCGGCGACCGCAGCACCGAAGAGCGCCTGAAGGACATCAACCGGGCCTATTCGCTGCTGCGCCAGCGCGTGGGCCGCGCCGAGCCCGCGCAACCGATGCATGCCGGGTGAATCCGGTTGCGGTGGGCGGGTAGCCGTGCGGCGCGGGCTGCCCTAACATCTCCTCAACACCCAAATGCAACGAAGCGGAAGCGTGATGACGAAGCTGGCCCAACTTGGCGATGTGAGCCCCACCTCGGCGGTCAATATGCCTGATATCACGGTGAATGCCCGCGAGGTCTTCGGCGTGGACATCGACATGCAGGTGCCGGCCTTCTCCGTCCGCACCGAGCATGTCCCCGAGCTCGACACCTCCTATCGCTTCGACAAGGAGACGACGCTCGCGATCCTCGCCGGCTTCGCCTTCAACCGTCGTGTGATGGTCCAGGGCTATCACGGCACAGGCAAGTCGACGCATATCGAGCAGGTCGCGGCGCGCCTCAACTGGCCCTGCATCCGCGTCAACCTCGACAGCCACATCAGCCGTATCGACCTGATCGGCAAGGATGCCATCGTCCTCAAGGACGGCAAGCAGATCACGGAGTTCCGCGAGGGCATCCTCCCCTGGGCGCTCCAGCATCCCTGCGCGCTCGTCTTCGACGAGTATGACGCCGGCCGCCCGGACGTGATGTTCGTGATCCAGCGCGTGCTCGAGGTCGAGGGCAAGCTGACGCTGCTCGATCAGAACCGCGTCATCCGCCCGCACCCGATGTTCCGCCTCTTCTCGACGGCCAACACGGTCGGCCTCGGCGACACGACGGGCCTCTATCACGGCACGCAGCAGATCAACCAGGGCCAGATGGACCGCTGGAACATCGTCGCGACCCTGAACTACCTGCCCCATGCGCAGGAGACGGAGATCGTGCTGGCCAAGCTCGGCGCCAGCGGCGACGCGAAGATGAAGAAGCAGGTCGAGGCCATGGTGGCGCTCGCCGATCTGACGCGCGCGGGCTTCATCGCCGGCGACATCTCCACCGTCATGTCGCCGCGCACGGTCATCACCTGGGCCGACAACACGCGCATCTTCGGCGATGTCGGCTTCGCCTTCCGCCTGACCTTCCTGAACAAGTGCGACGAGGCCGAGCGTTCGACGGTGGCGGAATACTACCAGCGCTGCTTCAACGCCGAGATCGAGACGGGCCTTTACAAGAAGGCGAGCTAGACGACGGAGGAGGCAGGGCCCTCGCGCCCTGCCTCGCCCGATGCCTGACGTGGAGCGGCGCCTTCGCCGCCTCGATCCAACGAGCTGATGCATGTCGAAGCAGGACCTCACGCGGCAGGAAGAGTTCAAGCGGGCAACCGCTGGCGTCGTCCGCGCCATCGCCCAGCAGACGGAGGTGCAGGTCGCCTTCCAGCCTGGGCCGGCCGGCGTCTCCGGCAAGCGCGCCCGCCTGCCGCTGCCCACCCGATCCCTCCCTCCCGCCGAGATGGCGAAGCTGCGCGGCGCGGCCGATGCCGTCGCCCTCAAGCTGCGCCACCATGACGAGGCGGCCCATGCCGCCCGCTCGCCCTCCCGCAAGGAGGCCCGCGAGGTCTTCGACGCGCTGGAGGACGTGCGCGTCCAGACCGTGGGCAGCCGCCACATGTCCGGCGTCGCGGCCAATCTGCGCGCGCGCCTGGCCGAGGAATGCGAGGCCGAGGGCTACGACCGCATGACGCGGAAGGACCAGCTGCCGATGCACACGGCGCTGGCCCTGATGGCGCGCGAGCGCCTGACCGGCGACCCCGTGCCGGCCGCCGCCCAGCGCGTGCTGGAGATGTGGCGCGAGACGCTCGACGAGAAGGCCGCCGACGCGATGTCGGAGCTGGCCAGCACCTCGACCGAGGACCAGGGCGCCTATGCCCGCGCGGCGCGCAAGCTGCTGACCGCGCTCGACCTGGCCGAGGCCGAGATCGAGAGCGAGGCCGACCAGGACGACGAGGGGGACGAGGGCGGCGACCAGTCCTCCCAGCAGGACCAGTCCAGCGCCGGCGAGGCGCAGTCGCAGGAACAGGAATCCATGCAGGGCGCCGAGCCCGAGGCCATGGAGGGCGAGGCCGCCGATGAGGAGGCCGAGGAAAGCGAGGAAGAGGGTGCCGCCGCCGAGGGCGACGAGAAGCCCGGCGGGCCCCAGGCCCGCAAGGAAGTCCCGCAGACCGACGACAGCTCGCGCTACAAGCCCTTCTCGACGCAGTTCGACGAGGTGGTCGAGGCCGAGGACCTTTGCGACGCGGACGAGCTGACGCGCCTGCGCCAGCAGCTCGACCAGCAGCTGCAGCATTTGCAGGGCGTGGTCTCCAAGCTCGCCAACCGTCTGCAGCGCCGCCTGATGGCGCAGCAGCAGCGCGCCTGGGACTTCGACCTGGAGGAGGGCATCCTCGACGTGGCGCGGCTTGCCCGCGTGGTCGCGAACCCCACGCTCTCGCTGTCCTACAAGCGCGAGCGCGAGGCCGATTTCCGCGACACGGTCGTCACGCTGCTGATCGACAATTCCGGCTCGATGCGCGGCCGGCCGATCACGGTGGCCGCCATGTGCGCCGATATTCTCGCCCGCACGCTGGAGCGCTGCGCGGTGAAGACCGAGATTCTCGGCTTCACCACCCGCGCCTGGAAGGGCGGCCAGTCGCGCGAGAAGTGGGTGCAGGAGGGCAAGCCGCGCAATCCCGGCCGCCTGAACGACCTGCGGCACATCATCTACAAGTCGGCCGACGCGCCGATGCGGCGCTCGCGCCGGGCCATCGGGCTGATGCTGCGCGAGGGTCTCCTGAAGGAGAACATCGACGGCGAGGCGCTGAATTGGGCCTATCGCCGCCTGCTCTCGCGCACCGAGCATCGCCGGATCCTGATGGTCATCAGCGACGGCGCGCCGGTGGACGACAGCACGCTGTCGGTGAATCCGGGCAACTATCTGGAGCGGCACCTGCGCGAGGTCATCAAGGAGATCGAGGGCCGCAGCGCCGTGGAGCTCATCGCCATCGGCATCGGGCATGACGTGACGCGCTACTACCGCCGCGCGGTCACGATCGTGGATGCCGAGGAGCTGGGCGGCACGATGATGAAGAAGCTTGCCGAGCTCTTCGACGAGGATGCGGCCGAGGCCTGGCATCGCGCCACGGCGGAACGCGCGCCCCTGGTCGCCTGAGGCGGGGGGCAGCGCCCCTCGTTTCGCCTTGCCCCTCGTTTCGCCTTGATTGTCCGGCATTGCCGCCCGCGCACCTCCGGATGATCCTGGCTTGATCCGTCGCCGCCATCTCTTCGCGGGCCTTTCCCTGCTGTCCGTCGGTTCGGCCGTCGCGGCCAGCCCGGCCACGACGCCGCTCCACCTGCCCATGCCGCGCAGCGGCCGGCTGCTGCCCCTCGGCGGGCTGGAGCTCGACACCTCCAGCTGGGGCTTCGGCGGGCTGTCGGGGCTGAACCTCGCCCCCGACCTCACTTTGACGGCGATCTGCGACCGCGGGCGCTGGTGGCGCGCGCCGCTGCGACTCGAGTCCGGCCGGCTCGCCGGCCTGGGCGAGGCCAGCTTCGGCCCGCTGCGCGATGGCCGGGGCACGCCCTTCGCGCAGGGCACCCAGGCCGATGCGGAGAGCCTGGCCCGCCTGCCCAATGGCGACTGGCTGGTGGGCATGGAGCGCACGCACCGCATCCTGCGCTACCGCGACCTGGCCGGCCCGTCCCAACCCTTCGACGCGCCCCCCGGCCTCGAGGCCGCGCCACGCAACGGCGGGCTGGAAGCGCTGACCCTGCTGGCCGACGGGCGCCTCCTCGCCGTCGCCGAGGGGCTGGCGGGCAGCGATCCCGAGAGCCGGGCCGCCTGGATCGGCACCTTCCAGGGCGCGCGCCCCATCTGGCAGCGCACCGAATACCGCCCCGCTCCGGGCCTGGAACCCACCGACGCGGCCGCCCTTCCGCAGGGCGGGGCGCTGATGCTGGAGCGCCGGTTCTCGCTCTTCGGCGGCTTTTCCGCGCGACTCGCCCACCTGCCCGCCGCCGCGCTCGCGGGTGCCGCGCCGCTGACGGCCGAAACCTGGCTGGAACTGCCGCCGGACGCGCCGGCCGAGAACTGGGAGGGTGTCGCCACTGTGCGGCATGGCGGGCGGACCCTGGTCGCGCTCATCTCCGACGACAACCAGAATCCCTTTCAGCGGACCCTGCTGCTGCTCTACGCGATCGCCTGATCCAGCGCGCCGACACGCTCGGGCGGCAGCGAGAGGAAGGCGCGGGCGCCGACGCCCGGCGCCGCCTCGATCACCAGCTCGCCGCCGTGGGCCCGCAGCAGCGAGCGCGCCAGCGACAGGCCATAGCCCAGCCCCCGGGTGCGCTCCGTCGTGCCGTCATTGCCCGCCGGGGAAAGGTCCTCGATCGCGACGCCGAGCCCTTCATCCTCGACGATGATGGAGGCCGCGTGCGGGCGGAGATCGGCGCGGATGTCGATGAAGTCGCCTTGCAGGGTCGCGCGGGCGGCGCGGCCGAGCACCTGGACCAGGGCGCCGCGCAAAGCGCGCCGGTCGGCCGTGATGCTCAGCCGCTCCAGCCCCGGCGTGATGCGCCAATGACGGGAACCGGGCCCGAGCTGGGCTTCGGCGAGCGCCACGGCCTCGTGCAGCACGGGGCCGAGGGGAAAGCGCTCTTCCACGAGGTTGCGCGCCAGGGCCGCGCTGGCGCCCTCCTCGGCGGCGGCATCGGCCAGCGCCAGGAGCAGCCGGGCCTCGCCCTCGAAGGCCTGGCTTTCGAATTCGGGGCCCATCTCGCGCCCCAGATGCTGGGCGCGGCCGAGCAAGGCGAGGCCGATTCCGTGCATGTCGTGGGCGACGAGGGCGAAGCTCCGGGCCCGGCCCTCGGCCAGGCCGCGCTGGGTGACGAGCTGGGTCGACAGCCGCGCGGCGCGCGAGGAGGAGGCCAGGGCGGCCAGGGCGCCGCACAGCGACAGGACGATCAGGAAGGCATGCAGGGCATCCAGGGTCATGCCCGGAGGATGCGGCCGAAAGGTTAACGCGCGGCTAACCGCAAACACCAAAACGGGCCCGGTTCAGCTGAACCGGACCCGCTTCGAGAAAGGATTCGCTGGGCGGGCCGGATGGCCCGCGGCGGATCAGGCGGCCGCGGCGGCGGCCTTCTTCGCCTGGGCGCGCGTGACGCGGCGCTTCAGGATCAGGGCCTCGGGCGGCAGGTTGCGCGAGGGCGTGGTCAGCAGGAACGCGTCCAGGCCGCCATTGTGCTCGATCGTGCGGATGCCGTTCGTGGTCAGACGGATCTGGATCGAGGTCGCGAGGATGTCCGAGAAGAACGAGGTTTCCTGCAGGTTGGGCAGGAAGCGGCGACGCGTACGATTGTTCGCGTGGCTGACGTTGTTGCCGGACTGAACGCCCTTGCCAGTGATGCCGCAGCGGCGAGCCATGATGGTTGATCCTGCAATCAGGTCGCACACGGAGGACCCGCGGCGGGTGGAAAATGGAGCGCGGCGTATGCGACAGCCGCGCGGGTGAGTCAAGTCGGCGCGTCGAGGGTCAGCGCTTCGGCAGCGTGGGCAATTGCCGCAGCTCGCCCGCCTCGACGCTGGCCAGGGCCTGGCGCAGCACGCCGGCGATGGCGCGGTCGTCCATGTTGCGCGCGAGCAGGCCCAGCGCGCCGCCCAGCAGGGCCGAGGCGGCCGAGACGGGGGCGATCTGCTGCTCGAGCATGTATTCGATGGCCTTGTCCACGACCGAGCCGGCGTGGCTCAGATCCTCGGGGGCTTCGTCATCCATGAATGTCTCTCCAGTCACGTCGGGAAATGGGACGGAAACATTTCCGGGGAAAGCCCCGGAGACGCTTCGGGGGATAAAACCACCTTCGAATTACAGCTTTGTCATTTCTCCGGCCGCCCGCGCGCTGGTCCCGGTCCCGAACTCGGCCTGCGCCTGGGCGAGGGCCGCCGCCTCGGCGGCCGCCACCGCCTCGGACTGGCGGCGCCACATCTCGGCATAGAGCCCGTCCTGGGCGATCAACCCGCCATGCGTCCCGCGCTCGGCGATGCGCCCATCCTCCAGCACGATGATCTCGTCCGCCTCGACCACGGTGGAGAGCCGGTGCGCGATGACCAGGGTGGTGCGCCCGCGCGAGACGTCGCGCAGGGCAGCCTGGATCTCCTGCTCGGTGCGGGTGTCCAGCGCGCTGGTGGCCTCGTCGAGGATGAGGATGCGCGGGTCCTTCAGGATGGTGCGCGCGATGGCCACGCGCTGCTTCTCGCCGCCGGAGAGCTTGAGGCCGCGCTCGCCCACCCGCGTCCGGTAGCCCTCGGGCAGCTTCAGCACGAAGTCGTGCACCTGGGCGAGGCGGGCGGCCTGCTCCACCTCCGCGTCGGTCGCGCCGGGGCGGCCATAGGCGATGTTGTAGCGGATGGTGTCGTTGAACAGCACGGTGTCCTGCGGGACCACGCCGATGGCGCGGCGCAGGCTGTCCTGCGTCACGGCGCGCACGTCCTGGTCGTCCACCAGCACGGCGCCGCCGGTCGTGTCGTAGAAGCGGAAGAGCAGGCGCGAGAGGGTGGATTTCCCCGCGCCCGTGGGGCCGACGATGGCCAGCATCCGGCCCGGCGGCACCTCGAAGCTTACGCCCTTCAGGATCTCGCGGTCGGGGCGATAGGCGAAATGCACGTCGCGGAAGGCGATGGCGCCGGCGCCGACGGCCAGGGCCGGCGCGCCGGGCGCATCCGCGATCTCCTGCGGGACGTCGAGCAGATGGAACATCTCCTCCATGTCGGTCAGGCCCTGCTTGATCTCGCGATAGGCGAAGCCGAGGAAGTTCAGCGGCAGATAGAGCTGGATCAGATAGGCGTTCACCATGACGAAGTCGCCGACCGTCATGGTGCCGTTCGTGATGCCGCCTCCGGCCAGCAGCATCACCGTCGTCAGCCCCAGCGACATGATGAGGGCCTGGCCGGCGTTGAGCGCGTTGAGCGAGACTTCGGAACGGGCATAGGCGCGCTCGTAGCGGCTCAGGCTCTCGTCGTAGCGCCGGGCCTCGTGCTCCTCGTTGCTGAAGTACTTCACCGTCTCGTAGTTGAGCAGGCTGTCCACCGCCTTGGTGTTCGCCTCCTGGTCGGTCTCGTTCATGGTGCGGCGGAAGGCGATGCGCCAATTGGTGAAGAGCAGCGTGAAGGTCACGTAGCCGCCGATCGTCAGCAGCACCGTCACCGCGAAGGAGACGGCGAACATCCACCACAGGATCACCGCCACGAGGATGATCTCGAGGATGGTGGGGATGATGTTGAAGAGCAGGAAGTTCAGCGCCGTGGCGATGCCCCGTGTCCCCCGCTCGATGACGCGCGAGAGCCCGCCCGTGGAGCGGTCCATGTGGTAGCGCATGGAGAGGCTGTGCAGGTGGCGGAAGACCTCGAGCGCCACGCGGCGTCCGGCGCGGGCTTGGACCTTGGCGAAGACGGCGTTGCGCAGCTCGTTCAGCACGGCGGCGGTGAGGCGCAGCAGCCCATAGCCCAGGACGAGCGCGATGGGGATCGCGACAATGGCGGCGGCGCCGGCCTTGGGCGTCAGCGCGTCCACGGCGCGGGCATAGGCGATGGGGACCAGCACATTGGCCGCCTTGGCCGCGATCAGGCAGATCACGGCCAGCACCACGCGCGCCTTCAGCTCGAACTCCCCGCGGGGCCAGAGATAGGGGAGGATGGCCAGGAGGGCCTGGCGGTGTCGGGACGGTTGCGCGCTCATGGTCCCCATGTGGCGCGCGATGGGGCTTTTGGGAACGGGCGTCTTCCGCGTCGGCCCTCCAGGCGCCTTCGCGCCCGGAGGGCCTGCTGCCTCAGCGGCCGGCGCGGGCGCTGGCGATCAGGCGGTCATAGGTCTTGCAGGTCTCGTCCGTGGTGGGCTGCAGCATCAGGGTCTGCATCTCGGTGGCGATGGTGCCGGTCAGGGTCGGGTTGCGCGTCATCAGTGGGCCGAGGAGGTTGGTGAGCTCGGTCATCTTGGCTTCGGCCTGGGCGTCGGTGCAGGCGGCCATGGCCGAGGCCGAGCCGGCGGAAACGGCGAGAGCGAAAGCGAGAATCCGAAGCGCGCGAAGGGCTGACATTGTGTGATCCAGGTCTTCAACGCGGGCGATGCAGGAAGATTCCCGTATCCGACCCGCATCGCCTGCTAGCCCAGCCGCCGGCCGGACAATAGGGCCGGAATGCCTTGCATGCGCAGGCAATTATATCGCTGAATCAAGGGTGTGGTAGAAGGCCGCGCATGAGCAAGCCCCTCTTCCGCCACATCGACGCCTGCAACAACACGCCCTCGCCCAACCACCTGCTGCCCTTCCATTTCGGGGCGGAGCAGGTCGGCTGGGTCTCGGCGGAGCTGGCCCGCGCGCTCACCTTCTTCCCGCGCGACTTCCACTTCGAGGGGCGCGGCGTCTCGATGGCGGGCCGGCTGCGCACGCCGGGGATGCGCAGCGACGCACTGGCGGCGACCACGCGCGAACTGGCCAAGCAGGGCTTCGGACGGATTCGCGGCGAGCTCTTCGACATCCGCGCGGAGGCCGACGGCCCCGTGCTCGGCACGCTGGACCGCGGCGCGATTCCGCAATTCGGCGTGATCGGCCAGGGCGTGCATCTCAACGGGCTGGTGCGCCGCGCCGATGGGCTGCACGTCTGGATCGGCATCCGCGCCAGGGACAAGGCGGTGGCGCCGGGGCTGGTGGACAACCTGGTCGCCGGCGGCATCCCGGCCGGTCTGGGTCCGGAGGAGACGCTGCTGAAGGAGGCGGGCGAGGAGGCCTCGCTGCCGCCGGAGCTGGCGGCGATGGCGCGCAGGACGGGGCGGCTCTCCTACATTCTCTCCAATGACGAGGGCCTGCGGCGCGACGTGCTGCACGTCTTCGACCTGGAGATCCCCGAGAGCTTCGTCCCCACACCCAATGACGACGAGGTGGAACGATTCGAGCTCTGGCCCGCCGCGCGGCTGCTGGACTTCGTGCGCGAGACGGAGGAGGTGAAGTTCAACGTGAACCTCGTGCTCATCGATCTCTTCCTGCGCGAGGGGCTGATCGACCCGGCGGGCGCGGAGGGGCGGGCGCTGCGCGAGGGGCTGGACCAGGGGCCCTGAGGGCCTCCGCCGCGCCCTCTGCCTCCCTGTTTGGATTTGACGGCACCGCACCGGCCCTTTAGGTCGCCCGCAACGTCACTCGGTCGGGAAATAGATCCATGCTTCGCACTCATCGCCGTGCCCTGCTGGCGGCTGGCGCCAGCTTCGCCATCATCGGGCGCTCGAACGCCCAGGCCCGCCCCATCATCCGCGTGGGCTGGACGACCAGCGAGGGTCCGCAGGATCCCTATGCCAATGCGGCGCGCTGCTTCAAGGAAGAGGTGGAGAAGCTCACCAACAACCGCCTCGACGTGCAGCTCTTCCCCAACCGCGCGCTGGGCGACGAGCGCCCGATGCTCGACGG
Source organism: Roseococcus sp. (assembly GCF_965227005.1). NCBI lineage: Bacteria > Pseudomonadati > Pseudomonadota > Alphaproteobacteria > Acetobacterales > Roseomonadaceae > Roseococcus > Roseococcus sp. The sequence continues at coordinate 252,102 of NZ_CBDDFJ010000018.1, forward strand.
CCTGCGCCTGGGCACGGTCGATGTCGCCGTGATCACCAATGCCGTGATTTCGCAGATCGAGCCGGCCTTCCAAATCAACGACATGCCCTTCCTCTTCGCGGACGAAGCGGCGGCGCAGCGCGGCCTGGACGGCGAGATGGGCCGCACCCTCGCGGCGCGCCTCGAGACGCGCGGCGTGGTGAACCTCGGCTATACCGAGGGCGGCTTCCGCCAGATGATCAACAACGTCCGCCCGATCGCCCGCCCGGCGGATGTGCGCGGCGTGAAGTTCCGCGTGATCCAGAGCCCGATCTTCGTGGGCATGTACAACGCGCTCGGCGGCACGGCCGTGCCGATGGCCTGGGGCGAGACCTTCACCGCCGTCCAGCAGGGCACGATCGACGGCCTGGAGATCCCGCTCGCGGTCATCGACGCCAATCGCTACAACGAGGTGACCAAGTATCTCTCGCTGACCAACCACGTCTATTCGATGAACGCGCTGCTCATGAGCAAGCGTAACCTGGAGCGCCTCCCGGCCGATCTGCGCGACGCGGTGCGCGCGGCCGGCCAGGCGGCGACGGTGCGCCAGCGCGAGATGTCGATCACCTTCGCGCGCCAGATCGTCGAATCCCTGCGCGGCAAGGGCATGACGGTGAACCAGGTCAACGACACGGCCGAGTTCCGCACGGCCGTGATGCCGATGTACGAATCCTTCCGCGGCGCGATCGGGGCGGACGTCGTCCGCCAGGCGCTCGCGGCGTCGCGCTGAGATGAAGCCGATCGCGGCGGGCCTGGGGGCGCTCGCCGCGCTCCTGCGGTGGAGCCTGATCCTGGCGACCTTCGTCATGCTCGCGCTCATCTTCCTGCAGGTGGTGATGCGGTATGTCTTCTCGAGCCCGCCGCCATGGTCCGAGGAGCTGGCGCTGCTGGCCTTCTCCTGGGCGACCATGGGCGGCCTCGCCTTGGGCGTGCGGGAAGGGTTCCACGTGCGCCTTTCCCTGCTGACCGACTTCCTGCCGTCGCGCGCCGCGGCGGCCTGGGAGGTGGTCGTCAACCTCCTGACGGCGGTTCTGGGCGGCGCGATCTTCTGGGCCGGCCTTCGCTTCATGGACTTCACCGGCGGCAGCACCTCGGCCGCGGTGGAATATCCGATCGAGCTGCTGAACGGCATGGCGCCGATCGCCGGCGCGCTCGTCTGCCTTTTCGCCCTGGGCCGGATCATCCTGCCTCCCCCGCCGCCCATTGATATGGCCGAAGCATGAGCGTGACACTTCTTCTGACCGGCGGCTTCGCGCTCCTGGTCATCTGCGCCATCCCCTTCGCCATCTCCATCGGCCTCGTGACGCTGGGCTCGGTGATCTCCGGCGACATGGAGCCGGCCTTCCTCGCGCAGCAGATCATCGCCGGCTCGCAGTCCTTCAGCCTGCTGGCCATCCCGCTCTTCATGCTGGCGGGCGAGATCATGACCGCGGGCAAGCTCTCGCAGCGGCTGGTCGAGGTCGCCTCGACCCTGGTGGGCCACCGCACGGGCGGCCTCGCCATCGTGACGGTGCTGGCCGCCACGGTCTTCGCCGCCATTTCCGGCTCGGCGCCGGCCACGACGGCGGCCATCGGCGGGATCATGATCCCGGCCATGGTGAAGGCCGGCTACGACAAGGCCTTCGCGGCCTCCATCGCCGTCTCGGCCGGCGTGCTGGGGCCGCTGATCCCGCCCTCCATCGCCTTCGTCATCTGGGGCATCGTGGCGGAGCAGTCGATCGGGCGGCTCTTCCTCTCGGGCGTGATCCCGGGCCTGTCGATCGTGGTGGGCCTCATCTTCGTCTGCTGGCTCCATGCGCGCCGCAACAACGTGCCGAAAATGGCACCGGCGAGCTGGTCACAGGTGGGCCGCGCCATCCGCGACGGCAAATGGGCGCTGCTCTCGCCGGTCTTCGTGCTGGGCGGCATCTATGGCGGCGTCTTCACGCCGACCGAGGCGGCCGCCATGTCCTGCGTCTACGCGCTGGTCGTGGGCGTGCTGACCGGCACGCTCGATCTGCGGCAGATGCCCGAACTCTTCATCCGCTCGGCGCGGACCAGCGCGATGGTGACCTCCATCATCGCGGTGTCGGTGGGCTTCGGCGTGCTGGTCGCGCAGGAGCGGATCGCCGTCGATTTCGCGGCCTGGATGGCGGACAACCTGCGCGACAAGTGGCTGGCCCTGGCCTCGCTGAACCTCGCCTTCTTCCTGCTGGCGGCGGTGATGGACGAGATCGCCATCATGGTCGTGCTCGGGCCGATGCTGATCGCCATCGCGACGCGCTTCGGCGTGGACCCGGTGCATTTCGGCGCGATCATCGTGACGAACGTCGCCATCGGCATGGCGGCGCCGCCGATCGGCTATTGCCTCTTCGTGGGCATGGCGATCAGCGGCCTGTCGCTCGCGCGGATCTCGCGGGCGATCTGGCCGCAGATCCTGGTGATGCTCGTGGTGCTGATGCTCACGACCTATATCCCGGAGTTCGCGCTGCTGCTTCAGCCGAAGTAGGAAAATGCCGGCGGTTCGCCGCCGGTATCTTATGCGTTTGCATGTAACGAGCGGAGCCAGCTAGGATCGCCCTCGCCAGGAATTGGCGAGGGAAAAGACATGAAGCTGTTCTCCGCTCGAACAACCTCCAGCCTTCCGACTCTCGCGACGATGCCTCCCTCCCACCAGCGCTGACCGACACGCCCCTCGGGGGCAAGGAGGGCCTGGATGGACGTCACCATCGTCTTCACCGTGGCCTTGGCCGGCGATGCCACGCCGCATCACGCCAAGCCCCCGACGCTGCGGCGCACGCTCCCCGATGCCGAGGCCATCCCGCTGACCAGGGCGGGGACCGGCTTCCAGGCGCGCGTTTCCCTGTCCCTCATCGGTGCGAGCTTCGTGCTGAAGCTGTCGGGGCAGGATTATTTCGACACCGAGATCGGCTTTTCGATCCTGCCGACATCGCCTTTGCCCACCGTTCTCGCGCTGAACGACCTCGTGCGCCGCGTGAGCACCCGCGCGGGCCCGGTCGTCGCCTTCGAGATCCTGGCGCCGCAGCTGCGGGAAGTGGTCGGGCCGGGCGCGGCCTTCGATCCGGTCCAGGCCGTCAACCGGATCGAGGACGATCCCCTTCAGGCCTTTCCCCGCCCGGCGAAGGTGGGCCCGGGGAATGGGGTGGCGCCGCCGCGCGCGCGCGACAGCGACGACTTCCTCCGGCCGGTCGACGTGGCCGTCGAGCCCTCGAGGCTCCGCTTCTTCGAGCATCGAAGCGGCCACCCTCTCATCGCGACCTATGTTCCCAGCCGCGCCTTGCCGACCGCGGGCGACTACATCGTCTATTTCAAGCCGCCGAAGCACAACGCCGCCACGCCGAAGGCGGTCGTGGAGGGTTATCTGAGCCGGAACGGCGCGACCTCGCTGCTCGCGGGCATCGAGCAGGCCCGGTCGACGGCGGTCATGTGCTTTCTGATCGGCGAGGCGGGCCGCCCCTCGGAATTCCTGGTCAGCGCCAATGGCATCGCCTCGATGGTGCAGGAGATCGACGCGCGGCTGCGGGCCGGCAACCCCTTCCTCGTGGGGCGGGGCGTCCGCTCCGTCGCCCTGGCGGGCTTCAGCCAGGGCGGGGAGTTCCTGGCCAAGGTCCTGCGCAATGTCACGACGTCGCGTCTCGCCGGGCTGCTGAAGGCCGTCTTCATCTTCGACTGCTACTTTCCGGCCGGCGAGGGCAAGTTCAAGACCGACCTGCGGGCCTGGTTCAACTCGGCCTCGGACCTGGTGATCCGCTCCTATTGGGGCTTCACGGTGCATCCCTGCGATCTTTATGCCGGGGAGCATCCGGGTGTTCCGGCCGATGACGGGGCCGAGACGCGCAGCGTGAGCTTCGGCCATCCGGCGGGCGTGCCGGACTATATGTGGGTGCATTTCACCGACGCCTTCCTGAAGCATCATGGCCGCTCGCTCGCGGCGCGGACGGACCTGCATCACGCGATCCCGCAACTGTTCCTGTCGCATGCCCTGCGGACGGCGGGGATGGCGCGCTCCCTGGTCTGAGGGAGGGGCCGCGGCGGTGTCGCGCCCGGGCGGGCGTGGACAGGGGGCGTCGCGAGGTCCTACCGTCCGCCTCCGCCGTCTTCGGGCGGAATGAGGCAGCGTCCAAGGAAGCGATGATGGCGTTTGAACGCATGGTGCTCGAAATCGGCATGGGCACCGATATTCGCGGCGCGGATTACACCAAGGCGGCCGTGCGCGCCCTGCGCGACGCGCTGTGGCACAACACGCTCACCCTCGGCGCCGTCGTCGGCCAGCCGGTCGATGCCATGGAGGTCGAGGTGCTGATCGGGGTGCCGAAGCCCGAGCTGGTCGACAAGGCCGAGGTGCTGGCCATCCTGCCGCACGGCACGGGCACGGTGACCGTCGTCGAGGGCGGGCTCGAGATTCCCAATGACGAAGGCACGGGATCGACCGTCATCGCCAATTGCTGCGCCATCGTGCGCCTCGACATCTAAGGGAGGGCGCGAAGATGGCCTTGAAGCGAATCATCCTCGAGATGGGGACCGGCAACGACCTGCATGGCGGGGACTACACCAAGGCGGCGCTGCGCGCGGTCCAGGACGCGCTGCATCATTCCTCGCTGTCCTTCATCCGCACCCTGGGCCTCGACATCCACAAGATGCAGGTGGAGGTGACCATCGGCGTGCAGCGGCCCGACCAGGTGGATATCGAGGCGGTGCGCAAATCCCTGCCCTATGGCGTCGTCACGGCCAAGGCGGTGAAGGGCGGGCTGGACGTGCCGGAGGAAGGACGCCACGACCGGGCGGTGATCGCCTCCGCCGCCATCGCGGTGCGCTTCGATCTGCCGTGAGGAGGGGCGTGCCGCGGCCGTAGACCGGCCCAAGCCGATTTCGTCTTTTCCGATCCTCGCCTAAGCTCGCGGCATGAGCAGCAGCACGAACCAGAAGATCAACGGCGCCCGTCTCTGGGACGCCCTCATGGCCATGGCCGAGATCGGCGCGACGCCCAAGGGCGGCGTGAAGCGCCTGACGCTGACCGAGGTCGACAAGGCCGGCCGCCGGCGCTTCACCGAATGGTGCGAGGCCATCGGCCTCACCGTCCGCGTGGACTCCATCGGCAATATGTTCTGCCGCCGCGAGGGGCGCGACCCGACGCGCAAGCCCGTGCTTCTCGGCAGCCATCTGGACAGCCAGCCGACCGGCGGCAAGTTCGACGGCGCACTGGGCGTGATCGCGGGCCTCGAGGTCATGCGCACGCTCAACGACCTCAACATCCAGACCGAGGCGCCGATCGAGCTGGTGAACTGGACCGACGAGGAGGGCAGCCGCTTCGGCCACTCCCTCATGGGCAGCGGCGTCTGGGCCGGCGTCTATGAGCAGGACAAGGTCTATGGCCTGAAGGATCTCGACGGCGTGAGCGTCGGCGAGGCGCTGGACTCCATCGGCTACAAGGGCGCGCACGCGGCGAAGCCCTTCCCGGCCGATGCCTATTTCGAGCTGCACATCGAGCAGGGCCCCTTCCTGGAGCGCGAGGGCAAGCAGATCGGCATCGTCACCGGCGCGCAGGCGCAGGTCTGGTACGACGCCGTCATCACCGGCCAGGACGCCCATGCCGGCACCACGCCGCCCTCGACGCGCAAGGACGCGCTGGTCGCCGCCGCCCGCGTGATCGCCAAGGTGGACGAGATGATGCGCGCGCGCGGCGATGACGGCCGCGGCACGGTCGGCCGCCTCCAGGTCTTCCCCAACAGCTGCAACGTGGTGCCCGGCGAGGTGCGCTTCAGCATCGAGTTCCGCCACCCGGACGGCGCGCAGATCGACGCCATCGCGAAGTCCTTCCCCGCCGAGGCCAAGGCCCTGGTGGAGGAGGGCGGCTGCGCGCTGGAACTGAAGGAGCTCTTCGTCATCCCCGCCCAGCCCTTCGACGCGGAATGCGTGGACCTGGTGCGTCAGGCGGCGAAGCGGCTGGGCTATCCGGCGCGCGAGATCATCTCGGGCGCGGGGCATGACGCGGTCTATGTGGCGCGGCTGATCCCGACGGCGATGATCTTCACCCCCTGCAAGGACGGCCTCAGCCACAACGAGGCCGAGAGCATCCTGCCCGAGGAGGCCGAGGCCGGCTGCCAGGTGCTGTTCGAGGCGGTCGTCGCGCGGGCGAACCGGTAGAGCAGATCCCGGTCAGGCTGCTTCACCTGATCGGGTGAAGATACTCGGAAAACAATAGGTTAGAGCTTTTGAAGTGAGTCTGTCCGAACGGAAAAAGCTCTAGAGACGAAAAACGCCGGCCGCGCGAGGCGGCCGGCGTTTCCCGGGACTTCTAAGCCAGGCTCAGAGCGCGGCGAGGACGGCTTCGGCCTTGCTCACTTCGAAGGCGCCGGCGGCTTCCACGGCCACATGCGTTACCACGCCGTTCTTCGCCACCAGGGCAAAGCGCTGGCTGCGCACGCCCAGGCCACGCGCCGTCAGGTCGAATTCCAGGCCCATCGCCTTGGTGAAGGCGGCGCTGCCATCGGCCAGCATCACGACCTCCTCGCCGATCGACTGGTCCTTGCGCCAGGCGCCCATCACGAAGACGTCGTTCACCGAGATGCAGGCGACCGTGTCCACGCCCTTGGCCTTCAGCTCGGCGGCATGGGTCACGAAGCCCGGCAGGTGCTTGGCCGAGCAGGTCGGCGTGAAGGCGCCGGGCACGCCGAAGAGGACGACGGTCTTGCCGGCGAAGAGGTCATCGGTGGAAACCTCCAGCGGACCATCGGCCGTGGCCTGCATGAGCTTGGCCGAGGGGATCTTGTCGCCGATCTTGATCGTCATCCGGGTGTTCCTCCGAGGGGATATTCCAAAATATGTAGGCGGTCCCGGAAGGCCTGTCACGCTTGCGCCGGCAATGTCGCGACCTCACATTCCTCGTCATGGCAAGACAAGACTGGAAATCGGCCTTCGGGGCCGCCACGCCCTCCCAGGATCTGGAGACGCAGCTCGCCGGCCAGCTGCTGGTCGCCATGCCGAGCCTGCGCGACCCGAATTTCGCGGGCAGCGTGATCGTCCTCTGCGCGCATTCCGCCGGCGGCGCGATGGGGCTTATCCTGAACCATTCCATCCCCAGGCTCACCTTCGAGGAATTGCTCAAGCAGGTCGGCGTGGAGCCGCTGCCGCCGCAGCGGAGCATCCGCCTGGTCAATGGCGGCCCGGTCGAGGAAAGCCGCGGCTTCGTGCTGCACAGCGGCGAGTGGAAGGCCGAGGGCTCGCTGCCCATCGAGGGCGGCTACGCGCTGACGGCGAACCTGGACATCCTCAAGGCCATCGCTTCCGGCGGCGGGCCGCGCCAGGGGCTACTGGCGCTCGGCTATGCGGGCTGGGGCGCGGGGCAGCTGGAGAGCGAGATCGCGCGCAACGACTGGCTGTCCGTGCCGGCGGATGACGACCTGCTCTTCGGCGGGGAGGACGCCACGCGGTGGCGCCGCGCCTTGGCCAAGCTGCACATCGACCCCCTGCTGCTGTCAGGCGAGGCGGGGCACGCCTGAGGGTCTGGCATATTCACTTTTTGTTCTTGACGCAGGCGAGGGCATTCGCCACCTTCCGTACAGGAACAAGAAGAGAACACGGTCATGCCCGACGGTGCTCATTATCCCCATGCCCAGAAGGGCCGCGGCGCGGTCTCCAACCCGCATGTGCGCTTCGAGACACAGTCCGCCGAGGCCTTCGACGACGGCTGGGGCGCCCTCCTCGAGGACGTGCCGCCGCTGCGCACGACGCTGACGCGCGAGGCCGCGAAATCCGCGCTCAACTACAATGACAGTCCCGATATCGGCTTCGACCGCTCGCTGAACCCCTATCGGGGCTGCGAGCATGGCTGCGTCTACTGCTTCGCCCGGCCGAGCCATGCCTATGTGGGTCTTTCGCCCGGCCTGGATTTCGAGACGAAGATCCTCTTCAAGCCCGACATGCCGGAGATCCTGGCGCGCGAGCTGTCGCGCCCCGGCTATAAGGCGAAGCCCGTGACCCTGGGCGCCAATACCGACCCCTATCAGCCCATCGAGCGCACGCAGGGGCTGACGCGCCGCATCCTGGAGGTGCTGGAGCGTTTTTCGCACCCGGTCACGATCGTCACAAAGGGTGCGGGCGTGATCCGCGACATCGACATCCTGACGCGGATGGCCCGCAAGAACCTGGTGCGCGTCTGCGTCTCCATCACCACGCTGGACGCAAGGCTGGCGCGGGTGATGGAGCCCCGCGCGGCGAGCCCGCTGCGGCGGCTGGAGGCGGTGCGCCAGCTCTCGGCGGCCGGCATTCCAGTGGCGGTGCTGGCCGCCCCCATGATCCCGGGCATCAACGACGCCGAGCTGGAGAAGATCGTGGAGGCCAGCGCCAAGGCGGGGGCGGATAGCGCGGGCTATGTGCTGCTGCGCCTGCCGCTGGAGCTGAAGCAGATCTTCGAGGAATGGCTGGACCAGCACTTTCCGGATCGCGCGGCGAAGGTGTTGGCTTTGGTGCGGCAGACGCGGGGCGGCAAGCTTTATGATTCGGCGTTCGGGCAGAGGCAGAGCGGGCAGGGGGTCTATGCCGGAGTGCTGGGGCAGAGGTTCGCGCTGGCGGTGAAGCGGGCGGGGATGGCGGAGCGGGTGTGGGCGAAGGGGTTGGATTGCGGGCAGTTCAATGGGCGGGCGGATGATCGGCAGTTAGCGTTGTTGTGATTATAAAATCGTCATTCCTCAAGAGATATTTTGTTGACCATCACGATATTATCAGAAATAGATATTCATCTTTACATGGAATAATTGTATTTAATTTCATAAATAGAAATTTTGGAGGAAATATTGATTCATCCGCGGGAATTTACAGTGGGAAATATCACTCATGCTTCGCCCCTGAGCCTTGTTCTCCCTATCTCGGCAGATGGAAATGCGTTTTTAATAGGTGGAACAAAGGAAAAGCCATGTGCAGTATTTCTGAATGGCGAGCAGGACAAATTTCAGTTTTTTGAGGCCGATGAGGGCTATAATTGGACCGGCATAATTATTCCGGATGTCCATATTGAAGTTGATCCCAAAAGTATTGGTCAGAATTTCGGGAAAGCAGGGTCTTTGTTAAGAAAAGATGCGGATATCTCGATTAACGGGCGGTTACCTCGGGGGTTTGGCGGAGTTAGGCGCGTATTGTTGATGGATGGACTGCCAGAATCTGACAAGGATTATTCGGCCACTTTTTCAAACTGGGTGGTGGTTTTGGGAAGTGGTCCTTCGAGGCGTGTCCTATGGGAAGGGTCGGCATTAACGTGATGGAGGGAATCCGTGTCGTAAGGGATCCTTAGGCGGTCTTGCAATTTTAGGATTATTAACCTAAAATGCGGCATGCCCGCTCCCCTCCGCATCCCCCACACTCTCCTCTCCGATGCCGAATGGGCCGCCCTCCTCCCCCACGTCCGCCGCGCCACCCGCCCCGGCCGCCCCTGCGACCACCGCGCCCGCTTCGACGCCATCTTCCGCGTGGCCGCCACCGACGGCCCCTGGCGCGACCTCCCCGAACATCACGGCAAGCCTGACACCATCTCGCGCTACTTCCGCCGCCTCACCCATCAGGGCCTCTGGGAACACCTGCTTCTGGCCCTGGCCGCCGCCCCCGAGGGGCATGCGATCAAAAACCTCCTTGGCCCCATCTGCCGCGCTGCCCGCCGCGCCATCCCGGCTGCGCGGCCTGCGCATCATCCTTCTCGCCCGCCGCCTGAACCTCAAGCGCGCGCTTGCCCGCCCCGCCCTGGATGTGCCCCGATCCGGATTTGTCCGAAATCGTCTTCGCCCTGCCACTTCCGCAGCGCATGCCGCCGACGCGCGCCCTGCGAAGGGCCGCCATCGACTACCTCTGCACCATCCGGAAGCTGCTCACCGTCGCCGCCGGCCGGCGCTACATCCCCCGCGCCCTTCGGTACTGCTGGCCATGACGAAAATCCTAGCCGACCAGCCGCCGCACCGCCGCCATCATGGCCGGCGTGTCCCAGGCCGCGTCGCCCCTCCAGCCGGGCGCGCTCCTGGCCCGTCCGGTCCACGATCACCGTCGTGGGCAGCCCCGCGCGCGCCCAGCGCCCGCGCCGCCGCGCCGCGCGGGTCGAGCCAGACGCCCAGTCCCGTCAGCCCCACGCGCTGGTAGAAGGCGTCCACTACCCGGCTTGCCGCCGCGATCCGAGGAGAGCGGCAGCACCGCGATCCGCTCGCCGGCCAGCGCCGCCGCCATTTTCTCCAGTGCGGGCATCTCGGCCACGCAGGGCGCGCACCAGGTGGCCCAGAGGTTGAGCACCAGCCCCTGTCCGGCGAAGTCCGAAACGGTCTTTTCCTGGCCCTCGGCGTCGAGGAAGGTGAAGGCCGGCAGGGGGCGCGCCTCCTCGCGCAGGCGCTCGGGCCCGGCGGCGGCGCGCGCGGCTTGCGTCGCCATAATGGCGGGGGCTACGACCATGCCAGCCTGGATCAGCCGGCGGCGCGACATCAGCACGGAAGCGGTACTCCCCTTGTCCATCCCGAACGAAACCAACACGAATCAGCAATGGGGGCGGCCGCTTCGCGGAGGGCCCCTCGGCCATCATGCAGGCCATCAATGCCTCGATCGGCTTCGATGCCAAGATGTGGCGGCAGGATATCCGCGGCAGCCTCGCCCATTCGGCGATGCTGGCGCATGTGGGGATCATCTCCGCCGATGACGAGGCCGCGATCCAGAAGGGCCTCGCCGACATCGCCCAGGAGATCGAGGCCGGGCGCTTCGAATGGTCCGAGGCGCTGGAAGACGTCCACATGAACATCGAGGCCCCGCCTGACCGACCGCATCGGCGAGGCCGGCAAGCGCCTGCACACCGCGCGGTCGCGCAACGACCAGGTGGCCACCGACTTCCGCCTCTGGACCCGCGACGCGATGGACGGCCTGGCCGCCCAGATGCTCGATTGCGTGAAGGCCTTCGTCGCCCGCGCCGAGGAGCATGCCGGCACCATCATGCCCGGCTACACCCATCTCCAGCCCGCCCAGCCGACCACCTTCGGCCACCACATGCTGGCCTATGCCGAGATGATCTGGCGCGACCGGGGCCGCATGCTCGACGCCCGGGCCCGGCTGAACGAGAGCCCGCTGGGGTCGGCCGCCATGTGCGGCACGGGCTTCCCGACGGACCGGCACATGACCGCCAAGGCGCTGGGCTTCGACCGGCCGACGCGCAACAGCCTGGACGGCGTGGGCAGCCGCGACTTCGCGATGGAATTCCTGGCCGCCTGCGCGATCTGCTCGGTCCATCTGTCGCGCCTGGCCGAGGAGATCGTGATCTGGACCAACCCCTCCTTCGGCTTCGTGAAGCTGAGCGACGGGCTGACGACCGGCAGCTCCATCATGCCCCAGAAGCGCAACCCCGACGCGGCCGAGCTGGTGCGCGGCAAGACCGGCCGCATGACCGGCAACCTGGTGGGCCTGCTGACGGTCGTGAAGGGCCTGGCCCTGACCTATGCGAAGGACCTCCAGGAGGACAAGGAAGGCGTCTTCGACTCGGCCGAGAACCTGACCCTCTGCCTCGCCGCCACGGCCGCGATGGTGAAGGACATGCAGCCCAACATCGCGAAGATGGCGGCGGCGGCCGGGCAGGGGTTCTCCACCGCGACGGACCTGGCCGACTGGCTGGTGCGCGAGCTGAAGCTGCCCTTCCGCGACGCGCATCACGTCACGGGCAAGCTGGTGGCCAAGGCGGAGGGGCTGGGCGTGGATCTCTCCGGCCTCACCATCATGGAGATGCGCGAGGTGGAGCCCCGGATCGACGACAGCGTCTTCGGCGTGCTGACGCCGGCGGCTTCGGTGGCCTCGCGGCGGTCCTATGGCGGCACGGCGCCGGACAACGTCCGCGCGATGGTGGCGGAATGGAAGGAACGGCTGAAATGAGGGCGCTGCTGATCATCCTGGCGGCCTCGGTGCCGCTGGTCGCCTGCGGCCGGGTCGGGCCGCCGCGCCCGCCGGGCCCGCGCGAGGCGCTGACCTATCCGCGCCAGTATCCGGCGCCGACGGCGGTGGACCGCGAGGTCACGCGGACGCGCGCGCTCGGGATTCCGCCGGGTGTGGCGCCTTCCGCGCCGTGAATCGGGCCGCCGGCGGTTGACTCTGCCGGTGTGCCCGACTAATTCGCTGCCTTCTCGGGGCCGGCGTCGTCTGCCCCGCAACCCTTTTCGCGTTTTGTGAGTCCGCGCCATGAAGATCCGCAACAGCCTGAAGTCCGCCAAGTTGCGCGACAAGAACTGCGTGGTGGTCCGCCGCCGTGGCCGTCTCTACATGCTGAACAAGAAGAACCCCCGCTTCAAGGCGCGCCAGGGCTGAGGCCCGGCCGGCCGGGACCGTCCCGGCTGGCATAGGCCCGGTTTTCCGGGCCGCTTGCCCCGGCGACTGTTTTTGCCGGGACTTTCGTTCCCCATATGTCATCATAAGGCATGTGGGAGCCGATCGCGTGAGAGCACCGGGTTTTCTGAAGAAGCGGTTTCTTTCCTTCCGCCGCGAAGCCGTTCTTCTCGGATTCGCCATCAGAAACCCCGCGACGCCCTGGTATCTGAAGGCCGCGAGCCTTCTGGCCGGGCTCTATCTCATCAGCCCCATCGATCTCATTCCGATCACCGTGCCGTTCCTCGGCGTGCTGGACGATGCCATCATCGTCCCCACGGCCGTGGCGCTCATCACGCGGTCCCTGCCTCTGGCGGTCGCTGCCGAGGCGGGCGGGAAAGCCGACGTCTTCGTCCAGCGCTGGTTCAAGCGCCCGCTCCTCGCGGCGGCGCTGATTCTCGGCGGCCTGGTCGTGATCTGGTTCGCCGTCCTCTATCTCCTTTACCGCCTGATCCTTGGCTGACAGCGTGACCATGCTGGAAACCACCATGGTGGCGGCGCGCGACCGCAAGCGCCTCGCCGAGATCGCCGCGGTCTTCGCGCGCCACGGCGCAGGCGACATCGCCGTCCGACTCGGGCTCGGCGCGCTGCTTCCGCGCGGAGCCGGGAAGGCCGACCCGGCCTTGACCCAACCTGAGCGCCTGCGTCTGGCCATCGAGGCCCTGGGCACCACCTTCATCAAGCTCGGCCAGATCCTCTCGACCCGCGCGGACCTCCTGCCGCCCGAATGGATCGCTGAGCTGGAGAAGCTGCAGAGCGCCGTCCCGCCCGTCCCCTGGGACCAGCTACGCGGCCAGGTGGAGGAGGACCTCGGCGGCCTGCCCGAGGAGGTCTTCGCCGCCTTCGACCCTGTCCCGCTGGCGGCCGCCTCCATCGCCCAGGTCCATCGCGCCCGGCTGCGCAGCGGCGAGGAGGTGGTGGTCAAGATCCGCCGCCCCGACCTCCGCCCCCGCGTGGAGGCCGATCTGCGCCTGCTCGGCCATGTGGCGGGGCTGGTGGAGGAGAACTGGCCCGAGCTCGCGCGCTTCCGCCCCGTGGAGATCCTGCGCCACCTGGGCGCCGCCATGGCCGAGGAACTCGACCTCTCGGCCGAGGGCCGCAATGCCGAGCTGGTGGCCGCCAACCTCGCCGACCTGCCCGAGATCGTCATCCCGCGCATCCACGGGCAATGGACCTCGGAGCGGCTGCTGGTGCAGGAATTCCTGCACGGCATCCCACCCAATGACCCTGTTGCCCTGGCCGCGGCGGGAAACAGCGGGCCCCTCCTGGCCGAGCGTGGCTCGCGCGCCTTCCTGCGGATGGCGCTGGTGGACGGTGTCTTCCATGCCGACCCGCATCCCGGAAACCTCCGCGCCTTGCCGGGCGACCGCGTCGGCTTCCTGGATTTCGGCATGGTCGGGCGCATCGGCGCGCGGCGGCGCGAGCAGCTGGTGACGCTGGTGGGCGCCATCGTCCAGCACGACGCGGCGGCGGTCGCGAGCCAGCTGCTGGAATGGTCCGGCCGCACCGATCTCGATCTGGGCCGGCTGGAGGCGGATTGTGACGCCTTCGTCGCGCGCCATGGCGCCCCACCCCTGCGGCTGGGCGTGGCCATCACCGACATCATGGCCCTGGCGCGCACCCATGAGCTCGCCTTGCCGGCCGATCTCGCCTTGCTCTTCAAGGCGCTGATCACCGCCGATGGCGTGATGCGGGCGCTCGATCCCGAGTTCGACGCCCTGCGCGTCGCTGCCCCCCTCGTGCAGGAGGAGATGCGCCGGCGCTTCCTGCCCGCCAACCTCCTGGCCAAGGGCGGCAAGGCGGGGCTCGACCTGCTGGCCCTGGCGCGGGAGGCGCCGGGGCTGCTGCGCCTGCTGACCCTGCGCCTGCGCCAGGGCCGTCTCGTCGCCGAGGTCGAGCTGCGGGGGCTGGACCGGATCGGCGCCGATATCCGCTGGGGCGCGACGCGCCTGGCCGTCGCCGTCGTGACGGCGGCCTTCGCGCTGGGCATGGCGCCGCGCCTGCTGGATTTCGGGCCGAGCCTCTTCGGCGTGCCGGTCACGGGGCTGGCCGGCTTCGGGGTGATCGCGGTCGGGCTGATCTGGCTCGTTGTCCCGCGCCGGAGATAGGGCGGGCCAACGGCTTGCGGCCGGGCAAGGTGAGCGACATCTTCATCCTCGAAGACGTCCGGACCCCGTTGTCATGATTCCGCTCCCGGCTCCCAAGCCCGAGATCCTCGCCCGCCGCGACACCATCCTCGCGGACCTGGCGCGCCTGCTGCCCGCCGACGCCGTGATCGGCGAGCCGCTGCGCCTGCGTCCCTACGAGACGGACGGCCTCGCCGCCTATCGGCAGATTCCGCTCGCCGTCGTCCTGCCGCGCACGACCGAGGAGGTCGCCGCCGTGCTGCGCTACTGCAATGCGGGCGGCATCCGCGTGGTGCCGCGCGGGGCCGGCACCTCGCTCTCGGGCGGGGCGCTGCCGCTGGCCGATGCGGTGGTCATCGGCCTCATGCGCATGAACACGATCCGCGAGATCAACTATGAGGACCGCTACGCCATCGTCGGCGCGGGCGTCACCAATATCGGCATCACCAACGCCGTGGCGGGCGACGGCTTCTTCTACGCGCCCGACCCGTCCAGCCAGCTCGCCTGCATGATCGGCGGCAACGTCATGATGAATTCCGGCGGCGCGCATTGCCTGAAATACGGCGTCACCGCGAACAACCTGCTGGGCCTGACCTTCGTCACCATCGAGGGCGAGGTCATCGAGATCGGCGGCAGGCACCTGGACTCGGCGGGCTACGACTGGCTCGGCCTCATCACCGGCAGCGAGGGCCAGCTCGGCATGGTGACCGAGGTGACCGTCCGCATCCTCCGCGGTCCCGAGGGCGCGCGCGCCATGCTGGCGGCCTTCTCCAGCGTGGAGATCGCGGGCGCGGCGGTGGATGCCATCATCGGCTCGGGCATCATCCCCGTGGCGCTGGAATTCATGGACCGCCCCTGCATCCACGCCTGCGAGGCCTTCGCCCATGCCGGCTATCCGCTGGATGCCGAGGCCATGCTCATCATCGAGGTCGAGGGCAGCATCGCCGAGCAGGACATGCTGCTGGACCGCATCCGCGGCATCTGCGCGAAGTTCGACCCCATCAGCATGAAGGTGGCCGAGAGCGCCGAGCAGTCGGCCGCCATCTGGAAGGGCCGCAAGGGCGCCTTCGGGGCGGTGGGCCGCATCTCGCCCGACTACCTCTGCATGGACGGCACCATCCCGACCGGCGAGCTGCCGCATGTGCTGAAGCGCATCAACGAGATGTCGGTGCAATACGGCCTGGGCGTCGCCAACGTCTTCCACGCGGGCGACGGCAATCTGCACCCGCTCATCATGTTCGACGCCAACGACGCCGACAGCTTCCGGCGCGCCGAGGCCTTCGGCGCGGACATCCTCACCCTCTGCGTGGAGGTCGGCGGTTGCCTGACCGGCGAGCACGGCGTGGGCGTGGAGAAGCGCGACCTGATGACCAAGCAGTTCACCCGCGCCGAGCTGACGCTCCAGCGCCAGGTGAAGTCCGCCTTCGACCCGGAATGGCTGCTGAACACGGCGAAGGTTTTCCCCCTCGACGACAACCCGAAGATCGCGGCGTGAACATCATCTCCCCTGAGACCGAAGAGGCCCTGGCCCGCGTCGTCGCGCGCGCCCATGCCGCCGGCCAGCCGCTCGCCATCGAGGGCCATGGTACCAAGCGCGCCATGCTGCGACCCGTGCAGGCAGGCAGCACGCTCTCCACGCGCAACCTCACCGGCATCACGCTCTACCGCCCGACGGAGCTGATGATCCGCGCCCGCGCCGGCACGCCCATCCCCGAGATCGAGGCCGCGCTCGCCGAGCACGGCCAGCACATCATCGCCGAGCCGCCCGACCTGCGCGCGCTCTTCGGCACGCAGGAGCCGGCGACGCTGGGCGGCGTGGTCTCCACCAATCTCTCCGGCCCGCGCCGCATCATGTGGGGCGCGATGCGCGACCATGTGCTGGGCATCCGCGCGGTCGCCGGCGATGGCGAGATCTTCCGCTCCGGCGGGCGCGTGCTCAAGAACGTCACCGGTCTCGACCTGTGCAAGCTGCTGAGCGGCGCGCATGGCACGCTGGGCGTGCTGACCGAGGTGGCGTTGAAGGTGCTCCCGGCCGGCGAGGCGACGGGCACGCTCTCCCTCCGCGTGCCGGATGTGGCGTCCGGTGTGGCCGCGCTGAGCGCCGCTTTGGGCTCGCCCTATGGCGTCAGCGGCGCCGCGCTGCTGATGGGGGCCGAGGGCCTCACCGCTTTGGCGCGCATCGAGGATTTTTCGGAAAGCGTGAGCTACCGCCTCGGTCGTCTGCGCGAGGATCTGGCGCCGCGTGGGGACGTGACGGTGGTCGAGGATCCGCGCCCGCTCTGGCGCTCCATCCGCGATGCGGAACCGCTGGGCGCCGCGCCGGAGGACGCCATCTGGCGCCTCTCCCTCGCGCCCTCGCAGGCCGCGCACGCGGTGGCCGCCTTGCAGGAGGCCTTCGCGGCGAAGCTGATGCTCGACTGGGGCGGGGGGCTCGTCTGGATCGCCGGCCCGGCCACGGCCCAGGCCCATGGCGCGGTGATGCAGGCGGCCGCCGCTTCCGGGGGCACCTTCACCCTCTTCCGCGCCCCTCCGACGCTGGCCGCCAGCGTTCCCGTCCTGCCGGAGGAGCCGCTGCCGCTCGCCGCCATCGCGCGGCGCGTGAAGGCGGTGCTGGACCCGGCTGGCGTGCTCAACCCTGGACGTATGCGGGCCTAGACGATGCAAACCACCTTCACCGCCGAGCAGCTGCGCGATCCGGACACCGCGGAGAGCAACCGCATCCTGCGCACCTGCGTGCATTGCGGCATGTGCACCGCGACCTGCCCGACCTTCCTGCTGCTCGGCGACGAGCTGGATTCGCCGCGCGGGCGCATCTACCTCATCAAGGACATGCTGGAATCCGGCCGCCCGGCCTCGGAGCTGGAGGTCCGCCATGTGGACCGCTGCCTCTCCTGCCTGTCCTGCATGACGACCTGCCCCTCGGGCGTGAACTACATGCACCTGGTCGACCATGCGCGGACCTATATCGAGGCGACCTATAAGCGCCCCTGGCCCGAGCGGATGCTGCGCGCCGTGCTGGCCCGCGTGCTGCCGAGCCCGAAGCTGTTCCGCCTCTCGCTGAAGGCCGCGGCCCTCGCGCGCCCGATGGAGGCACTGGTCCCCGGCCAGTCCATGCTCGCGCAGCGCCTGCGCGGCATGCTGGCGCTGGCCCCTAAATCCCTGCCCGCGCCGAACCCCGTTCAGGAGCCGCAGATCCATCGCGCCGAGGGCGAGCGGCGCGGCCGCGTCGGGCTGCTCACGGGCTGCGCGCAGAAGGTGCTGGACCCCGAGATCAACGCCGCCACCATCCGCCTGCTGACGCGCATGGGCATCGAGGTGGTGATCACCTCCGGCCAGGGCTGCTGCGGTGCGCTGACGCATCACATGGGTCATCACGAGCGCGCCATCTCGGCCGCGCGCGCCAATATCCACGCCTGGTCCGCCGAGATCGCGGGGCAGGGGCTCGACGCGATCGTGGTGAACGCCTCGGGCTGCGGCACCACGCTCAAGGATTACGGCTTCATGTTCCGCGAGGAGCCGGATGCCGAGGACGCCGCGCGCGTGGCCGCGCTGGCCATGGACATCACCGAGGTGCTGGAGAAATTCGCCTATGCGCCGACGCGTGAGCAGCCGGCGCTGACGGTGGCCTATCACTCCGCCTGCTCGCTGCAGCACGGCCAGAAGATCACGGCACTGCCCAAGCAGCTGCTCACCCGCGCGGGCTTCACCGTGAAGGAGCCCGCCGAGGGCCATATCTGCTGCGGCAGCGCGGGCACCTACAACATCCTGCAGCCGGTCATCGCCGGGCAGCTGCGGTCCCGCAAGCTGGAGAACATCCGGCGCACCCAGGCCGACGTCGTCGCCGCCGGGAATATCGGCTGCATGACGCAGCTCGCGGGCGATGCGATGCCGGTGGTCCACACCGTGCAGCTTCTCGACTGGATGGCGGGCGGGCCGAAACCCGCCGGCCTCGACCGCCCCGGCTAAGTCGTTCTAACTTCCGAATAACACCGGGAGTGCAACCAAGATGCTTCGTCGATCCCTGTTCGCCGCGCCCGCGCTGCTCGCGCTGCCCGCACGCGCGCAGACCGCCTTTCCCGAGCGGCCGATCAACGTGATCGTCGGCTTCCTCGCCGGCGGCTCGACCGACATCGCCGCGCGCCTGCTGATCGACCGGATGGCGCCGCAGCTGGGTCCGAATGCGCGCATGGTCATCGACAACCGCGCCGGGGCCGGCGGCTCGATCGGCGCGGAGTTCCTCACGCGCCAGGCGCCCGACGGCTATAATATCGGCGTGCTCTCGGCCTCCAGCCAGGGCACCAACCCGGCCGCCCTTCCCGACACCGTGCGCTACGACGCCGTGGAGGATTTCTCCCACATCGCCATCCTGGGCGGCGGGCCGATGCTGATCATCGTGCCCGGCTCCAGCCCGCATCGGACCCTGGCGGATCTCGTCAACGCGGCCAAGGCGAGCGCGACGTCTCCGCTCTGGGCGAGCTCGGGCGTGGGCGGCATCGGCCATCTGACCGGCTCGCTCTTCGCCCATCGCGCGGGCTTCCGGGCGGAATACGTGCCCTATCGCGGCGGATCGGCCGTGCTGGAGGCGATGCGCAAGGCGGAGGTCGACTTCTCGGCCGAGGTGCTCGCCTCGGCTTATCCGCATGTCCGCGACGGCTCCTCGCGTCCGCTCGCGGTGAGCTCGCTGACGCGCCACCCGCTGCTGCCGGAGGTGCCCACGATGCAGGAATGCGGCTTCAACGGCTTTGACGTCGTCACCTGGAACCTCGTCCAGGGGCCGAAGAACATCCCCGCGCTCATCCTCGCCCGCCTGAACAAGGCCGCCATGGACGCCCTGGCCGAACCCGCCTTGCGCCGTCGCCTCGCCGATGCGGGCGTGGACCCGGCCGAGCCCTCGACGCCCGAGAGCACGCGGGCCTTCGCCGCCTCGGAGCTGGAGAAGTTCAAGTCGATCGTGCGGGAAACCGGCCTCGTGATGGGTCGCGGCTGACTTCGCTTGCGTCGCGGGGCGCGCGGGCGGAAAATCCGGCATGCGCCGCATCCTGCTCGCCCTGCTCCTCCTCGCCCCCGCCGCCTTCGCCCAGCCCGCCTCGAATCCGGCGCAGGCGGAGCGCGACCTCGACCGCGCCTTCGAGGCCCTGCGCGAGGCGACCGACGACCGCGGCGCGCAGATGGCCGAGGCCGCCATCCGCCAGATCTGGGGCCGGCAGGCCACCGCCGCCGTGGGCCTGCTGCTGAACCGGGGCGTGCGCAACCTCCGCGCCAACCAGCCGCAGGACGCACTGGAGGATTTCGACGCGGCCATCACCCTCGCGCCGACCCTGGCCGATGCCTGGCACTGGCGCGCCCAGGCCTATGCGGCGGCCGGCGACCGCGTGGCCGCCGCCGCCGATCTGCGCGAATGCCTGCGCCTCGATCCCCGGCACTTCCCCGCGCTGATCAGCCTCTCGCGCCTCCAGGAGGAGGCGGGCGATGATCGCGGCGCGCTGCTGAGCCATGAGACGGTGCTGGCCATGCACCCCCGCCTGGCCGGCGGCAACCAACGCCTGCGCGACCTGCTGCGAAAGGCCGAAGGCGAGGCGATGTGATTTCCCCTCCCTGAACCCGCCGCGCTGCGCCACTCTGCCCCGATAGGGAGACATCGACATGAAGAAGCTCGTCAACGACCCGCGCCACGTCGTGCGCGAGATGCTTGAGGGCATCTGCGACCTCCATCCCGGCCTGGCCCCTCGCTGGCCAACGAGGACGTCATCGTCCGCGCCGGACTGCCGGTTCCGGCCGACCGCCATGTGGCCATCCTCTCGGGCGGCGGCGCAGGGCATGAGCCGGCCCATTGCGGGGCTATGTCGGCCCGGGCCTGCTGACCCGCCGCCATCGCGGGCGACGTCTTCACCTCGCCCAGCGTGGACGCCCGTCCTGGCCGGAATCCCGCGCCGCGGCCGGTCCGGCCGGCGCCGTGCTGATCGTGAAGAACTACACCCGGCGACCGGCTGAATTTCGGCCTCGCCGCCGAGCTGGCCCGCGCCGAGGGCATTCCCCGTGGAGATCGTGGTCGTCGCCGACGACGTGGCCCTGCGCGACACGGTGCCGCCCGATCGCCGCAGGGGGCATCGCCGGCACGGTGCTGATTCACAAGATCGCCGGCGCGGCCGCCGCCTCGGGCAGGAAGGTCGCCGATGAGGTCGCGGCCCTGGCCCGTGCCGCCGCCGAGAACCTGGGGCAGCATGGGCGTGGCGCTCGGCGCCTGCACGGTGCCCCGCCGCCGGGCGTCCCGGCTTCGAGATCGGCGAGGCGGAAATCGAGCTCGGCCATGGGCATCCATGGCGAGCAGGGCGTGGAGCGCGGCCCGATGCAGCCGGCCGACGCGCTGGTGGACCGCATCCTCGCCACCAATCGTCGAGGATCGCCACCTGCGCTCGGGCGAGCATGTCGTACTGATGGTCAACGGCCCTGGGCGGCACGCCGCCGATGGAGCTGGCCATCGTTGCGCGCCGGGCGCTCGCCGCGCTGCGCGGCAAGGGGCTCATCGTGGAGCGCGCCTGGGCGGGGCGTCTTCCTCTCCGCGCTGGAGATGACCGGGCGTCTCGCTCTCGGTGCTGCGGGTGGACACCCCGCGCCTCGCGCTGCTCGACAGCCATGGCGAGGCGTGCGCCGGCCTGGCCCGGTCCGGGGCGGGGTCGAGCCCTCGCGCCACATGCTGCCCCGGCGCGCCCCGAGCCGCTGCCTGAGGCCTTCCCGCCGGCCGGCCCGCTGGCCCTGGCGCTGAAGCAGGCGGCGATGGCGGGTCGCGACGGCGCTGGAGGCGGCCGAGTCCCACCTCACCGAACCTCGACAGCCGGGCCGGCGACGGCGATCTGGGCATCAGCATGCTGCGCGGCGCGGAAGCCCTGCGCGCCTTGCCCGAAGGCGCCTGGGCCGATCCGCCGACCGCGCTCGAAGCCCATGGCGGGCACGCTGCTGGCGGGCCCTGGCCGGCAGCTCCGGCCCCTTCTACGCGACGGCCCTGCTGCGCGCCGCCCGCGCCTTGCCGCCCACGCCGACGCCGCGGGACTGGGCCGAGGCCTTCGCCCAGTCCGTGGCGTCGATCGGCGAGCTCGGCGGCGCGAAGCCCGGTGACCGCACCATGCTGGACGCCCTGGCGCCGGCCGTGGCGGCCTTTGCCATGGGCGGGGATCGCCGCCGCCCGCGAAAGGCCGCCGAGGACGGCGCCGCCGCGCACGGCACAGATGATCCCGCGGGTCGGCCCGCGCCAGCTATCTCGGCGCGCGGGCCGTGGGCGCGCCCGATGCCGGCGCGGCGGGCCGTGGGCGATCTGGCTTCGGGCGCTGGCCGGCTAGTTCCAAGGGGTTGCAGGAAGGGCGTGCCCGGATCGGGCGACGTAGAAGATGACCACCCGGGCCGGCTCGGTCGCGCTGCGATTGTGGCCGGTCATTGGCACGTTGGGCGGCTCGATCATCGCCCGTCCGGCCGGCACGACCACGGTCTCGCGGCCCTGCAGATCCAAGGTGAAGGTGCCCTCCAGCACGAAGACCGTCACCGGGAAGGCAATGGGTGTGGAAGACGGTTGCTCTGGCCGGGCGCGATGGTCGCGGTGAGGACCTGGACTTCCTGGCGCTCGCCGCGCGGCAGGCCGGCGATGGTTTCGCGCAGCAGCAGGTTCGGCCGGGCGGAATCCTGCGCCCGGGCCATCGCAGGCAGGATCGCTCAGGAGCGACACGGCAAGGCGGAGCGGAAAGCGCATGGGCTCGTCCTCCGACGGGGGAGCCAGGACTTCGTTGCGTTTTAGAACGGACAGGGACGCGCCATCCACGGAATTCTCGCCTCCGGCGCCGGGATGGGCGATGCTCCCGGAATGATTCGCAAGCTGATCCTCCTGCTTGGCCTGCTGTCGGCGGCCTGCGCCGGCCCGCTCGCCGCCGACGACGAAGCGGCCTTGACGCCCGCCGTCCCCGCCCAGCGCATCACCGTCCCCGGCGCCGAGGGCGCGCAGCTTCGCGCCCTGCTCTTCGTCCCCGAGAACCCGACGCGCGAGCCGGTCATCGCGCTGCATTCCTGCTCCGGCCTGGGCACGGCCGAGCGGCCCATCCGCC
>NZ_CBDDFJ010000019.1:0-60896 GCF_965227005.1 Roseococcus sp.
GGTCAGCGTGGGCGTCGGGCCCGACGGCTTCAACATCAACCGCAACTCCGGTTCCACCGCGCCCGGCCAGCTCGCGACCCTGGTGCGCGAGCGCCGCGCCGATCTGGGCATCGCGCTGGATGGCGACGCGGACCGCGTGGTGCTGGTGGACGAGCTGGGCGAGCTCATCGACGGCGACCAGATCCTGGCGCTGATCGCAGCCTCCTGGGCCAAGCAGGGCCGGCTGAGGGGCGCGGCCCTGGTCGCGACGGTCATGAGCAATATGGGGCTGGAGCGCTTCATGAAGGCCCAGGGCCTTGCGCTCCATCGTACCAATGTGGGCGACCGCTATGTCAGCGAGCGCATGCGCGAGGCGGGCTGCAACGTCGGCGGCGAGCAGTCCGGCCATGTCATCCTCACCGATTTCGGCACGACCGGCGACGGGCTGGTGGCCGCGCTGCAGGTTCTGGCCGTGCTGGTCGAGCAGAAGCGCCCCGCCAGCGAGGTCTGCCGCCAGTTCAAGACGCTGCCGCAGCGCCTGGTGAACATCCGTTTCACCGGCGTCTCGCCGCTCCGGGACGCGGGCGTGCAGAGCGCGATCGCCGCCGAGGAGGCCGCGCTGGGCGAAGCCGGCCGCGTGCTCATCCGCGCGAGCGGGACCGAGCCGGTCATCCGCGTGATGGTCGAGGCGGAGGAGGAAGGGCTGCTGAACCAGGTGCTCGACCGGCTTTGCGGGACGATCCGCTCCAAGGTGACGGCGTGAAGGGCAGGGTCCTGATCTGCGCCGGCTCGGATTCAGGGGGCGGCGCGGGCATCCAGGCCGATATCAAGGCCGTCACCGCGCTCGGCGGCTTCGCCATGACGGCGATCACCGCGCTGACGGCCCAGAACACACTCGGCCTGCAGGGCGTGATGGGTGTGGAGGCGGGCTTCATCCGCCTGCAGATCGCCTCCGTGCTGGACGATCTGGGCGCCGACGCCATCAAGACCGGCATGCTGCACGACACGCCGACGCTGGAGGCGGTCTGCGACGAGATCGCCGCCCGCGCGCCCGGCGTGCCGCTGGTGGCCGATCCCGTGATGGTCGCCAAGGGCGGCCACGCGCTGCTGGCGCCCGATGCGGTGGAAACGCTGAAGCGCCGGCTACTGCCGCTCGCGACCGTCGTCACGCCCAACCTGCCCGAGGCCGAGGTGCTGGTGGGCTTCCCCGTCACGGACGAGGCCTCGATGCGCGAGGCGGCCCTCGTCATTCTGGCGATGGGCGTGCCCGCTGTGCTGCTCAAGGGCGGGCATCTGGAAGGCGACATCCTGGTGGACCTGCTGGCCACGGCCGAGGGCATCATCCGCTACGAGGACCGGCGCATCGCCACGCGCCACACCCATGGCACGGGCTGCACGACGGCCTCGGCCATCGCCACGGGCCTGGCGCAGGGCCTGGCGCTGGAGCCGGCCGTCGCCCGCGCCCGCGCCTATGTCCGCGCCGCCATCCTGGCCGCGCCGGGCTATGGCAGTGGCCACGGCCCGCTCGACCACGGCGTGACGGTGGATGCCAATCGCTTCGGCTGAACGCGCGACGCCCGGTCCGACCCTCGCCTATGTGCCGCTGCCGCTGCTGGCCGTGCCCATGGGTCTCGGCGGACTCGGCCTCGCCTGGCGGCAGTTCGCCGCGGCCGCGCCCTGGGCCGGGACCTGGGCCGGGACCATCGCCGAAGCGCTGATGGCGCTGACGGTCCTCGCCTGGATCGTCGTGGTGGGGCTCCACATGGCCCGCGCGGCCTCGCACCCGTTCATGGCGCGCGAGGATTGGCGGCATCCCTTCCGCGGCTCCTTCGCGGGGGCCATCTCCATCGGGCTCATTCTGGTGGCCTCCGCCTTCATCCCCTATGCGCCGGGACTGGCGCGCGACGTCCTGCTCGTCGGCGTGGCGTTGCAATGGGGGATCGGCCTCGCCTTGCTGGCGCGCGTGCTGCGGGGCGAAGGCAGCGCGGAGATGCTGGCGCCGCCGCTGCTCATCCCGCTGGCCGGCAATGTCGTGGCGACGATCTTCGCCCCGCGGCTCGGCCTGCCGGTTCTCGGATGGATGCTCTTCGGCATCGGCGGAACGCTCTGGCTGGTGCTCCAGCCGCTGATGCTGGGCCGGCTCCTGGAGGCCACGCCGCCGCCTTTGCTGCGGCCCGCGCTCTTCATCCTGCTGGCGCCGCCTTCGCTGGGGGCGCTCGCCATCGAGGCGCTGATGGGGCCGGGGCCGTTCATGTGGGCGCTTTACGGCTTCGCGGCCTTCACCTTGGCGCTGCTGGTGCTGTCGCTGCGCCACATGACCGTCGCGGGCTTCAACCCCGGCTGGTGGGCCTTCACCTTTCCTTTGGCCGCCTTCACCACCGCGACGCTGAAGATCGCGCCCGGCTGGGTGGGGGGCGGCGACGCTGGCGATCTGCACGATCGTGATCGGCGCGATCGCGCTGCGGACCCTGGCCGGCGCCCGGAGCTTCTTCCGGGCGCCGTGAACCGCGTCAGGCCGTCACTTCCCGAGAAGTGATCTCGTATTGGAACAGCGGCGGATTCAGGCAATCCGGCTGCCCGGCCGAGGTGAAGGCGCAGGGGTACATCAGGAAGGCGAAATTCGGCTTCTGCCGTTCGCCGGCCTCGGGCAGGATGATGTCGGTGGCGCTGTTGTAGCCCAGCCAGTTCATCTCCCATCCGCCGAAGAGCAGGTCCCGCAGCGCGTTGATCTCCGGGCTGCCGAGCGCCAGCCGATGGTCCAGGATCACCTTGCGCACATCGGCCGGGTCCATCGGGAACCAGCCCTCGCCGTCGAGATAGACCTCCGACCGGCAATGCTGCGCGCGGGAGATGTTTCCGCTGGCCCCCATCGTCCGGTAATGCCGGGAGGCGGCGACGCGGATGCCGTAGACGTCGCGCGCCGGGAAGCCGGCCGCCCGCGCGAGCCCCGTCATCAGCCCGTTGATGTCGGCGCATTTGCCCGAGAGGTTGCCGCTCTCCAGCATCGCCCTGATGTCGCCGAGGCCGCAGCCGGGCGTGTCCGGATTGCGCGAGGTGTTGTCCACCACCCAGTCGTACAAGGCGCGCAGCTTCGCCTTCGGATCGGTACGGTCCCCGATAATGCGCAGCGCCGTTTCGCGCACGATGCCGTCGGTCGGCACGCTCTCCGTCGGTTCGCTCCAGAAGCGCCGCTCGGCCGCGGTCACGGGCAGCAGGGTGTTGCCGCCGGCGCGGTCGCAGGCGGCGACGGTCTGCACCAGCTCGACGGTCTTGGGCGTCGTGGACTGACCCTCCCAGGCCAGCTTCAGAATATCGGCGCCGTAATGCGCGTCGCGCACCACGCGGGCCTGGCCCGTCGCCTGCCAGCGCAGCTCCTGCGCCGCCTGGTAGCCGCCGGCGCTCTGAGCGAGGGGCAGCCAGAGATGGGCTAGGCCCGGATCGGGCAGGGTGACGCGGGTGACGATCTCGAAGCGGCGCCAGCCGGGCGGGGGCGCAGTCGGTTGGGCACGGGCGGAGATCGGGGCTGAGGCGGCGCTAGCCGCCAAGCCGATGGCGGCGGTCGAAAGAAAGGCGCGGCGATCCATGGGGATTCCTCCCTGGAGATGATCGGCCCGGACCGGGCACCCATCTTCGCAAGCGGCGATGTCGTCTGCGGCGACTTCCGCCTTGCCCTGGACCGATAGCATCCGCCGGGGGCGGATAGCGAGGATTGCTTGGCCTGCTGCCGCCCCAGCCACCGAGGAGGGGTTGAACACTCCGACGATCGCGACGCAGGGTGAACGCTGGTCAGTCCGCGCGGATGTTCCCCAGCCGCACGACCTCCTCGTAGCGGGCGAGCTCCGATCGCACGAGCGCGGTCAGTTCCTCCGGCGTCTTGCGCCAGGGCGTCATGCCCACGCGGTCCAGCGCCTGTTGGAAGGCGGGATCGGCGAGCATGCCGTCCAGCTCGGCCGTGATGCGGCGCAGGATGGCCGGGTCGGTCCGCGCCGGGGCGAAGAGCGCCTGCCAGGCCAGCATCTCCAACCCCGCGAATTCCGGCAGGCGGGCGAGGGGCGGCAGGTCCGGCAGGTTCGGCGACGGCTCCAGCGAGGAGATGGCGAAGCCCTTGATCCGCCCGTCGCGGATCAGCGGGGCTGTGCTGGTGATGCTCAGCACCGCGAGGTCGAGCCGGTTGGCCATCAGATCCGTCGGGATCTGGGCGGCGATGCGGTAGGGCACGTGCTCCAGCTTCGCGCCCGAGCGCCGCGCGATGATCTCGCCCCAGAGATGCAGCGAGGTGCCCGTGCCGGAGGTCGCATAGGTCAGCCCCTCGGGCCGCGACTTCGACAAAGCGATGACGCCGGCCATGTCGGCCGCGGGCAGGTCCGGCCGGCCGACGAGGGTCAGCGGCAGGGAGGCGATCATGCCGATGGGGGCGAAGTCGCGCAGGGGCTGGTAGCGCACGGCCCCGGGCGTGACGACGGGCGAGATGGTGAGGGGGCTCTCCACGCCCAGCAGCAGGGTCAACCCGTCGGGCGCGGCGCGGGCGGCGCGCTCGGTGCCGATGGTGCCTCCCGCGCCGGGCGCGTTCTCGACCACGACGTTCTGGCCGAGCCGGCGCGTCAGCTCGCTCGCCGCCAGCCGCGCCACCGTGTCGACATTGCCGCCGGGCGCGAAGGGCACGATGAGCGTGATGGCGCGCGACTGCGCGACGGCCGGGGCGGCGAGCAAGGCCGGCGAGGCGAGCAGGATGCGGCGCTTCATGCGATCACTCCTTGGGGGAAGCATTCGGCCGCCAGCGCGTCGAATTCCTGGCTGAAGGCGGCCTCCAGGTGACGGCGCGAGGGCTCCGGCAGGAAGGAGCCCCGGATGCCGTTCAGCATGAAGTCGCGCAGTGTGGCGATGCCGAAGCCGAAATCCTCCACCATCATCCGCCAGCAGCGCGTGGGCGTGACCTGGTGAAGCGGTGGATCGTCGGTATTGGGGTGGATGAGCAGGCCGGCGGCGGGCATGCGACGGATCGGGTGCTCCTGCGCCCAGCGCTCGGGCGGCAAGGTGCGCAGGTAGTAGGAATTGGTCGGCACCACGGTGAAGAGCACGCCGCGCTCGGCGCAGCGCGCGGCCAGATCGGGGTCCTCCAGCACGGTATAGCCGTGGTCGATGCGGTCGACCTCCAGCAGGTCCAGCGCGGTCGCGACGTTGCGCGGATGGCAGCCGAATTCGCCGGCATGGGCGGTGAGGCGGAAGCCGCCGCGCTTGGCCATCCGCCAGGCGCGCCAGAAGAGCTCCGGCGGGCGGTCCGTCTCGCGATAGTCGATGCCCATGCCGATGATGGGGTCGCGCCGATGGGCGAGCATCCATTCGGCCAGCTGGGTCGCGTCCTCCGGCGTGGCCTCGCGGTCGATGGAGGGGATGAGCAGCGCCGAGACGCCGAAATCCGTCGCCGCATCGGCGAAGCCGGCCAGGAGGGCGTCGGCGCCTGTGGCATAGGGGAAGAGATGCGCGGTGCCGGTCGGGTTCCAGAAGATCTCCGAATGGCGCACGCCATGGGCCGCCGCGTCCTGCAGATGCTCATAGGCGATGCGGTGCAGGTCGCCGGGCTGGCGCAGCACGCGCTGCTCCAGGGCGCGGAGCACGTGCAGCACGCCTTTCGGCTTGGCGTCGCGGGCGTAGAGCGACTCCGTCTCGGCCTGGGTCATGCCGCTGCGGGCGGCCAGCTCCGCGAAGGTCGCCTGGCGGACGGCACCCAGGAGATGGACGTGCAGGTCCACCTTGGGCATGGCGAGACAGAAGGTTTCGAGCGCATCGGACATGCGCCGGACACTGCCTCGCGTCCCGCCGGAAGGGAAGGCCGGCGGATGACAGACGGCCCAACCCATGCCAGGAAAGCGGCATGCTCAAGCCGCAGAACCCTTGCTTTTCCTCCGGCCCCTGCGCCAAGCGCCCGGGCTTCTCCCTCGCCGCGCTGGAGGGGGCCATGCTGGGCCGCAGCCATCGCGCCGCGCCGGCCAAGGCCAAGCTGGCCGAGGTGATCGAGCGCTCCAAGGCCATGCTCGGCATCCCGGCCGACTACCGCCTCGGCATCGTGCCTGCCTCGGACACTGGCGCCGTCGAGATGGCGATGTGGAGCCTGCTCGGCCCGCGCGGCGTGGACGTGCTGGCCTGGGAGAGCTTCTCCATGGAATGGGCGCAGGACATGGCCTACGAGCTGAAGCTGCCCGAGATGCGCATGCTCCGCGCGCCCTATGGCGGCCTGCCCGACGTGTGGAAGGTGGACCCCAAGCGCGACTGCGTCTTCGTCTGGAACGGCACGACCAGCGGCGTGCGCCTGGTCGCGGCCGACTGGATCGCCGAGGACCGCGAGGGGCTGACCATCTGCGACGCCACCTCGGCGGCCTTCGCGATGGACCTGCCCTGGAACAAGCTCGATGTGGTCACCTGGTCCTGGCAGAAGGTGCTGGGCGGCGAGGCGGCGCATGGGATGATGGCGCTGTCGCCGCGCGCGGTGGAGCGGCTCGAGACGCACACGCCGGCCTGGCCCATGCCCAAGATCTTCCGCCTCACCAAGGACGGGAAGCTCAACGAGGGCATCTTCAAGGGCGACACGATCAACACCCCCTCCATGCTTTGCGTCGAGGACGCGCTGGACGGGCTGCGCTGGGCGGAATCGGTGGGCGGGCTGCCGGCGCTGATCGCGCGGTCCGAGGGCAACCTCGCCGCGGTCGCCGCCTGGGTGGAGACGAGCGACTGGGCGCGCTTCCTGGCCATGGACCCGGCCACGCGCTCCTGCACCTCGGTCTGCCTGCGGATCGTGGCCGACTGGTTCACGGCGATGGAACATGACGGGCAGGTGGCGGTGGCCAAGCGGCTTGCGGCCATCCTGGAGAGCGAGGGCGTGGCGCTGGACGCCGGCAGCTATCGCGATGCCCCGCCGGGATTGCGCATCTGGTGCGGCGCGACGGTGGAGCGCTCGGATGTCGAGGCGCTGCTGCCCTGGCTGGACGTGGCCTTCGCCAAGGTGACGGCGGAGTTCGCGGCTTAGAGCATCATCCGACCAGACGGAATCGTCTGACCGGATAAAGATGCTCGTAAAAACAAATGGCTAGAGCCTGCGCAGTGAGCCCTTGCGAACGGAGAAGGCTCTAGCGCAGGCCGAAGAAGCTCAGCACGGCGGCGATGACGACGACGAGGCCGACGATATAGATGATGAGGTTCATGGCGGTCTTCCTTCTGCTGCAGTCGTAACCGCGAAAGCGAGGGAAGGTTTCGGCCTCAGACCTCCACCACCACGTAATCCTGCTCCACGCTCACCGGGAAGGTCTCCGCCTGGAGCTCCAGCGCCTCGCCCTTCTCCACGCAGGCGGGGAAGGCGCGCACCTTCATCCGTCGCGGGTCGAAGCGCGACTTGCCGGTACGGATGTCGAACTCCCAGGCATGCCAGGGGCAGCGCACGATCTCGCCCCTGCGGCCATAGCTGTATTCGCCGGGGCAGGGGCTTTCGATCAGCCCGATGGACGGCCCCAGCGACAGCGAGCCGCCCTGGTGCGGGCAGCGATCGGCCAGGGCGAAGAACTCGCCATCCAGGTTGAACAGCACGATCTTCTTGCCCTCGAGCTCGACCGTGCGGCGTTCGCCGGGCGCGATCTCGGCGGCGGGGGCCACGACATGGCGCGTCATCGGAAGCCGTACACCTTCTTCGCATTGCCGCCGTAGATGGCGGCGCGCTTCGCCTCGGGGATGTAGCTCGGGATGGCGTAGCGCGGGTCGTCGAAATCCCAGTGCGGATAGTCGCTGGCGAAGAGGATCTTGTCCCAGCCGATCCACTCCATGCAGTCCAGCAGTTGCTCGGGGCGCGGCGGCTCCTCGACGGGCTGGGTGCTGACCCAGATGTGCTCGCGGATCTGCTCGGAGGGCAGACGCTTCACATGCGGCAGCTCGTGCTTCAGCGTGGGCCACTGCTTGTCCAGCCGCCAGGCGACGCTGGGCATCCAGCCGAAGCCGCATTCGATCAGCACGACCTTCAGCTTCGGGAAGCACTCGAACACGCCCTCCAGCACCATCGAGACGACGAGCGACTGGCAGGAGGTCGCGTGCTCGCTCACCTCCTCGATGTAGAAGCTCGGCCAGCCGCCATTGGTCATGGGCCAGCCGGAATAGCCGAAGGCGTGGATGCCGATGGGCAGGCCCACTTCCTGCGCCGCCTCGAAGATCGGCCAGTACTTCGGATTGCCGAGCGGGTGGCTCGTGCGGCTCATCAGCAGCACCTGGCAGAAGCGCGGATCGCCCGCGCGCAACCGGATCTCCTTCGCGCTCGCCTCGGGGTCCTCATAGGCGACGACGACGGAGGCCTTGAGGCGGTCGTCGTTATCGACCCAGGTCGCGAGCTGCCACTCGTTCACCGCATGCGCCATGGCGACGGAGAAGGGGTTGTTCTGGTCGCCCTGCGCGGTCGGCTGCAGCGGGTTCAGCACACCCACGTCGATGCCGTGGAAGTCGAGATGCTGCGAGGCGACCAGGGCCGGGTCGCTCGCGGGCGTGCCGCCCTGGGCAGGCCAGGCGTCCTGCCGGCAGGCCAGCGGCTGCGATTTGAAGTAGGGCGTTCCCTTGGAGAAGCCGTGGCGCGGACGGATGCCGTAGGTGAGCACCCTTTCGCGCATCGCGGCGGAGAGCCAGGGGAAGTAGTCCTCCATGGAGCGCGCGCGCGGATGGATGTCCACGTCGATGAGGCCCTGGGTGGCGGCGAGCGGCCGGCCGGGGGCGGCCTGCGGGCGGATGACGTTCATGCCACAGTCTCCTGTGCGAAGCGCTTGTAGGTCGCCATCGCGTTGTCGACGCAGATCTTCCGAGCGAGTTCCGGGCCGATCCCCGGCGGCAGCTTCGGCGCGCCCTCGAACTGCCAGTGCGGCCAGTCGCTGGACCACATCAGCATCTCGTCGCTGCCGAGATGGTCCATGATCCGCTTCACCGTCTCGGCATCCTCGGGCGCGTCGAAGGGCTGCACGGAGAGGCGGACGTTCTCGCGCACCACCTCGATCGGCGAGCGGTCGAGCCAGGGCACCTCGAAGCGCACGCCCTTCCAGCCCTTGGACAGGCGCCACAGGAAGGCCGGCAGCCAGCTCACGCCGCTCTCCAGCAGCACGACCTTCAGCGTGGGGAACTTCACGAAGACGCCCTCGGTGACGAGGGAGGCCAGCATGCTCTGGAAGGCCTGCTGGTTGGCCACGTAGTCCTCGGCATACCAGGAGGGCCAGCCGAGCGAGGTCACGGGATTGCGGTAGGTGCTGCCGGCGTGGATGGCGAGCGGCAGGTCGTGCTTCACCAGCGCCTCGAAGATGGGCCAGTTGTGCCGCCGGCCGAGCGGCGTCTCGCCCATCACCAGCACCATGGCCTGCACGAAGCGCTGGTCGGGCGCGCAGCGCTCGATCTCGGCGACGGCGTGCTCGGGGTTGAACATGGGAAGGATGATGGAGCCGGCGAGGCGCGGATCGGCGTCGAGCCATTCGGCGCGCGTCCAGTCGTTCAGCGCCTGGGTGAAGCCGTTGGCCATGTCCTCGTTGAAGACGAGCTGCACGCCGTAGAGCGGCGTGACGATGCCGCGCGAAACGCCCCAGGGGTCGAGCACCTGGTCGCGCAGTTGCTGGATGGTCGCGGCGGGAGGGCCCGTCTCGGGACGCCAGTCGGCGCGCACGGTCTTGGGCGAGCGGGGCGGGTAGGACTGGGTGTCGAAGCCCTCCATGCCGCGCATGGCGATCTGGTCGCGCCAGATGGGCTCCAGATAGGGGCTCAGCGCCGCCAGTCCCGGAACCATGGGATGCAGGTCGACGTCGATGGTGCCACGCGGCAATTCCGTGGGCGGCAATTCCATGTTCATTTCCTCTCGGGGCGTGACACTGCCACGCCCCGACCGGCCATGAAAGTCCGGACGTCTTCAGACGCCGGAGTTAGTCCCGGAGTTAGTAGCGGCCGTAGCCGCCGCGGCGGGGCGCCTCGGGCGTCGTCGCGGCGCCGATGGCGGCGCCACCCAGCGCGCCGACGCCCGCGCCGATCAGCGCACCGCTGCCGCCGCCGGCCAGGCCGCCCACCGCCGCGCCGCCGGCACCGCCGATGAGCGCGCCACCCGCGGCGCGCTGGCCGGGGCTGTAGGGGTTGGTGCAGGCGACCGTGGAGAGGCCGAGGCCCGCGACCACGAGCGCGAAGCGAATCTGCTTGGCCATCATTGCCGTGTTTCCTTCTAGAGGTTGCAAAGGTGAATCTTCCGATCCGAGATCAGATCGGCATAGGCGGCACGGGTCCGGGCCAGGCGGGGATTGGCGGTGTGCGCGGCCAGGGCGTCGTCGTCGGCATAGACCTCGACCAGCATGATCCGGCTGAGATCCGGACCACTCTTGCCCTTGGGCTGGAGCACGTCGAAGCGCTCGCAACCCGGCTCGTCCTGAAGCGTGCCGGCGGCATGCTCGCGGATGATCGTATTGAACGCCTCGTGGGCGCCTTCCTTGATGTGGAATTCAACCACGAGACAGATCTTTGCCATGACGTTTCCTCGACTTCTTCCATCGGCCCCGATGGCCGGCGATTCCATCGAATCTACCTTTGAGTAAACGCGCTCCGATACCCTCCGTTGCATGGCAATCCTGGGGCAGCGCTGCCATAGTTGTCCGAACAGGAGGAATAAGAATGTCCAACGTCACCCGGCGCGCACTTGGCGCGTCGCTTTCGCTGCTCTCCGCGCCGGCTTTCGCCCAGCCCGCTTTCCCCGCGCGGAACATCACCATCATCGTGCCCTTCGCGCCGGGCGGCAGCACCGACGTGCTGACGCGGCGCATGGCGGAGAAGATGAGCCAGACGCTGGGCCGCGCCGTGCAGGCCGAGAACCGCCCCGGCGCGAACACCGCCATCGGCGGCGAGGCCGTGGCCCGCGCCCAGCCCGATGGCTACACCCTGCTGATGTCCTCGGGGACGACGCTGACCATCAACCCGATCGTGCAGCCCAACCTGCCCTATAAGATCGAGGACTTCGCGCCGATCACCCTCTGCACAACCTATCCCTTCGCGGTGATCGCCCGCAATGACGGCCCGCGCGACATCCCCGCCCTGGTCGCCGCCGCCAAGGTGCGGCCGGGCCAGATCACCTACGGCACCAACGGCCCGACGACGCTGACCAATGTCGCGATGCTCATGGTGCTGCAGGGCCTGGGGATCACCATGCAGGACGTCACCTATCGCGGCGACGCGGCCGCGATGAACGATTTCCTGGCCGGCAACCTGGACCTGCTGGTGGTGGCCGGCAGCACGGCGATGCCGGTGATGCAGAACGGCCAGGGCCGCATCCTCGGCTGGACCAGCCTGCAGCGCATGCCGCAGACGCCCGACATCCCCGCTTTCTCCGAATTCGCCCCGGGCGTGGAGGCGCTGAGCTGGTTCGGCCTGCTCGCTCCGGCCCGCACGCCGCCGGCGGCGGTCCAGGCGCTGAACGCGGCCGCGGTGCAGTCGCTGACCGACCCGCGTATCCGCCAGAGCATCGTCGGCGACGTGCAGAATGTCATCGGGGGAACGCCGGCGGAATTCGCCCAGTTCCTGCAGGCGCAGCAGATGGCCTGGCGCCCCGTGCTGAGCCGGATGGCCGTGCCCCTGAACTGAGAGGCGCCGGCGGAGGGGCATGCCCCTCCGCCGGCAAGCTCAGGCGCGGCGGCGCATGAGGCTCAGCAGCCACAGCAGCAGGATGGCGCCGAAGGTGGAGACCACGAGGCTCGGCACCCATCCCTGATAGGCAAAGCCCAGCAGCGCGGCGACCCAGCCGCCCAGCAGCGCGCCGACGAGGCCCACGACCAAGTTGGTGAGGAGCCCGTGGCTGCGCGACATCATCCGCTCGGCGATCCATCCGGCCAGGAGGCCAATGATGATGGCGCCAAAAATTCCCACTCCATTCATGTCGTCTCTCCCGTTGAGGTCTGTCGCCGGCTCCGCAATCCAAGCACGGCAAAGGTGGCCAGAAGCGCCATGATCCAGGCGGCCTGGGTCGCGTCCTGCTCGCGCGAAAGTGCCGGGGCGGGTTCCGCGCGGACAGGGGTGGAGGAGGCGGCGACGAGCGCGGGCGGCAGCGTCTCGACGCCGACCATGGGCGCCTTCGGTGCGCTGGCCGGGGCCTTGCCCGACCAGGCGCGGGTGAACTCCGCGCCCAGCAGGAAGATCACAGCCGAATAATACAGCCAGAGCAACACCAACGCGAAAGCGCCGGCGGCCCCGAAGCCCTGGGTGGCGCCGGAGCGGCCGATATAGGCGCTGATCGCCATCCGCCCGAAGCTGAAGAGCAGCGCGGTCATGAAGGCGCCCGCCAGCACGTCGCGCCAATGCAGCCGCCGCTCCGGCAGGATCTTGTAGATGGCGGCGAAGAGCAGCGTGATGAAGATCAGCGAGACGAAGAAGTTCAGCAGGCCCAGCAGGACGTCCAGCCCCGGCATCCGGTCGTGCAGCCAGAGCTCGAAGGCCGAGAGCGCGGCGTTCACCACGAGCGAGACCAGCAGAAGGAAGCCGGTGGTGCCGACGACGCCGAGGCTCAGCGCCTTGGCGCGGACGAATTGCGTGATGGCGGCCGTGGTGGAGCTGGTCTCCGCCGGCGGCGTCTCGGTCTTCCAGATGGCGTTGAGCGCGCCCTGCAGCGCCCCGAAGGCGCCCGTGGCCGTGAGGCTCAGCGTTGCCAGGCCGATGGCGAGGGCCCATCCGCCGGAGGCGTCGCCGAGCGCACCCTGGGCCATGCCCTGCACCGCGCCGGCCGCCTCGCCGCCCATGAGGTCGCGCAACTGGTTCGCGAGCGCCGCGCGCACCTGGGCCTCGCCGAAGACGAGGCCGCAGATGCCGGTGATGAGGAACAGCAGCGGGCCGAGCGAGAAGAGCGCGAAATAGGCGATGGCCGCCGCGCGCGTCAGCACGTCATCCGCGACGAAGCCTTCGGCCACATCCTTTCCGAAAGCCGCCACGCGTCCCAGCATCAACCCCGTCCTCCTGCAGGCGCTCAACCTTGCAGAAGGGTTCAGGTTGCGCGGCCCGCGACGGCCCGCCGGAAAACAATCAGTGCAGGCGCGGCGCCTTCAGGAAACGCGTCCGGTCGCTGCTGACGATGGCGAGGTCAAGCTGGCGGCTGCCGCGCGCCAGGGTCAGCCGCACCTCCGCCCCAGCGGGCCCCGCCGCGCGCACGGCGGTCCAGAGCGAGGCGAGGTCGTTCACCTTCTGCCCGTCCACCGCGACGATCCGGTCGCGCGGCTTCACCCCGGCCTTCTCGGCCGGGCCGCCCTTGGCGAGCGAACCCACGCCCACCGCCTCGTCGTCCTCGGTGGCGTAGAGGCCGAGCCAGGGGCGCGCGGGGCGGCCGGAATGGCCGGTGCGGCGCAGCGTCTCCAGGATCGGCAGCAGCTCGCCGATGGGCACCACCATGTTGAGGTCCAGCCGCTTGCCGCCCTGCTGTCCCTGCTGGAGGATCAGCGAGCCGATGCCCACCAGCTTGCCGTCGGCGCCGAAGAGCCCCGCGCCGCCCCAATGCGGATGCGCGGGCGCGGTGAAGATCGCGTCTTCCAGCAGATATTCCCAATAGCCGGCGAAGGGTTGCCGCGCGGCCACCGTGCAGGCCAAGGCGTGGCTGATCCCGCCGGCCGCGGCCAGAACGCCCGAGGTGCCATGGCCCATGCTCGCGGAATCGCCCAGCGGCGCGACCTTCTGCCCCGGCAGGCGGCCGAGCGTCTGCACCAGGCCGAAGCCCGTCTCGAAATCCATGCCCAGCGGCGTGGCCTCGACCACGCGGCCGTCATTGGCGGTGATCCAGACCGTCTCGGCCTCGGTGATGAGATATCCGACCGTCAGCACCAGCCCGGCCGCATCGATCCACACGCCCGAGCCCTCGCGCTCCATGCCCAGCGAGGGGGCGGAGGTGGCGTCCGGCGGCACGATCGACTTGATGGCGACCACGCTGGCCAGCCGCTCCTCCAGATCGAAGGAGAATTCGGAAGGGTCCGGCTGGAAGGCTTCAGGAACTTCCCATTCGTCGTCATCGTCGTCAGCCATGGGGATCGGTCCTCCTGATCCTGCTCATATAGCGTCCAGCAGGGAACGGGCCAGACCAAAGGCCTCGCGGACCGTCGCGGCGCGGATGGCGGCGCGGTCGCCGGGGAAGATCCTGCGGACATGGATCGTGTCGTGCCCGTCCATGGCGGCGGCCAGATGGACGAGGCCCACGGGCTTCTCGGCGCTGCCGCCGCCCGGCCCCGCGACGCCGGTGCAGGACAGCGCGATGGAGGCCCCGGAGCGCGACCGCGCGCCCTCGGCCATGGCACGGGCCACCTCCTCGGAGACGGCGCCGAGGCGATCGATCAGCGCGGCGGGAACGCCGACCATCGCCGTCTTGGCCGCGTTGGAATAGGTCACGAAGCCCGCCTGCACGACGTCGGAGGAGCCGGCGACGGCGGTCAGCGCGGCGGCGATCAGCCCGCCCGTGCAGCTCTCGGCCGTCGCCAGGGTGAGGCCGCGCCGGCGCAGCGCTTCCAGCAGGGCGGCGGCTTCGGCCAGGGGTGTCGTCGTCCGAGCATCAGGGCAGCCCCAGTGCGGCAAGGAGGAGCAGGACTGCCGCGGCCATGGCCCCGGCGATGACGTCGTCGGCCATCACGCCGAAGGGGCCCTTCTGGCGGTCGGCCCAGCCCACCGGGCCGGGCTTCAGGATGTCGAAGGCGCGGAACAGCGCGAAGGCGAGAAGCACGCCGACCCAGCCCGTGGCTGCGGCCAGGGCCAGGGACTGCCCGGCCCGCCTCGTCCACCACGACCCAGCCCGGATCGGCCTCGGCCTCGGGCAGCCGCGCACACGGGCCCAATAGCCGACGAGCGTGAAGACCACCCGCCGCGACCAGGCAGGCCCAGCCCGGCAGCAAGGCGAGTGGGAGCACCACAGCCGAGCCCCAGGTGCCGGGCGCGGGCCTGAGGAAGCCGATGCCGCCCAGCGAGGCGATCGCCCTTATCGGGCCCACGCGGCCATCGGATGATCGAGGGCGGCGGTCGCCGGGTTCCTGGCGCGATAGACGACGACGTTCTCGATCACGCGCTGCACGTAGTTGCGCGTCTCGGCGAAGGGAATGAGCTCCATCCAGTCCAGCAGGCGCACGCTGCCCGAGCGCGGGTCGCCGAAGGTGCCGATCCACTCGGTCACGCGCCCGCCGCCGGCATTATAGGCGGCCGCGGCGAAGGCCATGACGCCGCCGAAGCTGTCCAGCCGGTCCTGGATATAGAAGGAGCCGAGGCGGATGTTGTGCGTCGGGTCCGTGGTCAGCCAGCCCAGCTGATGGGGAATGCCGATCCGCCGGGCGACCGACTGCGCGGTGGCCGGCATCAGCTGCATCAGCCCCCGCGCGCTGGCGGAGGAGACGGCGTCCACCTGGAAATTGCTCTCCTGCCGGGTGATGGCGAAGACCAGCGCGGGCTCGGCCGCCCCTTCCGGCGCGGCATAGGGCGCGGGCCAGCCGTCCTCGACCAGCATCGCCCCCTGGGCCCCGCCGCGCCGGGCGACCCAGACGGCGAAGTCCGGGCCGGCCGATGACGGACGCCCAGCCGCGCGATCAGCAGGCGTTCGGCGTTGTTGGGCGCCGTCTCCTCAAGGCGCATCAGGAAGGGGGCGGGCGCGCCGCGCCTCGCCGAGATCGCCCAGGGCGAGGATGAGCCGGGGCAGCTCGCGGTCCAGGAAGGCACGGGCCTCGGCCTCGCCCGGACGCGGCACGGCTGAGGGTGTTGATCCCGCGCGGAAAGCTGCGCGCCGCTCTCGCCGAGCGCCAGCGAGGCCCATCTGGCCGTAGAAGGCGACGGGGAAGCCCGCCGCCCGCTGATAGGCGGCGCGCGCCCGGCCGGGGTCGCTCTCGGCCATGCCCTGCCAAATAGGCGGCGCGGGGCCCTGGGTGATGGCGCTGCGGCTGCCCTCGCCGACGCGCTGGAAATGCGGCAAGGCGCGCGCCTTGTCGTCCAGCAGGCGCAGCGCGATGAAGCCGGCGAGGAATTCGGCGTCCTGGCGGGGCTCGCCGGCCAGGGTCTGGCCGTGCTGCGAGGCGACGACATAGGCCGTGCGCGGATCGCCGAGGCGGACCAGCTTGCGCGCCAGCACACTGGCGCTCGGTCCAGATGGCGCGCTGCGCCCTCGGCCGGCAGGCCCACCTGGGAGGCGGCCCCGGCGGGCGAAGGCGGGCCGCGGCATCGGGCGTCGCGATCGGCGCGGCGCAGCATGCGCGCGCGCTCCAGCGTGGCGCCGGCATCGCGCGCGGCGGCGGCCGGATCGGGATCGGCGCCGCCGCCCGGTCGCATAGGCGAGGCGCAGCTGGGCCAAAGCCTGCCGGTTGCGGTCCAGGAAGGGAATCAGCCGCTGGCCGCCGGCATAATCGGCACCGAAGGAGAGGCGGTTGAAGCGGCGGGCATGATCGTCTGCCGTCAGCAGCGTGCCGGCGCGCTCGAGGAAGGTCGTCTCGGCGAAGGCGTCGCTGGCCGTGTCGTCGCCCCAGGCGCGGCCGGCGGCGGCGCGGGCTTCGGACTGGCGGTTCGCGTTGAGCAGGGCCGTGACGTAGCGCGTGGCGCCGTCCAGCGTACGGGGCGGGCGGCCCCGAGGAAGTAGCGCAGGGCCAAAGCGTCGTCGGGTTCGGCGGTCAGCAGCTCCTCGGCGCGGCGGGAGAGGGCGTCCTGGCTCGGCCAGTCGGCGGCGGTCTCGAGGAAGCCGACGATCTCGGCGGCGCTCGCGGCCCCCCCGCGCTGGGTGAGGCAGCGACCAGGTGACCATCTTGGCGACCAGCGGATCGGCGCTGGCCGCGGCCGACTGCGCCTCGGTCCATCGCTGGGCCTGGGCGGCGGTGAGCGCCCTGCCGGCCCCGCCTCCCGCGAGGGCTGGGCCGCGAGGGGGTTCATCCAGGCATGGCCAGCCAGGAGGAGGAGGGCCAAGGGGAGGGCCAGGGGAGCTGTGAGACGGCGCATCCGGACACTCTAGCCCTTCGGCGCAAGGCTGTAATCCGGTTGATGCGCTTGTTGGGAGGAGGCGACCGTCTTATGTGTTGCCGCCGCACGGGCTGGTGCCCTGCGCAGAACACGCCCCAAAGTGCGCCAAGCACACAAGGAACCGCCAATGTCCAACCTCCGCCTGCAGGGATCGCTGACTGCCCTCATCACGCCCATGCATGCCGATGGCAAACTGGACGAAAAAGCCTTCGCGGATTTCGTGGAATGGCAGATCGCCGAGGGCACCGAAGGCCTCGTGCCCGTCGGCACCACCGGTGAATCCCCCACGCTGAGCCATGACGAGCACAAGCGCGTGGTGGAGATCTGCGTCGAGACGGCACGCGGCCGCGTGCCCGTCGTGGCCGGCGCCGGCAGCAACAGCACCTCCGAGGCGATCGACCTCGCGCGCCACGCCAAGAAGGCCGGCGCGGATGCGACGCTGGTCGTCACGCCCTACTACAACAAGCCCACCCAGGAGGGGATGTACCTCCACTTCACGGCGATCGCCGATGCGGTGGACCTGCCCCTCATCATCTACAACATCCCGCCCCGCAGCGTGATCGACATGACGCCCGAGACCATGGGGCGTCTGGCCAAGCACAAGAACATCATCGGCGTGAAGGACGCGACCGCGAACCTCGCGCGCCCGCTGCACCAGCGCATCACCTGCGGGCCGGACTTCATCCAGCTCTCGGGCGAGGACCACACGGCGCTCGCGCTGATGGCCTCCGGCGGA
Source organism: Roseococcus sp. (assembly GCF_965227005.1). Lineage (NCBI taxonomy): Bacteria > Pseudomonadati > Pseudomonadota > Alphaproteobacteria > Acetobacterales > Roseomonadaceae > Roseococcus > Roseococcus sp. The sequence goes on from NZ_CBDDFJ010000019.1 coordinate 17,696, forward strand.
CATGGCTGCATCTCGGTGACGAGCAACATCGCCCCGCGGCTCTGCGCCGACATGCACAAGGCCTGGCGCGAGGGCCGCATCAAGGATGCGATGGTGATCCAGGATCGCCTCGTGCCGGTGCATGACGCGCTGTTCTGCGAGACCTCGCCGGGCCCGGTGAAGTATGCGGCGAGCCTGCTCGGCCGTGGCTCGGAATTCTGCCGCCTGCCGATGGCGCCCATCGCCGAAAGCACGCGCAAGCGGGTCGAGGGCGCGATGCGGACGGCGGGGCTTTTGAACTAGGACCAATGAACTAGGACCAACATGGCAGTCGCCCCCAAGAAGAAGTCGATCATCAGCATCGGGACTGCCTCGCAGAACCGGCGCGCGCGCTACGACTACAAGATCGGCCAGACCTTCGAGGCCGGGATCGTGCTGCACGGCCCCGAGGTGAAGAGCCTGCGCCTGGGCCGCGCCTCGATCGCCGAGGCCTGGGCGGGCGAGCGCGACGGCGAGATGTGGCTCTATGGCTGCCACATCCCGGAGTACCAGGCCGGCAGCTTCATGGCGAAGTTCGACCCGGTGCGGCCGAAGAAGCTGCTGCTGCACCACAAGGAGATCCAGACCCTCGCGGGCTCCGTGACGCGCGAGGGCTCGACGCTGGTGCCGCTGGAAATCCTCTTCAACGAGAAGGGGCTGGCGAAGGTCGTGATCGGCCTCGCCGCCGGCAAGAAGATGCACGACAAGCGCGCCGACATCGCCAAGCGCGACTGGCAGCGCGACAAGGCGCGGGTGATGCGCAACAAGACCGGCGATTGATCCGCCGGGCGCTCCTGGCGGCGGTGGCGCTGCTGGCCGGCGCCTGCGCACCCGAGACGGGGCTTTCCGCCGATGGTGCCGGCGAGCTCGTCCAGATCCCCGCGCCGAACACCGAGCGCGGCTTCACCACCCGGATCTGCCGGCCCGCGGCGCGCGGCCCGGCGCGGCTGGTGGTCATCAACCATGGCTCGCCCGGCGATCCGGCGGAGCGGCCGCGCATGCGCCCCGCCGCCTGCGACAACGACGCCGTGCGCTGGTTCACCGCGCGCGGCTATGTCGTGGCCCTGCCGATGCGGCGCGGCTACGGCGCCACGGGCGGGGCCTGGGCCGAGGAGTTCGGCGGCTGCGTGAGCGGCAATTACCGCCCGGCCGGGCTGGAATCCGCCCAGGATATCCTGACTGTCACGCGGGCCATGCAGGCGCGGGCCGATGTGGCGCGCGGCCCGGCGCTGGTCGTGGGGCAGTCGGCCGGCGGCTGGGGCGCGCTGGCGCTCTCCAGCCTCAACCCCGAGGAGGTCGGCGCGCTGGTGAATTTCGCGGGGGGGCGGGGCGGCTGGCGCGGCGGTGTGGCGAACAGCGTCTGCCGGGAGGACCGGCTGATCGCGGCCGCCGGCGAATACGGCCGCACGGCGCGGGTGCCGACGCTGTGGATCTATGCGGCCAATGACAGCTTCTTCGACAACGCCTTGGCCTCGCGCCTGATCGAGGCCTATCGCTCAGGCGGCGGCCGGGCGGAGTTCTTCGCCGCGCCCGCCTTCGGGCGGGATGGGCACGGCTTCTTCTTCGGCCGGGGCGGAAGCGCCGTCTGGGGGCCGCGGGTGGAGAGATTCCTGCGGCGCTAGGTCGTGTGGACTCTAGGGATTCCCGAAACGTTGGTTGGGTGATTCAAGGCTGCCTTTGGGGAGGCGGCCTTGGGCGTTCTGGATCGTCTGGTGTTGAGCGACGCGGCGTGGGAGCGGATGGCGCCGCTGATCATCGGTCGGCCCGACCAGAAGGGCTCAACCGGCCGCGACAACCGCATGTTCGTCGAGGGCGTGCTGTGGATCGTGCGAACGGGTTCGTCCTGGCGCGACCTGCCCGACGTCTTCGGCGAGTGGAACAGCGTGTTTCGCCGGTTCAGCCGCTGGAGCGACAAAGGCGTGTGGCGGCGCATCTTCGAAGCGATGTCGGACGATCCTGACTTCGAATATCTGATCATCGACAGCACCATCATCCGCGCCCACCAGCACGCCGCCGGCGCCCCAAAGGGGGGTCTGAAGATCAGGCCCTTGGCCGCTCCCGCGGCGGCCTGAGCACCAAGATCCACCTGGCCGTCCGAGGCCTGGGCGTCCCTGTTCGATTCGCCTTGACCGGCGGGCAACGCGGCGATTGCCCGCAGGCCTACGCTCTGATCGAGGGCCTTCCCGCGGATGTCGTCATGGCCGATGCCGCCTACGACGCCGACCCGCTGCGCGAGGCGATCGCGGACAAAGGCGCCATCGCCGTCATCCCGAACAACCCGTCGCGTGCCCGCAAATACCCGCTCGACAAGCACCGCTACGCCCAGCGCCATCTGGTCGAATGCTGCTTCTCCAAGCTTAAGCAGTTCCGCCGTGTCGCCACTCGCTACGAGAAAACCGCGAGGAACTACCTCAGCGTCGTCACTCTCGCCGCTACCATCCTGTGGCTACGATAACTGTCCACACGACCTAGAGCCTTCTTCGTTCGCAAGGGCTCACTTCGACGTCTCTAGCTCTTTGTCTTTTCGAGCATCTTTACCCTCAGACGATTCCGTCTGATCGGATGATGCTCTAGCTCCCTCCACCGCGCGCCCGGTTCAGCCGCTTTTCTTGACGTTCCAGAAGACGGGCAGCGGCCCGCGGACGAAGTCGGTCATGCCGCGGCGATAGGCGGCCGGCTGCCAGTACTGGCCGAGCGGATAGAAGGGCACGTCGCGGAAGGCCATTTGCTGCATCTGCGCGGCGATGGCTTGGCGCGTCGGCTGGTCGGGCGCGTCCATCCAGGAATCGCGCGCCGTCTCCATCTCCGGCAGTTCGGGCCAGCCGAAGGCGCCGCTGGTGCCCAGGCCGCGCATATAGGCATGGGCGGTCGGCGTCGTGCAGTCGACGGCGGCGATGTTGGTGCACAGCGCGCTCCATCCGCCTTGCTCGGTCGGGCCGCGATTGGTCCGTCGCTGGACCACCGTGCCCCAGTCGGTCGACACCACCTCGGCATTGAGGCCGAGCTGGCGGAACATGTCACCCACCACATGGCTCACGGCGTCGAGAGAGACGTTATCGGTCGGCGCGAGGAAGACGAGCTTCTCGCCCCGGTAGCCGCTGGCCGCGATGGCCTGCTTCGCCGCATCGATGCTGCGCGGCGCGGTCAGGTTCTCCATCCCCGCATCGGAGGCCATGGGCGTGCCCGGCGTGAAGAAGCCCACGCCGTCGCGCCAGCGGTCGCGGTCGTCGCCGGCGATCACCTGCATGCAGTCGGTCTGGTTGATGGCGGGCCACAGCGCGCGGCGGAAGGCGGGATTGTTGAAAGGCGCCTGGGTGTGGTTCACGCGCATCAGCGTGATCTGCCCGAAGAGCTCGATCTGCTGTACCGCGACCTGGCGCTGGCGGCGCAGCAGGGGCAGCAGGTCGACCGAGGGCGTCTCCACCCAATCGACCTCACCCGACTGCAGGGCCGCCGCGGCCGTCGCGGGGTCGGGCATGATGCGCCATTCGACGCGGTCGAAATGCGCCCGCTTGCCGCCGGCCAGCATGTCGGGCGCCTCATCGCGCGGGACATAGCCCTCGAAGCGCGCATAGGTGATGCCCGCGCCCGGGTTGAAGGCGTCGGCCACGAAGCGGAAGGGGCCGGAGCCGACCACCTCGCGCAGCTGGGTGAAGCCGTCGGTCCGCGCCAGGCGCTCGGGCATGATGAAGGCGCCGTTCACGCGAGAGAGCGCTTCGAGCAGTTGCGGGAAGGGGCGCTTCAGGCGGATGGACAGGCGCAGGTCGTCCAGCGCCGTCATCTCCTCGATCGCGGCGGCAAGGCTCTGGCCGAAGCTGTCGCGCGAAGCCCAGCGGCGCAGGGAGGCTACGCAGTCGCGCGCCAGCACCTTCTCGCCGTCGTGGAAGCGCAGGCCATCGCGCAGCGTGATGGTCCAGGTCAGCCGGTCGTCGGAGAGGGCGTGGCCAGCCGCCATCTGCGGCTTGGGCTGCAGGTCGGCCCCGAAGCCGTAGAGCGTGTCGAAGACAAGGTAGCCGTGGTTGCGGGTGATATAGGCCGTCGTCCACACCGGATCGAGCACGGTGAGGTTGGCGTGGGGCACGAAGCGCAGGACGCGGCCGGCGGGTTGGGCCAGAGCGGGCGCCGGCATGAGCGGGGCGGCAAGCGCCGCGCCCGAGGCGCGGAACAGGTTGCGGCGGTTCAGGGTCATCTTGGTCCTCAACTTCACTTCGCTTCGGCGAATGGGTTTTCGACGCGCGGCCAATAGGGATGGCGGCGGCGCGTATAGGGCAGGTTGGCGAGGTCGGAATCCACGGTCCCGGGCGAGGTTGCGTAGAGGACCTGGCCCGCGATCGGCGCGAAGCCCGCGTAGAAGTGCTGCGAGGACTTCACCACCACGCCACGGAGCTCCCCGAGGCGCAGGCCCAGCCCCTCGAAGGCGTCCGGATGGAAGACCTGCTGGCGATTGCTGTTGAGCAGCAGGTGAAGCCCCTCGGCCTCCAGCCAGACGGAGGCGCCCATGGCCGAGCGCGAGCCGGAGAGGCCGGTCTGCTCATGATCCGCGCGGATCGCCCGGATCGTGACGTCGAGATCCACCGGCAGGCCGCCATTGCGGCTGATCTTGCCGCCGATGCGCAGGGGCAGCGTCGCCCCCACGCCCGCCTCCTCGCAGATCGAGACCGCGATGGGATCCCAGAAGGCGCCGAGCGCGATGTCGCGCAGCCCGCGATCGACGCAGCGGCGCAGGAAATGCGTGGCGTCCGACGGCGCGCCGCCGCCGGCATTGTCGGGGGAATCGGCGACGATGACCGGCTTGCCCGCCGGCGCGGCGAGGATCGCGTCCAGCGCCGCGTCCACCGTCAGGCGGCGGGGCGCGGTCTCGTGGCGCAGGTCCCAGATCTTGCGGGCGAAGCGCTCGGCCGCGGCCTCGGCGATGGCCGCGTCGCCATCGGCGACGGCGACCATCTTGGCGCCGACATCCGCGATATCCGCCCAGGCGAAGCCGTGGCCGAAGGAGAGGGAGAGAAGGCCGTCGCGCCCCTCGGCGGCGATCATCTCGTCGACGAGGCTGCGCACCGGCTCCACCGGCGTCCGCCACGACGAGCTCATGCGCAGGTCGCGGAAGACCATGCGGGGCTGGATCTCGCGGCGCGCGGTGCGCAGCGCAAGGCCGAAGAGGTCGCGCGCCCGGTCCGCGATATCGGTGTGCGGATACTCCTTGTAGAGGACGACGAGGTCGGCCGCGTCGCGGATCGCGTCGGTCAGATGGCAATGCAGGTCGAGCTCGGTGCCGATGACGACATCGGGGCCGACGACGGCGCGCACGCGCGTCAGCAGGTCGCCCTCGCAATCCTCGTAGCCGTCGGCGACCATGGCGCCGTGCATGTTCAGCAGCACGATGTCGGGCCGGGGCGCGGCGCGCAGATCCTCCAGGATGAGGTCGCGCAGCTCCTCATAGACGGCGCGCACAGTCAGGCCCGCCGGCTGGGCGGCGGCGCTCAGGCTTTCGGTGATCTCGAGGCCTCCGGCCTCGGCCAGGGTGCGCCATTCGCGCATCGCCACATTGCCCCAGCCGGCCGGCTGCAGGCTGGCCTCCTGGCGGAAGAAGCGGTTGCCGAAGAAGGCGGCACGCCCGGTGGGGATCGGGGAGAAGGTATTGGTCTCGGTCGAGAGACCCGCCATGAACAGCCGCATCGTTTCCATCCCCTGGCCCTTCATGCGGGGCCGGGCAGGGGCTTTGCGCTCCCGCCATCGCGTCTTCAGTATAAGGACTGGGCGTCGCGGGCAACGCCCCGCGCGGGAGTTTCGGTGGCGGACGGCACCCTTGCGTCCTATGCTGGAAGGGACACCTATGCTGCCGTAGCGAAGGAGCGTGGATGATGAGCGACACCAGCGACGGCGTGACACTTTCCGGCTCGATCCGGGAGAAGCTAGTCGCCAGCAAGGAGAAATGGGCCCGCGAGGGCCGCCTCCTGACCGGCGAGACCAGCTCCCCCCAGGAGGAGCGCCTGCCGCCGGGACAGCGCCTCGTCACCGATTTCCCCGTGCTCGACCTCGGCGTGCAGCCGGAGGTGAAGCTGGATCGTTGGCGCCTGCGCATCGAGGGCCTCGTGGAGGAGCGCCAGGCGCTGGACTGGGACAGCTTCAACGCCCTGCCGCAGCAGGAGCGGAAGAACGACATCCACTGCGTCACCGCCTGGTCGCGCTACGACAACATCTGGCAGGGCGTGTCCGCGCGCGACCTGCTGATGCTGGCGCGGCCCAAGCCCGAAGCGCGCTTCGTCGTCTTCCACTCCTATGACGGCTACACGACCAATGTGCCGCTGGAGGTCTTCGCAGCCGAGGAGGTGCTGGTCGCGCATTCCTGGAACGGCGTGCCGCTGGAGCGCGTGCATGGCGGCCCGGCCCGCATCGTCATCCCGCGCTATTACTTCTGGAAGAGCGCGAAATGGGTGACTCGGATCGAGTTGCGCGCCGACGACCAGCCCGGCTTCTGGGAGGTCCGCGGCTACCACAATGCCGGCGATCCCTGGCTGGAGGAGCGTTATGGTTGACCGGCGTACGCTGCTGGCGGGCCTCGCGATGAGCGGTCCCGCGATATCACCCGCCGGGGCCCAGGGCAGCGATGCCTTCGGCTTTTCTTTCCAAGCCATCGAAGGCGGACCGCTGCCTTTGGCGCAGTTTCGCGGACGCGTGATGCTGGTGGCCAATACCGCGAGCTTTTGCGGCTATACGCCGCAATATGCCGCGCTTCAGCGCCTGCACGACCGCTACGAGGCGCGAGGACTGACGGTGATCGGCGTGCCCTCCAACGACTTCGAACAGGAGAGCACGGATGAGGGCAAGATCCGTGAATTCTGCGACGGCATGTTCGGCATCGCCTTTCCGATGACGGGGCTGAACCATGTGAAGGGCGCGCAAGCGCATCCCTTCTTCGCCTGGGCCGCGCGCGAGGCCGGGCCGGTCAGCTGGAATTTTCATAAATACCTGGTCGGCCGGGATGGCCGGCATATTCAGGGCTTCTCGACACGCACGGAGCCGGATGCGCCCGAGGTGATCCGCGCCGTGGAGGCCGCGCTGGCCCTTTGAGGATGCCAAGCGCCTCCGCTAGGCTTTCCCTCGCCTGAATGGCGGGAGGACAACAAAATGAAGAAATGGATTGCCGCGGCCCTGCTGGCCGCGATGCCGGCCCTCGCGCAGGAGCCGCTCGCCATTCGCGACATCGGCAGCCTGCATGTCGGCGGGCGGGTGGCCACGCTGGAAGGGCTCGAGACGCGCGAGATCGTCTTCAGCCCCGGCGCGCCGCCCATGCGCATGAACCCCAACGGGCAGTTCCAGGTCGAGCAGATGTACGCGCAATATGTGCGGCTGCAGAACCCGCGCGCCCGCTTCCCGCTGCTGCTGTGGCATGGCGGCGGCCTCACCGGCGCGACCTATGAGACGACGCCCGATGGCCGCCCCGGCTGGCAGATGTTCTTCCTGCGCCAGGGCCACGACGTCTATGTCTCGGATGCGATGGAGCGCGGCCGCAGCGGCTGGGCGCGCTTCCCCGAAATCCTGCGCGGCGAGCCCATCTTCCGCACCATGGGCGAGGGCTGGGGCCTCTTCCGCATCGGCGAGCAGGCCGGCTGGAACGCCGAGCCCGCGCAGCGCCGCGCCTTCGACAACACGCGCTTCCCCGTCGCCGCCTGGGACCAGTTCATGCGGCAGGGCGTGCCGCGCTGGGCGACGACGGACCCGCAGATCCAGGCGGCCTATGACGCCTATGTCCAGACGGTCTGCCCCTGCGTGATCGTGGTGCACAGCCAGGGCGGCAACTTCGCCTTCAACGCCGCGCTCAACGCGCCGGACAAGATCCGCGGGATCGTCGCCATCGAGCCTTCCGGCGCTCCGCCGGCCAGCGCCGAGGCCGCGCGGGTGAGGGGCATCCCCCACCTCGTCGTCTGGGGCGACCACATCGCCGGGAACGCCTTCTGGAGCGGCGTGCGGACCAACATCACCCGCTGGCAGGACCAGATCCGCACGGCCGGGGGCACGGCGGATACGCTGGACCTTCCGGCCGCGGGCATCGCGGGCTCGTCGCACATGATGATGATGGACACGAACAGCGACGAGATCGCGGCGCGCATCCAGGCCTGGATGGCGCAACACGGCCTCATGCGCTGAGCCCTCAGTCGATCTTCGCGCCGGATTCCCGCACCAGATCGGCCCAGAACGCCACCTGCCGGTCGGTGAAGGCCTCCAGCTCCGCGTCGCTCATCGGCGGCGCGGGGGTGAAGCCGGTGGCGGCGAGGCGCTCGGCCATGCCGGGCTGGGCCGCGCCCTCGCGATAGGCCTGGCGCAGCCGCGCCAGCACCTCCGGCGGGGCGGCGCGCTGGACGGAGAGGCCGATGAAGACGTCCGTCTCCGCGAAGCCCGGCATGCCGATCTTCGCGAGGTTCGGCACCTCCGCAAAGCCGGCGACGGGCTGCATTCCCGTCGCCGCCAGGATCTTCAGCCGGCCGTCGCGCGCCAGCGGCACCACGGCCGGCAAGGCGGAAAATCCCCATTCCGTGTCGCCCGCCAGCAGGCCGGCCAGCCCCTCGGAGGGGCCGCGATAGGGGATGTGCTGCGCCTCGCCGCCCGCCGCGCGGATCAGCTGCACGCCCGAGAGATGCTGCGAGGTGCCGTTGCCGGTGGACCAGTAGCGCGTCGGCCGGTCGCGCCGGCGCAGGGCCGCGATCAGCTGCTCCAGGTCGCGGATCGGGCCGTCGGCCCGCACCACCAGGGCGTTCGGCGCCGTCACGGCCACGGCGACGGGGGCGAGCTCGCGATGGGGGTCGTAGCCGAGATTGGCATAGAGCGCGCGGTTGATCGGCACCGTGCTGGTGCCTGAGACGACGAGTGTATGCCCGTCCGGCCGCGCCCGCAGCGCCATTCCCACGGCGATGGTCCCGCCGGCGCCGCCGCGATTGTCGATGATCGCCGTCTGGCCCAGCGCCTGCGCGGTGGCGGGGGCCACGAGCCGCGCCAGGATGTCGGTGCCCGAGCCCGCCGAGAAGGGCACCAGGAAGGTCAGCGGCCGTTGCGGAAATCCGGTCTGCGCGCGCGCCAGGACGGGCACGGCGGCCAACCCCAAGGCGAGGTGGCGTCGAAGCATGCGTTTGTCTCCCGAAGTCTTTTGTCTGTTCTGCCGGACAGGCTGGCGGGCGGCAGGGGGGTGGTCAATCCATTCCCGAGGGCCGCGATCTGCCCTATCCCCAAGGGCATGACCGACACCGCAGCGCGCGCCGGGGCCGCCAGGGCCCTGATCTCCCAACCCGGCTGCGTGCTGCTGCCGAGCTGCTGGGATGCGGGGCTGGCGCGGCTCTTCACCGCCATGGGCTTCCCGGGGATCGAGACCACCAGCGCGGGCCTGGCCTATAGCTTCGGCCGTCCGGACGGGCTGAACGGGGTGACGCGCGCGGAAACCCTCGCCAATGCCCGGCTGATCCTGGAGGCCACGCATCTGCCGGTCTTCGCCGATCTGGAGAACGGCTTCGGCGAAACGCCGGCCGAGGTGGGCGAGACCGTCCGCCTCGCGATCGAGGCCGGCCTCTCCGGCGGCTCCATCGAGGACAGCACGGGCCTCGCGGCGCCGCCGCTCTATCCGCTGGAGGCCGCGGTGGCGCGCATCGCCGCCGCCGTCGCGGCCGCGCGGGGCCAGTTCCACGTCACCGCCCGCTGCGAGGGGCTGCAGCGCCAATGCCTCGATCTCGCCGGGGTGATCGACCGGTTGCGCGCCTATGCCGCCGCGGGGGCCGATGCCGTCTATGCCCCCGGTCTCTCCCGCATCGAGGATGTGGCCGAGCTCTGCGCCGCCGTGCCCGCCCCCGTCACGGTCCTGACCGGCGGGGCCGGCGCCTTCTCCATGGCGGAACTGGCGGCGGCCGGCGTGCGCCGGGCCAGCCTGGGCTCGGCCATGCCCCGCGCGGCTTTGGCCGGGGTGATGGAGGCGGCGCGCGAGATGCAGCAATGGGGCACCTGCGGCTTCGTGGACCGCATCCCGGCCTTTTCCGTCACCCAGGGGCTGATGGCCGGGCGGGGCCTGCCGTGATCCTGATCGGCATCGGCGCGAACCTCCCCGGCGCCGACGGCTCCGGCCCGCGGGAGACCTGCCGGGCGGCGGCGGCGGCGCTGGACGCGCTGCCGGGGTTGCGCCTGAAGGCGCTCTCGCGCTGGTGGGAGAGCGCGCCCATCCCGCCCATGCCGGGCGCGCCCTGGTTCGTGAATGGGGTCGCGCGCCTCGAAGGAAGGGCCGATCCGGCCGGGCTCCTGGCCGCGCTGCATGCCATCGAGGCCGCGCATCACCGCGCGCGTCCCTATCCCAACGCGCCCCGCACGCTCGACCTCGATCTGCTGGATTGCGACGGCCTCGTGCGGGAGGGGCCCGCGCCCATCCTGCCCCATCCGCGCATGGCCGCGCGGGCCTTCGTGCTGCTGCCCCTGGCCGAGGTCGCTCCGACTTGGCATCATCCGGTCACGGGGGAGGGGATCGGTGCGCTGATCGCAACCCTCCCCCTCCAGGATCTCCGCCCGCTCATGTCCTGAGCGGCTTGCGGAGTCACGCCGCAACGCTTATCTGAAGTGTTCGCCGCGGTGCAGCCAGTCTGCGCCCGACCCCCTTTGCCCGAGGTATTCCATGGCGCGCGTCACCGTCGAAGACTGCATTGTCCAGGTTCCCAACCGTTTCGAGCTCGTTCTGCTCGCGGCCCAGCGCGCCCGTAACATCAGCCGGGGCGAGACCCTGACGATCGATCGCGACAACGACAAGAATCCCGTCGTCGCGCTCCGCGAGATCGCCGACCAGACCGTCGAGTTGCCGGCCCTGGAGCAGGACCTCATCAAGTCCCTCAGCCGCGCGCCGGAACCGGAGCCTGTGGAGGACGAGGTCATGGACCTCATCGACACGAACGAGAACATCTTCGGCGTCATGGACGTCAACGAGGAACTTCCCGCCGAGATGGGCGGCGAAGAATTCTCGCCCGACGACCTCGAGGCCCAGCTGGCCGCCGAACTCGGCGGCCAGTCGGACTGAGGGCGCCCGCTTGATCCCGCGCGCCACCCCGGACGAGCCGGCGGTTGCGCGCGCGCCTGAAGGTCTGTCGACGGGCGTGGCCCCGGTGCCAGGCCTGGATGTGGTCCTGGAATTCTGCTCCAGGATCACCGAGGCCGATCCCCGCCTCGACGCCGACCTGATCCTGCGCGCCGGGCGCTTCGCCGCCGAGGCGCATGCCTCGCAGAAGCGCCAGAACGGCGAGCCCTATATCATCCACCCCGTCGCTGTCGCCGAGATCCTGGCGGGCTACCGGCTGGACACGGCCACCATCGCGACCGCGCTGCTGCACGACGTCGTCGAGGACACCGAATACAAGCTCCCCGAGATCGAGCGCCGCTTCGGTGCCGAGATCGCGCGCCTGGTGGACGGCGTCACCAAGCTCTCCCGCATCGAGGTGCAGTCCGAGCGCACCAAGCAGGCGGAGAACCTCCGCAAGCTGCTGCTGGCGCTCAGCGAGGACCTGCGCGTCCTGCTCGTGAAGCTGGCCGACCGGCTGCACAACATGCGCACCATCGGCTTCGTGACGAAGCCCGAGAGCCGGCACCGCACGGCGCGCGAGACGCTCGACATCTACGCCCCGCTCGCCGAGCGCATCGGCATCGAGGGGATGAAGATCGAGCTGGAGACGCTCGGCTTCCGCGAGCTGCACGCCGATGCCTGGGCGACCATCGCCCAGCGCCTGACCTATCTGCGCGGGCGCTCGGCCGACATCATCCCCGACATCGAGGTGGAGCTGCGCGAGGCGCTGGAGCTCAACGGCGTCCCCGTCGAGGAAGTGCAGGGGCGCGAGAAGTCGCCCTATTCCATCTGGCGCAAGATGCAGGCGAAGAACGTCGCCTTCGAGGGCCTCTCGGACGTGATGGCCTTCCGCATCATCGTGCCCGAGCGCGCGCATTGCTACCTCGCGCTGGGCGCCATCCACGATGCCTTCAAGGTGATCGCGGGGCGCTTCAAGGACTATATCTCCACGCCCAAGACCAACGGCTACCAGTCGCTGCACACGGGCGTGCTGCTGCCGGGCCGGCGCGACGAGGCGAAGATCGAGGTGCAGATCCGCACGCGCGAGATGCACCACATCGCCGAGTTCGGCCTGGCCGCGCACTGGATCTACAAGCAGGGCGGCGAGGCGGCGCCCGCGCGAAGCTTCCCTTGGGTGCGCGCCCTCATCGACATCCTGGAGAACGAGCCCGAAGCCAACAGCGCGATGGAGAGCACGAAGCTCCAGCTCCATCGCGACCTCGTCTTCTGCTTCTCGCCCAAGGGCGACCTGATCGAGCTGCCGCGCGACGCCACGCCGGTCGACTTCGCCTATCACGTCCACAGCCAGGTCGGCGACGCCTGCGTGGGCGCCAAGGTGAACGGGCGCATCGTGCGGCTGCACGACAAGCTCGAGAACGGCGACCAGGTCGAGATCATCACCGCCAAGGGCGGGCAGCCCAATCCGGCCTGGCTGAAATTCGTGAAGTCGGGCAAGGCGCAGGCCCGCATCCGCCGCTTCGCCCAGGCCGAGGAGAAGCAGAAGCAGCGCGACGAGGGCCGCACGGCCATCGTGAAGGCCTTCCGCGCCAATGGCCTGGATTTCCAGGAAAAGCTTCTGGAACCCGCGGTGAAGACGCTGCGCCAGTCGGGCGTGGAGGAGATGTATCACGCCGTCGCGACCGGCAGCATCTCCGCGCGCGACGTGGTGCATGCCGCCTTCCCCGAGCTACGCGCGCCGCAGCGCGCCTCCGAGCCGATGGCGCTGGTCGCCGGCCGCGCGCGGCTGGGCCGCGGCTCCGGGCTCAAGCAGACCGCCGTTCCGGCCGTGCCCATCACGGGCGTGGTGGCGGGAATGCAGCTGCACTTCGCCCAGTGCTGCCACCCGATCCCGGGCGACCTGATCGTGGGCATCGTCACCACGGGCAAGGGCGTCACCGTCCACACCCAGGACTGCCACATGCTGGAGAATTTCGCGGCCACGCCCGAACGGTTCCTGGACGTGGACTGGGAGCAGGGCGCGCTCGGCCCCGCGACGCATGTCGTGCGCCTGCATGTCGCGGCGGTGGACGGGCAGGGGCTGCTTCCGGGCGTCGCCAATGCGATCAGCAAGCAGAAGGCCGTGCTGACCAATCTGCGCTTCGGCCGCCGCGAGGATGACGAGTGCGACCTCAACCTCGACGTCGAGGTGCGCGACACCCGCCACCTCGCCGAGCTCATGGGCACGCTGCGGGCCTGCGAGGGCGTGATGCGCGTGGACCGGGCGCGCAGTTGAAGCTGCGCCCAAGGCTGTGAAGAAACCCTCATGATTCTCGGGATCGGCAACGACGTCTGCGACATCCGCCGCATCGAGGCGGTGCTGGCGCGCCATGGCGAGCGCTTCCTCCAGCGCGTCTTCACCCCCGTCGAGCGCGCCAAGGCCGAGAAGCGCACGGAGAAGATCCGCCCCGGCACCTATGCCAAGCGCTTCGCCGCCAAGGAGGCCGCCAGCAAGGCGCTGGGCACGGGTTTCCGGGCCGGCGTCTTCATGCAGGACCTGGGCGTGGTCAACCTGCCCTCGGGCCAGCCGACCCTGAGGCTGACGGGCGGCGCCGCGGCGCGGCTGGCCGCCATGACGCCGCCCGGCCATCGCGCCGAGATCGCGCTGACCATGACGGACGAATATCCTTACGCGAGCGCCATCGTGATCATCTCGGCCGTGCCCATCCCCCCCTCTCTTCCTTGACACCCGAGGGCCCCCGGGTTCAATCCCGGCCCTCAAACGCGCGGTCCCCCCTACCCATGGCAAAATCCACGACCCTGGCGGTCAAGAAGAAGTCGGGCGGCTGGCTCGAGAGCGTGAAGACGGTCGTCTATGCCGCGCTGATCGCCATCGGCATCCGCACCGTGGCCTTCGAGCCCTTCAACATCCCCTCGGGCTCGATGATCCCGACGCTGCTGGTGGGCGACTACCTCTTCGTCTCGAAGTATTCCTACGGCTATTCGCGGCACTCGATGCCCTTCAGCCCGAACCTCTTCGAGGGACGGATCTTCGGCGCCATGCCGCAGCGCGGCGACGTCGCGGTCTTCAAGCTGCCGCGCGACACCACGCAGGACTACATCAAGCGCATCGTTGGCCTGCCGGGCGACATCATCCAGGTCCGCCGCGGCATCCTGCACATCAACGGCCAGCCGGTGCGGCTGGAGAGCCTCGGGCCCTTCGTGGCCGAGGGCGACGGCCCGCGCATGACGGTCCAGCTGCTGCGCGAATTCCTTCCCGGCGGGCGCTCGCACCTCATCATCGAGCAGTCCAATGACGGCCCGCTCGACAACACGCCGGAATTCCGCGTGCCCGACGGCCATGTCTTCGCCATGGGCGACAACCGCGACAACAGCCTCGACAGCCGCGTGGCCAGCGCGGTGGGCTTCATCCCGGTCGAGAATCTGGTGGGCCGGGCGGAATTCATCTTCTTCTCGGTGGATGGCAGCGCGCGCTGGTGGGAGGTCTGGGGCTGGCCCTTCGCCATCCGCTATTCCCGCCTGCTCTCCGCGGTGCGATGACCGACGTTCTTCAGGAGCGCCTCGGCCACCGCTTCCGCAAGCCGGCTTTGCTCGAACAGGCGCTGACGCACCGTTCGGCGGCCGATCCGCGCCGGCGCATGCTGGATTCCAACGAGCGCCTGGAATTCCTGGGCGACCGGGTGCTGGGCCTGTGCATCGCCGAATGGCTGGCGGAGCGCTTTCCGCAGGAGCGTGAGGGCGATCTGGGCAAGCGTCTGGCGACGCTGTGCTCGCAGGATGTGATCGCGCCCATTGCCGAGAAGATCGGCCTGGCCCAGGCGCTGCGCGTTCCGCCCTCCGAGGGGCGGACGGGGCTGCGCGCGCGGGCGACCGTGCTGGCGGATGCGCTGGAGGCGGTGCTCGGCGCCATTTATCTGGATGCCGGGCTGGAAGTGGCGCAGAAGGTGGTGCGGCGCGAATGGGCCGCGGCGATCGAGGTCGATGCCAAGCCGCCCGTCAGCGCCAAGAACCGGCTACAGGAGTGGACCCTGGGGCGTGGCCTCGGCCTTCCGGATTATCAGCATCAATCGGTCACGGGGCCTTCGCACGCCCCCGTCTTCGTGGTGACGGTGCTCGCCGCCGGGCGCACGGCCGAGGGCATTGGCGAGAACAAGCGTGCGGCGGAACAAGCGGCGGCCGAGTTGTGGCTCGCAGGAATCAAAGAATGAGTGACGAACCCAAGGATACGACGCCTGAGGAGGTGAGCCCCGAGCTGAGCCCTGAGGTGAGCGTGGCGCCGCAGGCCCCCGCCTCCATTCCGATGGACAAGCAGCGTTGCGGCTTCGTGGCCATTCTGGGCGCGCCCAATGCCGGTAAGTCCACGCTGGTGAACGCCATGGCGGGCACCAAGGTCACCATCGTCTCGCCCAAGCCGCAGACCACGCGCTTCCGCGTGCGCGCCGTGCTGATCGAGAAGGAAGCGCAGATCGTCCTGGTGGACACGCCCGGCATCTTCTCGCCCCGCCGCCGGCTGGACCGCGCCATGGTCTCGGCCGCCTGGGGCGGAGCCAAGGACGCCGATTTCTCGCTGCTGGTCGTCGACGTGAAGAGCGGCTTGACCGAGGCGGTCCGCACCATCATCGAGCGCCTGGTCGAGCAGAAGCGCACCGTCTGGCTGGCGTTGAACAAGGTCGACCTGCTGCCGCGCGAGATCCTGCTGCCGCTGGCCGCCAAGCTGCACGAACTGCTGCCCTTCGCCGAGACCTTCATGATCTCGGCCGAGAAGAACAAGGGCCTGGACCGGCTGCGCGAGAAGCTGGCCGAGGCCATGCAGCCCGGCCCCTGGATGTTCCCCGAGGACGAGCTCTCCGACCTGCCTAGCCGCATGCTGGCGGCCGAGGTCGTGCGCGAGCAGATCCTCCGCCAGACGCATGAGGAAGTGCCGCACTACGCCTCGGTCGAGACCGAGACCTGGACGGAGCGCCCCGATGGCAGCGCGCGGGTGGACTGCACCATCTACATCGCGCGCGCCACGCAGAAGGCCATCCTGATCGGCGAGGGTGGGGCGCGCATCAAGGAGATCGGCCGCCGGGCGCGGCTGGAGCTGACGGCGCTGCTGGAACGGCCCATCCACCTCTTCCTCAACGTGAAGGAGCGGCCGGGCTGGGACGAGGAGCGCGGCCGCATCCGCGCGCTGGGCCTCGAGGACGAGGGGTGAGGCGCTGGCCGGCCTGGGTCACGGCTTGGGTCGTGACTGCCGGGCTGGCCGCGATCCTGGGCCTCGCCATGGCCCTCACGCCGGTGACCTGCAACATTCTCGGCAATTGTCCCTGGACGAGCGGACTCGGGCTGTTTCTCCTGGGATCGCCCGTGGTGGCGATCTGCCTGCTGGCCGCGCTGACGCTGAGCCTGCGGGCCCTGTGGCGGAGACGGCGGCCATGAGCGTGGAGTGGTCGGCGCCCGCCATCGTCCTCTCGGCCCGCCCGCATGGCGAGGCCGGGGCCGTCATCGACCTGCTGACCGAGGCCCATGGCCGCCATGCCGGCCTCGCCAAGGGCGGCGCCTCGCGCGGCCAGGCGGCGCTCTGGCAGCCGGGCAACCTGATCGAGGCGCGCTGGGTCGGCCGGCTGGCGGAACAGCTCGGCGCCGTCTCGGGCGAGATGGTCCATGCCGCCGCTGCGCGCGCCCTGGACGACCCCCTGGCGCTTGCCGTGCTCACCTCCGCCTGCGCCGTGGCCGTGGGCGCGCTGCCCGAGCGCGAGGCCCATCCGGCCTGCTTCCACGGCCTGGTCGGGGTCATCTCGGCGCTGGTGCATGGGCCGGAGCTGGCCCTGCCGCAGCTGGTGGCCTGGGAGGCCACCCTTCTGGCCGAACTCGGCTACGGCCTGGACCTGACCAGCTGCGCCGCCACGGGCGCCACCGAGGGCCTGATCTGGGTGTCTCCCCGATCCGGCCGCGCGGTCAGCGAGGCCGCCGGCGCGCCCTATGCCGACCGTCTGCTGGCCCTTCCGGCCTTCCTCCACGACGCTACAAAGCCGTCAGACGCGAAGGAATGGCTTGCGGGACTCCGCCTGACGGGCTTTTTCCTGGCCCGGGACGCCTTCGGCCTCCAGCACCGCCCTTTGCCCCAGGCGCGGGTGATGCTGCAGGACCGGGTCAACACCCTGTTGGAACCGATTGAGAATGCCTGACGATCTGGTGAAAGAACCGGGCAATATCCGCGACACGCACCTCGCCGAGGCGCTGAGCGAACGCTATCTGGCCTATGCCATGTCCACCATCATGGCGCGCTCGCTGCCCGATGTGCGCGACGGGCTGAAGCCGGTGCATCGCCGGCTTCTCTGGGCGATGCATCAGCTCAAGCTCGATCCGGCCTCGGGCTTCAAGAAATGCGCGCGCATCGTCGGCGACGTGATGGGCAAGTACCACCCCCATGGCGACAGCTCGATCTACGAGGCGCTGGTGCGCCAGGCGCAGGAATTCGCCGCGCGCTACACCCTCGTCGAGGGCCAGGGCAATTTCGGCAATATCGACGGCGATAACGCGGCCGCCATGCGCTACACCGAGGCGCGGCTCACCGAAGTCGCCCAGGCGCTGCTGAGCGGCATCGACGAGGATTCGGTCGATTTCCGCGCCACCTATGACGGCGAGGACAAGGAGCCGGTGGTGCTCCCCGCCGCCTTTCCGAACCTGCTGGCCAATGGCGCGACGGGCATCGCCGTCGGCATGGCGACCTCGATCCCGCCGCACAATGCGGGCGAGCTCTGCGCCGCCGCGCTGGAGCTGATCGCCAATCCCAACGCCACCACGGCCGATCTGCTGCGGCATGTTCCGGGCCCTGATTTCCCAACGGGCGGCACCTTGGTCGAAAGTGCTTCGGCCATCGCCGAGGCCTATGAGACCGGCCGCGGCGGCTTCCGCCATCGCGCCAAGTGGGAGGTGGAGAAGGGCAAGCAGGGCCTCTGGACCATCGTGGTCACCGAGATTCCCTATCAGGTGCAGAAGTCTAAGCTCATCGAGCAGATCGCCCTGCTGCTGGAAGAGAAGAAGCTCCCGCTGCTGACCGATGTGCGCGACGAAAGCACCGAGGCCGTGCGCCTGGTGCTGGAGCCGCGCAACCGCACGGTGGAACCTGCTGTGCTGATGGAGACGCTGTTCCGCGCGACCCAGCTGGAGAGCCGCTTCAGCCTCAACATGAACGTGCTGGATGCGAACCGCACCCCGCGGGTGATGGGCCTGCGCGAGGCGCTGCGCGCCTGGCTCGACCACCGCCATGTCGTGCTGATCCGCCGGACGGACCATCGCCTCGCGGCCATCGCGCGGCGGCTGGAGATCCTGGCCGGCTATCTGATCGCCTATCTCAACCTCGACGAGGTGATCCGCATCATCCGCACCGAGGATGAGCCCAAGATCAAGCTGATGGAGCGCTTCGAGCTCACCGAGGTGCAGGCGGAGGCCATCCTCAACATGCGCCTGCGCGCGCTGCGCAAGCTCGAGGAAATGGAAATCCGCAAGGAGCACGACAAGCTCAGCAAGGAGCAGAAGCAGCTCCAGGGCCTGCTCGCCAGCACTTCCAAGCAGTGGTCCGCCATTGGCAAGGAAGTGGAAGACGCGCGGCGGAAATTCGGCTCCGGCCCGCTCGGCGACCGCCGCACCGCGATCGGCTCGGGCGCGCCCGCCATCGTTGTGGACGAGAGCGCCTTCATCGAGCGCGAGCCGCTGACCGTGGTGCTCTCCGACAAGGGCTGGATCCGCGCGATGAAGGGCCATCTCGCCGAGGACGCCGAGCTGCGCTTCAAGGAGGGTGACGCGCTGGCCTTCCGCATCCCCGTCCAGAGCACCGATCGCCTCGTCATCTTCGCCAGCAACGGCAAGGCCTATACCCTGCGCTGCGACACCCTGCCGCGCGGCCGCGGCGACGGGCAGCCGCTGCGCCTCATCGTGGACCTGCCGAACGAGGACAGCGTGCTGGCGATGTTCCTGCCGGAGGGCAAGCAGAAGTTCCTGGTGGCGGCTTCCGACGGCAAGGGCTTCCTGGTCGAGGGCGCGGAGTTCCTGGCCGAGAAGCGCACCGGCAAGCAGATCATGACGCTGGAGGGCAATACCCGCGCCGCGCTCTGCGTGCTGGGCGAGGGCGATGCCGTGGCCGTGCTGGGCGAGAACCGCAAGCTCCTCGTCTTCCCGGCGGAGCAACTGCCGATCATGACGCGCGGCCGGGGCGTGCAGCTGCAATCCTATCGGGATGGCGGCCTGGCCGATGCCAAGGTCTTCACCCTTGCCGAGGGCCTGTCCTGGGCGCTGGGCGAGCGCACGCGCACGGAAGTCGACCTGACGGCTTGGCGGGGCAACCGGGCTGGGGCAGGAAAGCTTCCGCCCAATGGCTTTCCACGCATCAACCGGTTCGGAATCTAACCCATGCGCCTTTTCCTGACCGCTTCCCTGCTGCTGCTCGCGGCGCTCCCGGCCCAGGCCCAGCGGGGCGCGGGCCCGCATGACGGAATCTACACCGGCCATCGCGTGCAGGAATGCCGGCGCAGCGGCCGCTCGGGCTCGCAACTCCTGACGGCCACCGTGCATGGCGCGACCATGACCATCCCCGGATTCATTGGCGATGCGCCGATGGAGGCGACCATCAACGCGACCGGTGGCGTGCAGTTGCCGCGGCTCGGCACCTTCGGGGCGGGGACGGGGCAGATCTTCGAGGGGCCGAACAATGCCCGGCGCTTCACCGGCTCGCATCCCGGCCGCAACGACTGCCAGCTCACCTACGACCTGATCCGCCGGCCCGGCGGGCGTTGATTCAGCCCGCGATCACGGCCTCGCTGGTCGCGGAAACCTCTTCCCCGAGTGGGCGCCAGCTGCCCTGGATCAGGACCTCGGCCGGCCTGTAGCCGGCTTTGTAGGACATCTTCCGGCTCTCCGGGACCCAATAGCCCAGATAGACATAGGGCAGCCCGGCGCGGTTGGCCTCGGCCAGCAGCCACATCACCGCGAAGGCGCCGAGGCTGCGGCGGTCCTCCTCGGGCGAGAAGAAGCTGTAGACAGCCGACAGCCCATCCGAGAGCCAGTCGGCCAGGCAGCCGCCGAGCAGCCGCCCGCCGGGCTCGCGGAACTCCACGATGCCGGTGGTGATGGGCGTGTCTTCGACCATGGCCCGGTAGTCGTAGAAGCCCATCGCGGCCATGTCGCCGCCGGTGTGGCGGGACTGCTGATAGTGCTGGAAGAGCGCGAATTGCTCGGCCGTGGCGCGGGCCGGCGTGGCGCGGACCTCGAGGTCCGCATTGCGCGCCAGGATCTTGCGCTGCGTGCGGTTGGGCACGAAGTCGGCGGCGCGCACGCGGATGGGGATGCAGGCGCGGCAGCCCGGGCAGACCGGCGAATAGGCGATGTTGTGGCTGCGGCGAAAGCCGGCGCGCGAGAGCTTGTCGTGCAGGGCCTCGGAATCCGGACCCGTGAGCTCGGTCACGATCTTCCGCTCCGTCCTGCCGGCCAGATAGGGGCAGGGGAGTGGGGTGGTCGTGTAGAAGAATTGCGGGCGTCGGGTTCGGCTTTGCAAGCTGACAATCTTGCCGGTTGTGGGCGGAATTTCAATAGGATCACGGACACCGGCCGGGGGCGGAATAATCTTCATGTCCGCATCGCAATCAGCAGGGCGAGCCACCATGTAAAAATGGCCGGGCAATCCGGACGTGAAATCGTCCAGGTGAGCCATTCCGGCGATCCGGCCAGTATATGGAACGGGTGACGCATGGTTCAGCACAGGTTTGGCGTCGGCCAGAACGTGTCCCTGGTTTCCAGTGGCATGTTCAAGCAGAAGGGCGGCCCCTACCGGGTGCTGCGGCTGTTGGCCAATGACGGGGTCGACCTGGAGTACCACGTCAAGCATGTGGGCGACGGGCACGAGCGCATGGTGCGCCAGAGCGAGATTCTCGGCGAGGCGACCTGAGCAGGCTCCCCGGCACGGTCGCATCCGGCTGATGCCGGGGCGGCCGCGCCGGGGAAAGTGACCTACTTGCGCCGGATCTGACGGGCCGCGTAGCGCGCATCGCGCGCCAGCTTCTGGGCCTTCATCAGTTCGATCGCCTGAGCCTTGGCGGCGATGGCGTGGGCGGTGCGCTCACGCTCGGCTTCCTCGGCGAGGAGGCGGGCCGCCTCGGCCTCGGCGGCAGCGGCGGCGGCGATGGCGGCAGCCTCGGCCGCAAGGGCCTCCGCCAGTGCCACGCGCTCGGCTTCGCGCTTGGCGAGGCGCTCCTGCCGGGCTTCGGCGATGGCCACGCGGGCCTGCATGCGTTCGACGACGGCAGGGTCGTCCGGCTTCGGCGCGGATGCCGCGAACCTGGCCTGGGCCGCCTTGCGGGCGGCTTCCGCCGTCTTGGCGCGGTCCTGGTGGCGATCGTTCCGTGGGCTTTGCATCGTGATGGGGTGGTTTCCTTGTCTTGGGCTTGGAATTTAGATTGGATCACACGCCGGCGCCATGAGGCCCGGGCGTGTGGCCGCGCTTCGTGATCTAGCCGAGGAGGGCGATGACGATGTCACGGAGCTCGGCCTGCGAGAGGCCGATGGTCGGCGCCGTCTCGGAGGACGGCTTGGTCACCGGCAATTGCTTGGAGAAGCTGGCCGGATGGGTCTGAAAATGGTTCATGCTTACTTTACGGCGGGCGCTCTGACGGCACCCTGCCGATATCCTTGATCGATATGGTTCGTCCGCTGCCCAGAATTGGGCATCGGATCAATCTTTCCGTGAAGGGGGCCAGCGGAGGACGCGATGCTTCGCGTCGTGAATACGAGCCCGAGCCAAAAAGGCTGATGGCCTGATATAGTGGCAGCCCCGCGGAATAACAAGAAAATTTTCCGTGACGTGCGAAAGAAGGCCCTGCCGATGCTGCCGATTTTCGCCCGGAATGGGATGAAATCTTCCTGAACCCGGCAGATTTGCTGGAGAAGGAGGCGAATATTCCAAGGGGAATCATCGCAATCCAGCGCGGGCCTCGGCGAGGAGGCACAGAATCTCGAACATCATGGTCGCGCCCACCATGGCCGTATTTCCGGTCTGGTCGAAGGGCGGCGAGACCTCCACGACATCGGCGCCGAGGAAGTTCAGGCCGCGCAAACCCCGCAGCAGGCGCATGGCCTCGCGCGGGGTGAAGCCACCCACCTCGGGCGTGCCGGTGCCAGGCGCGAAAGCGGGGTCGAGGCTGTCGATGTCGAAGGTGAGATAGGCGGGGCCGTCGCCGATCACGCGGCGGGCCTCGGCGATCACACGCTCGGGGCCCAGCTCCTCGCATTCCTCGATGCGCAGGATGCGGATGCCCACGCTCTCCGCCCAGGCCATGTCGTCGGTCTCGTAGAGCGTGCCGCGGATGCCGATCTGCACGATGCGCCTCGGGTCGAGGATCCCCTCCTCGATGGCGCGGCGGAAGGGCGTGCCGTGGGTGTACTTGCTGCCGCCGAAATAGGTGTCGGCCGTGTCGGAATGGGCGTCGAAATGCACCATGCCGAGCGGCGGTGTCTGCGGCGCGGCGCGCCTGAGGCCGCGCAGCAGGGGCAGGGACATGAGGTGGTCGCCGCCCGCGCCCAGAACCCAGGCGCCCGTGGCGCGGATGGCGGCGACGCGCGCCTCCACCAGTTCCAGCGTCCGCATCACATCGACCGGATTGGTCTCGGCATCGCCAAGATCGGCCACGCGGCAGAGCTTGTAGGGCTCGATCAGGCTCACCGGATGCACGCGCCGCATGAGGGTGGAGGCGTCGCGCAGGGCGCGGGGGCCGTGGCGGGTGCCGGGGCGGTTGGTGACGGCGCCATCGAAGGGGATGCCGAGAAGGGCGATGTCGATCCCCTCGGCCGATTCGCGCAGTGGCAGGCGCATGAAGGTGGCGGGCGCGGCGAAGCGGGGGGTGACCAGCCCGTCCACGGGCCTCAGGGCGTCGTTCGTCATCTTCCGTCCTCCGGACTGCGTGGCGGTGAGCCTGTACGTTTGGGCGGGCTCTGTTCAAGCCCGGCTGAACGGAGTGTGGCGGGCGCCGCGATCGAAAGTCGGCCGGTCGGTGCGCATTGCCTCGAAGCAGGCCTTCCCCGACGCGGATGCATGCGCTACTGAGGCGGTGGTCTGGACCCGTAGCTCAGCTGGATAGAGCGCTGCCCTCCGAAGGCAGAGGTCGATGGTTCGAATCCATTCGGGTCCGCCAGACCGACCGCGAACATATTGAAATAATTTTATTTTTAGGAAAATTTGCGAGCGCCAACAGGTGGGTTTGCGAGTTCCTATTCGCCTTTCGTCCCGCACGCTCTCCATCCGAGCCGGGCCCGAACACTCTCAAAGCGACCGCCCAATCGCGTAGCCTTCGGCGGTAGCTGCCAAGGGCGCCCGCGCGACCTTGGCATCGCCAATCAGGTGCACAGGGAAGCCCGCGGCGCGCAACGGCGCCGCCAGCTCGTTATGCGGCGCGCGTGGGGTCGCGTAAGCGAAGAAGGCGACGTTCTCGATCTCGCGCTCCCGGCCCGTGTAGATATTGGCGCAGACGAGCCGGCCCTCCTGCTCGAAGCCCTCGGTCCACTGAGGTTCGGACAAAGCTTCCACGTCGATCCCCAGCATGTTCACGCGCCGATGGATGCCCTGCCGCGTCACCATTGAGGTGTCCTGGGCGATGCTCTCGCGCGGGGTGACGATCACGACGCGCTCGAACCGGCGATGTAGCGCCACGGCGGCGCAATAGGTGCCGTCGGTATGGTCCTGATCGAAGATGACGGCGGTGCCGCGCTGCCGGGCCGAGACGCCGAGCACACCCGGTAGCGCGGTCCGCAGATCCGTCACATAGCCCTCGGCCTTGAGGCTGGCCGGGAGGCAAAGCGGCCAGACCATGGATGATCCGGTCGCCAGCACGACCGCGTCCGGCTGAAGCCCCTGCACGTCCTCGAATTCGGCATCCACTCCA
The DNA here is from genome assembly GCF_965227005.1 of Roseococcus sp. Classification (NCBI taxonomy): domain Bacteria; kingdom Pseudomonadati; phylum Pseudomonadota; class Alphaproteobacteria; order Acetobacterales; family Roseomonadaceae; genus Roseococcus; species Roseococcus sp. The sequence goes on from NZ_CBDDFJ010000019.1 coordinate 41,657, forward strand.
AGCTCCAACCGCACGCCAGCCTTCTGGGCTTCGGCGAGCTGAAAGTCGTAGATGCTCGACAGCGCCTCGCCGCCGGGCAGCGAGGCATGCAGGCGCAGCTTTCCACCTACCTCGGGCGAGCGCCCGAACAGCGTCACCTCGTGCCCGCGCGAGGCCGCCACCCAGGCGGCCTCAAGCCCCGCGACGCCGGCGCCGATCACAACCACACGCTTGCGGACCGTGGCCGGCGGCAGCGGCCGTGATTCCTCGGGTTCTGCCAGGCGCGGGTTGTTGTCGCAGGCCAGCTTGTGCAGCGCCGTGACCTGATGCCAGCAGGAATTCGCCGAGACGCAGTATCGGATATCGCGGGCGTGCCCCGCCGCTGCTTTTGCGGGCCAGGCGGGATCGGTGATGAGCGCGCGGCCCAGCCCGACCATCTCGGCCTCGCCATGGGCCAGGATCCCCTCGGCCTCCGCAGGGTCCGTGATGCGGCCCAGCGCCATCACCGGCACGCCGCCGGCATGGGCGCGCAGGCGGCGCGTCAGTTCCCGGAACGGGAGTGCGGGCCAGTGGCCATCGGGGACATGCATGTCGAGGGTGCGCGCGTGGGTGCCCTGGGCGAATGACAGGTAGTCGATGCCGGTGCGCGCGAGCCGCGCCACGATCTCCGCCGCGACGGTCGGGGGGATGCTGGCGGCAAGACCATCGTCGCCCGGTGCCTTCACGCCGACGATGAAGCCCCGGCCGCAGGTGGCGCGGATGGCGGCAATCGTCTCCAGCAACAGGCGCATGCGGCCTTCCAGGTCGCCGCCGAACTCGTCCTCGCGGCTGTTCGCCCAGGGCGACATGAACTGTGCGAAGATGTGACCGTGCCCGGCCGAAATTTCGATGCCCGAGAAGCCGCAGGCCTGCAGCCGGCGGGATCCCGCCGCGAACCCCTCGATCATGACGTGCAGTTCCGAGGCGCTCAGCACATGCGGCATCGTCCAGCTGATGTCGTCCGGGAGGGCTGCTGCGCCCACGGCTTCGAAGTTGCGACCGGGCGCGTGACGCCCACGCCCCGCATCCTGCACCTGCGCCAGAAGCCGGCAGTCCTCGCCTTCGACCGCCGCCGCCCATCGCTTCAGGCTATCCATCGCCGCATCGTCGCGGGCGTTCACCTTGATCGAGACCTGCTGGTGCGGCGCCATGTTCACCGGCTCGGCCACGATCATGGCCGCGCCGCCCCGCGCGCGGTTCAGGTAATACTGGATGTGCCGGTCGCTGACCTGGCCCCCTGGGCTCATGGCGGTCAGGATCGCGAGGTGCGCCACGCGGTTCCGCAGGTGCCGTCCCGCGAGCTGGAAGGGCGAGAAGAGATGCGGATAGGGCTGGCCTTCCTCCACGACCGGATCTCCTATGTCGCCACCCTTCCGCTCTCGCGCAGGAAGCGCAGCTGTGCCGCGAAGAGCCGCGCCGCCGAGGCGCGCATCGCATCGCCGGTGCCGAAGGAGGGATCAAGCAGCACGCCGGCCTGGGTGAAGTCCCGCTGCGCCTCCGGATCGGCCACGACCGCCTCGACGATGGCCGCGAGGTAGTCGCGCCGGTCCTGCGGGACGTTCCTTGGCAGCATGGCGAAACGCCAGGCGGCCCAGTGAATGCCGTTCGTGCCCAGCGTGCTGTCGAAGGTCGGCACGCCTGGCAGGTTGGGTACGGGCGCCGGGCCGGCGATGCCAACCGGGCGCACCGCACCGGCCTCGAACTGTGCGCGGAACTCCGAGAAGAAGACGGTGGCGACGTCGATATGGCCGCCGAGCATCGCCGTCATCCCGGGAATACCGCCCTGGAAGGGCACCTTCGTGAAGCGCGCGCCGGTGCCGCGTTCCACCTGCTCGATGATGAACTCGGAGGCGCTCTGCGGCAGCATCGCGACGCGGACGCTGTCCGGGGCTTCCCTGGCGCGTGAAACGATGGCGCGAAGGTCCAGGCCCTGCAGCGGGCCGCTCGCCGCGACGATCCAGGTGCTCGGGTCATAGTTGATGAAAGCCGCGATCTCCAGGTCGTCGATGGACCAGCGCCCCTCGGACCGAAGCACGCCGTCCACGAAGACGCCGCTGGAAAGAATGCCCATCGTGTAGCCGTCGGGCGAGGCCTGCTTCGCCATGAAGTTGTGCGCCACCATGCCGGCCCCGCCGGTCCGGTTGTTGACGACAAACCGATGCCCGGTCAGCCGCTCCGCATGGCGGGCGAGGATGCGGGCGGTCACGTCCATCCCCCCGCCCGCCGGGAAGGCCACGATCAGCTCGATGGGGCGACTGGGGAAATTGCCAGGCTTCCGAGCTGACAATGCGGGCGGCTGGGCATCGGCAGGGCGCGAAAGCAAGACTGTCGGCGCGGCCAGCAGGGTGCGACGATCCATCGGCATTTCCTCCATCCGCGAACTCGATACGGTTCGCTTTCGTCCCCGCGGAAAGGAAGGTCGCCGATACAGGCCGCGACGCTCCATTCTCCAGCGACGACTGCCAGCAGCCTCGCAGGATCGGTCCCGCCGGATCAATCTTTTCCGGTGCCGGATCTGGCCATGCCGCCTGTGGCAACCTTCGTCAGACGTCCGCCCGGATGTTCCGCTTCCGCACGAGGTCGGTCCAGCGCTGCGCCTCGTTCCGCATGAAGGCGTCGAACTGTTCCGGCGTCGTGTCGCCGGGGACATAGGCGCGCTGAGCGAGCTGCTCGCGCACGTCCTGGAGGCGCATGATCCCCTGCACTTCGGCCGAGACATGGCGGACGATATCCGGCGAGGTCCCGCGGCGCGCCACGAGCCCGTACCAGGAGCTGGCCTCGTAGCCGGCGAAGCCCTGCTCGGCGATGGTCGGAACATCCGGCAGAACCGAAAGTCGATGCGCGCCGGTGACGCCAAGCGCGCGCAGGCGTCCCTCCTTGATGTGATCGACGCTGCTGCTGTCGAACATCGCCTGCACGCGCCCCGACAGCAGGTCCGCCTGCGCCGGCGCGCTGCCGCCATAGCCGATGAGGTTCACGCGCGTGTCCGTCATGTCGTAGAGCAGCTCGCCGGCCAGATGGGTGATGGTGCCGACGCCGGTATGGGCCACGGCGATCTCTCCCGGACGCTTGCGCAGTTCCGCCACGAATTCGGGAACATTCCGCACGGGGAGGGAGGGATGCGCGACCAGGATGTTCGGCGCGGAGGACATGAGCCCCACCGCGGTGAAGTCCCCGAAGGGATCATAGGGCAGGTTCGCCATCAGCACGGTATTCAGCGCGAAGTTCAGCGAGACGACGAGGTAGCTCGTCCCGTCGGCCGGCGCGCGCTGCACCGATTGCGTGGCGATGAGCGTGTTTCCGCCCGGCCGGTTCTCCACCACGACCGGCACGCCGATCTTTTCGGTCAGCCGCTGCGCGACGGTGCGGGACGTGACGTCCGCCGCGCCGCCCGCCGTATAGGCGACGACGAAGCGAACCGGTTTGTCGATCAGCCGCGGCTGCGCTCTTGCGGCCAGCGGCGTGGCCATGGCGCCGCCGATCACTAGGCGTCGTGTCGTTTTCATTCTTGTGTCCTCCCTGATTCTTCGGCTCAGACGAGCTGCCGAAGCGCCACCGATGGATCGAGCAGCGTCTGTCGGCCGAGCGGTTTCCCGCCGGCGATGATCCGCCGCAGCGGCGTCGCCTCCCGGCCATTGTCGATCAGTACGGCGCCCTGGACGCGGCCCCCGGCATCGAGGCCCAGGCAGGCGAGACGATCGCCCTCCACCCGTTCGATCCAGTCGAGGCCCTCGCCCTGCGCACCGAGGATCTGGACGTTGCGTCCATACTGATCGGTCCAATGCCAGGGCAGTTCGGCATAAGGTTTTTCCACGCCGCAGAGGGCGTTCGCGACCGCGACGGGCTGGTGCTGCGCGACCTGCCAGGTCTCGAAGCGGACATGCCGTCCGGCCGCCTCCTGCCAGATGCGCGCGACCTCCCCGGCCGCGAAGACCTGCGGGGCCGAGGTGCGGCCACAGGCATCGGCCAGGATGCCGTCCGCTGCCGAGATGCCGGCCTCGCACGCAAGCTCCGCATTGGGGACGGCGCCGATGGCGACGAGGAGGAGATCGGCCACGATCTCTCCCTTGCCCGTCGTGAGACGCAGCCCGTCATGCTCCGGCCTTATGGCCGTGAGCGCGCAGCCGAATTCGAGGACGACGCCCGCCGAGCGATGCCACGTCTCGACGCGCGCGCTGATCGCCTCCGGCACGCACCGCGCCATCGCGCGCCGACCCATCTCCAGCACGGTCACGGCGCAGCCCAGCTGGATCGCCGCGGCGGCGACTTCGAGGCCGATGAGACCGGCGCCCGCCACGGCGAGGCGCAGGCCGGGCCGCAGCCGCGCGTGCAGCGCCCTGGCGTCTGCCATGCTGCGGAGCGTCAGCACGCGCGGGTCTTCGGCGCCCGGGAGCGGCAGGCCGCGCGCTCGCGCCCCGGTTGCTATCACGAGAGAATCATAGGCGATGCGCTCGCCCGTCACCGTCTCCAGCCGGCCCGATGCCAGATCGATGCCCGTGACGCGGGTTGAGAGCGATAGCGCGATGCGCTGCGCTTCGTAGGCGTCCACGTCGCGCTGCATCAACCCGCGCGGACGCTTCTCGCCAAGCAGGATTTCCTTGGAGAGCGGCGGCCGGTCGTAGGGCGGCTCGCATTCCTCGCCGATCAGCAGGATCTCACGCTCCGCATCCATCCCGCGCAACAGCTCGGCGGTACGGCGGCCGGCCTGGCCGGCTCCGACGATCACGGTCCGCATCAGAGCTGGAACTGCACCACGCCGCCCTCGACGCGCGTGGGAAAGGTGGCCAGGTCAATCTCCGCCGGCTCGTCCAGCGCCTTGCCGGATCGGATATCAAAGCAAGCCTGATGGAGGGGGCATTCGATCTTGCCCTCTTCGCAAAAGCCCTCGGAGAGAAGCGCGTATTCATGCGTGCAAACGTCGCTGATGGCGTAGAAGCCGTCCTCGAGGCGGAAGACCGCGACGCGCTCCTCCCCCACCTGAACCACCTTCGGCACGTCCTCGTCGAAGGCGTCCGCGGGCGCCACGTCGTGCCAGGTCATCACTTCATCTCGATGAGCACGTACTGGTCCTCGACCGAGACCGGGAAGGTCTCCGCCACGAAGGGGCCCTCGGCCAGTTCCGCACCGTCCTTCACCGTCACGGCGTAGGAGCGCGCCTTGATGCTCTCCGGGTCGCAATAGGACTGGCCCGTGCGGATATCGAATTCCCAGCCGTGCCAGGGGCATTGCAGCATCTCGAAGGGCCGCGTGCGCTCATAGACGCCCGGCTCCTTGGAGCGGATCAGGCCCACCAGCTTGCCGTGGCACAGGCTGCCGCCCTCATGCGGGCAGGTGTTGCTGATGGCGAAATACTCGCCGTCCACATGGAAGAGCGCGATCGGCCGTCCCTTCACCTTCACGAGCTTGCTGCCGTTCTGAGGGATATCCCCCACCTTCGCGACGACATGCCGCGTCGGGGTCGCCGTCGCGCTCATGCCAGCCGCTCTCCATAGATCGTCTCGGCATTGCCAACGAAGATGCCGCGCTTCTCCGCCTCGCTCAGCCGGATCTTGAAGGCGTGGCGAGGGTCGTCGGAATCCCAATGCGGGTAGTCGGAGGCGAAGACGATCTTGTCCCAGCCCATCCAGTCGAGCATCTGGCGCAGTTGCTCCGGCTTCTCCGGCTCCTCCATGGGCTGCGTCGTCCACCAGAAGTTGCGGCGCAGATATTCGGAGGGCTTCATCTTCAGATAGGGAACCTCGCCGCGGAAGCGATCGAACAGCCCGTCCATCCGCCAGCCCAGCGGCGCGGCCCAGGCGAAGCCGCCCTCGACCACGACGATCTTCAGTTCCGGCAGGCGCTCCAAGACGCCCTCGATGATGAAGCTGGTCGCCATGGCATGCAGGCTCATGGAGACGGCCTGGTGCTCCTCGAAATAGAAGGAGGGCGAGCCCCCGGCCGTGACCGAATGGCCGTTATTGCCGGAGTTGTGCAGGCCGAGCGGGAAGCCGTGATGCGCGGCCGCCTCATAGATCGGCCAGTAGCGCTTGCGGCCCAGCGGCTCGATCGGGCGCGTCACCAGCGCGACCTGGGCGAAGCCCTTCAGCTTGGCGCAGCGCTCGATCTCGGCCACCGCGCCTTCGGCATCCTCGGCCATGACGGTGATGGTGCCCTTGAGGCGCGGCTCGGGCTCGATCCACTCGGCCACCTGCCAGTCGTTGATGGCGCGGCAGACGGCATGGGCGCACTCGATGTTCCGCTCGTCCAGCGCGCGCGGAAAGAGCGGGAAGAGCATGCCGCGGTCGATGCCGTTCGCGTCGAGGTGCTGACGCTGCATCATGGCGAGGTCGGAGCCGGGCGGGCTGCCATCCTCGGGCCAGGCATCGCGGCGGGCGAGGGCCGGCGTTGCCTTGGGGAAGGCGGTCGAGGCGACGAAAGCCTGGCGAAAGCGCTGGCCGAAGCTGTCCAGATGCTCGCGCCAGCGGGAGGACATGTAGGGGTGCAGGTCCTTCATGGAACGCACCGTGGGATGGATGTCGCAATCCACCAGCCTGATGGCCGCATCCTTCGGTTTCGCGGGGGCCTGTAGGACGGAGCTGCTCATCACACGGTCTCCTTCAGACGGGAATAGGTGGCCAGAGGTGTTTCGCGCAGGGCCTTGGCCAGCAGGGTCGGCGGCAGGCCGCGCGTGGGGTCGCCGCCCTCAAAGCGCCAATGCGGATAATCCGTCGAGAAGAGGAAGATATCGTCCGCGTCGATTTGCTCGATGAGCTGGTCGAGCTGCGTGGGATCCGTGGGCAGATCCCATGTCTGCAGCGAGAAGCGCACGCGCTCGCGCACGATCGCGGCCGGCGAGGCGTCGACCCAAGGGATTTCCTTGCGCATGCCGCGCCACATCTTAGTGCCGCGCCAGAGGAAGCTCGGCAGCCAGGCGATGCCGGATTCCAGCAGAACGACACGCAGGGCAGGGAACTTGGTGAAGACCCCTTCCGCGATCAGGCTGAGCAGCTGGCTTTGGAAGGTCAGCGCGAAGCTGCAGTGCTCCTCGAAGAGCGTGGAGGGCCAGCCATTCGCCGTCGGCGCGTGGCGCATGGCGCTGCCGGCGTGGATGGCGATGGGCAGCCCATGCTTCTCGGCGGCCCTGTAGATGGGCCAGTGCTCGCGATGGCCGAGCAGGGATTCATGGGCGCCCAGGAGCAGAATCTGCACGAAGCGGCGGTCGGGCGCCCAGCGCTCGATCTCGTCCACCGCCAGCTCGGCATTCTGAACCGGGATGACGATGGAAGCCCGCAGCCGGTCGTCCTTATCGAGCCATTCGGCCGCCACCCAGGCATTGGTGGCGCGGCAGATCGCGGCACTGAGATCGGCGCTGTACATGGCCGGCCCGCCATAGAGGCAGTTGAGGATGCCGCGGCTGATGCCGAAGGCGTCAAGCGCCTGGGACTGCATGTCCGCGAGCGTGGAGCCGGGCTTGCGGCCGGGGACGCGCCAATCGGGCCGCGCGCTGATCGGCGCGTTGGGCGGGTAGTAGGCAAGGTCCAGACCGTCCACGCCGCGTGCGTCGATCACCTCCTGCCAATGCGCGTCGAAAAAGGGGAGCAGCGCCTTCATGCCGGGCACGGCGGGGTGAATGTCGCAGTCGATCAGACCGGTGGCGGCGATGTGCCCCATCCGAGAACCTCCCTCGAAAGGCGCGGATTGGTCCGCTCCAATTCTCGACGAGGGTAAGCGAGCCGAAACTTACGTGTCAATAAGTCAATTTGGCAGTGCCGAGCTCGATCCGGCCGTCACCATATTCATGCCCCAGCTTCGCTCGATCAGATCGAGCTGCGCGGCGTAATGCTGGGACAATCCCCGGAACCCGCCGCTGTCGCGCGAGATATGCACCGCATAGAGGAAGCAGCTCGCCATCAGTCGACCGAGCTGCTGGCAGGGGGCCTGGGGCCGCAGCTCGCCTTCCGCCACGGCCTGTTCCAGTCCGACGATCGCGCTTGCCTGAATGTCACGACGAAAGGCCAGGATGCGCTCACGCATCAGGTCATCCAGCGCCTCGCCTTCGGCCGAAAGCCGGGTGATGAGGCTCCATGAGTTTCCCTCGTCGCCCTTGGGGTTCAGGCGGGTAAAGGCCTCGCGGTTGAAGGTCACCGTGGCCTCGACCTTCCTGGCGAGGCCGGCGCCGGCGGCCGTCCAGATGCCGCGGTAGCGGCCGCCGACCTGTTCGACATAGTCATGCATCACCGTCGCCACGAGCCGCGCCTTAGGCCCGAAATGGTAATGGATGTTGGTGGTGGTGATCTCGAGCTCCTGGGCGATGTCGCCATAGCTCACCCCGCGATAGCCCCGCAGCATCAATAGCCTGGTGGCCACTCGCTTGATCTCGTCCCGCATGGGCACCTTTCCGGGCGCTTCAATCTGATCGTTCATTCCGCAATCCTTGGCCTGTCGCGCAGGGCACTAGCTCTTGACGCATAAGTAAGTGACGGGCTTCATCCGGACGATGCGCGAAAGCCCGCCGAGAAATTGTCCGGAGGAAACCCCAAATGCCCGTTAACCTATCACGCCGCACGAGTCTGGCCGTCGGCCTGGCGAGCCTCGCGGCTCCTGCCTACGCCCAATCGAGATTCCCCGACCGGCCTCTGCGGATCATCGTGCCGGTGGCCGCCGGCGGCATCTCCGATACGATCTCACGCTTCCTGGCAGAGGCCCTGCGTCCCGATCTCGGCCAGCCGGTCATCGTGGAGAACCGGCCCGGCGCGAACGGCATCCTGGCCAGCGAGGCGATCGCCCGTTCCGCGCCTGACGGCTACACAATCGGCTACATGCTCTATGCGGCGATGACGCTGAACCCGCTGCTCATATCGAGCCTCTCCTACAAGATGACGGATTTCCTTCCGCTCACCCCCACCTTCAAGGCCCCCATGGTGCTGGCGGTCGGCAAGGACGTGCCGGTCCGCAACGTCCGCGAGTTCGTCGATTACGTGAAGCGTCAGGGGACACTCAGCTACGGCACGCTGGGCAATGCCAGCACCGGGCAGATCCTGATGGAGATGCTGCGCGGCGTCTCCGGCATCGAGTTGGAGAATGTCGGCTATCGCGGCGAGACGCTGGCCGTCACCGACATGATCTCGGGCAATCTGCCCGCCGTCTGCATTTCCACCATGAACGTCCTGGAGCAGCATCGCGCCGGCACGGCCAGGATCATCGGTATTTCCACGCCGCAGCGCATTCCGGCCCTGCCTGACCTGCCAACCTTCGCCGAGTCCGGCTTCCCGATCGACTACAGCTACTTTCACGGACTTGTGATGCCGGCCGGCACGCCGGCCCCCGCCGTCGAACGCCTCCATCGCAGTCTCGGCGCCGCCCTGCAAAGCGAAGGCCTGCGCGCGCGGCTCACCCCGGACATGCAACCCTTTGTGCTCAGTCCGGCTGAATTCTCGACGATGCTGGGCCAGGAAACGTCGAAGCTCGGCGAGCTGGTGCAGGCCCGCGGCATCCGGCTGCAATAGGTCGTCGCCGCAGCGGAGCGGGTCGCACCCCGTCGCCCTGTCCACCGTGAGCTCGTGCGATCTGTGCAGTATTCTCACCAGGCGTCGCTTCTGCGAGGATGGCACCCGATGGCTGCCCTTGGATCGAAGCTTCGCGAGTTGCGCCTGCGCCGTGGCCTCGGCATGCGGGAGCTGGCCCTGCGATCCGGAATCTCGCACTCGGCCATCTCCCTGATCGAACGCGACCGGATGAGCCCCTCCGTCGATACCCTGGGCGCCATCCTCGCCTCCCTCGGCTCCACGCTCTCCACCTTCTTCGGCGACCTGGATTCGGCCCTGCCGCGACAGCCCTTCTATCCGGCCGAGACCTTGACCGAGATCGGCCGGGCGGATCGCGTCTCCTACCGCCTGGTTGGCATGGACCATCCCAACCGGCGGATGCTGCTGCTCTCCGAGCGCTATGCCCCGGGCGCGGCGACCGACGGCCTGATCGCGCATAATGCCGAGGAGGCCGGCATCGTGACCCAGGGCGCCGTCGAGGTGACGGTGGGCAGCGAGACCCGCATTCTGCGCGCCGGCGACGGCTACTATTTCGACAGCCGCGAGCCGCACCGCTTCCGCAACGTCAGCGACGGCGTCAGCACCATCATCAGCGCCGTCACGCCTCCGACCTACTGATCCGGCGACTATCCTGGCCGTCCCACCGTCGGCGCATTGCGCTCCGACGCACCCCGCTCTCTGCTGCCCTCAAGAACCCGGGCGAGACGATCCATGGCAAAGCGACGCATCCTGGCCGGCGGCATCGCCCAGGAATCCCACAGCTTCAACCCTGTCCTGACGGGCAGGGACAGCTTCACCATCACCACAGGCACCGATGCGGTGGCCCGCGCGCGGGCCACCAACTCGACCCTTGGCGGCATCATCGACACGGCCGAGGAAGCGGGTGCCGAGGTCATCGTGCCCGTGATGTTCCGCGCCCAGTCGGGCGGGCCGGTCGAGGAGGCCGTCTTCGCCGAGGTGCGCGAGGCGATGCTCGGCGCCGCGAAGCGCGGGGATTTCGATGCCATCGCCCTGCCGCTCCATGGCGGCATGCTCACCCCCAGCCTGCACGACCCCGAGGGCCTCCTGATCCGCGACCTGCGCGCGATCGTCGGCGCGGCCGTGCCGATCACCGCCGCCTTCGACCTGCACGCCCATGTCACGCCCATGACCCTAGCGGAGTGCGACCTGCTGGCGGGCTACCTGACCAACCCGCATGCGGACCAGGGCGCGACCGGCCGCCGTGCCGGCGCGGCGGCCCTGGCCATGCTGGACGGACGCCTGGAGCCGGTGCTGGCCTGGGCGCACCTGCCCATGCTCACCTTGGGCAACGACCGCACGGACCAGGAGCCGCTCCAGGGCCTGCAGGCCCGCGCGCGGGCAGCCGCGGAATCCGGCGCGGTGTGGGACGCCTCGATCTTCAACGCGCAGCAGTTCCTGGACGTCGCCGGGCTGGGGCAGGTGGTGATGGCCTATGGCAATGCCCGCTCCGAGGCGGCCGAGGCCCTTGTGGCGGGGCTGGCGACGGATCTCTGGGCCGCGCGGGCAAGCCTGATCGGCGTCTATCCCAGCCTCGAATCCTGCCTGGCCCGTGCCATCGCCGGCACGCCGCGCCCGCTCATCCTGGGCGACCAGGGCGACCGCGTGGCGGCCGGCGCACCGGGCGACAGCACCTATATCCTGCACGCGCTGCTGAAGGCCGGGGCGGAACTGCCGGCCATCGTCCCGGTCACCGATGCGGCGGCCGTGTCCGCTTGCCGCGCGGCCGGCGTCGGCGCCACGGTCACCGTGACGCTCGGCGGCCGGTACTCCACCGTCGCGCCGCCGCTGACGCTGACCGGCGAGGTGATCTCGGCGGGCGAGGGCGCCTCGCTCACCTATGAGGGACCGGCCGAGAAGGGGCAGCACGCGAGCGTCGGCCCCTATGCCGTGCTGCGCGTGGGCGCGATCAGGATCGTGCTGACCGCCTATCCCTATTCCTACATCGACCCGAACTACTTCCGGGCCATGGGCGTTGAGCCTGCCGAGCAGAAGATCGTCGTTACCCGCTCGGGCTATCACTTCACGCTGAACTACGCGGCGATCGGCGAGTGCATCACCATCGACACGCCGGGCATGTCCTCCTACCGCGTGTCCGAGCTGCCCTTCACCGTGGCGCGGCCCTTCTACCCGCTGGACGAGCCGGAGATCACGCCCGAAGTTAGGCTGCTGCGGCGTCCCGCATAGCGATCGCAGCGCGGGCGAAGCCGCGCTCCAGCATCTCCATCGCCTCTGCGTCGTGCGCGAAGGAGAGGTAGAGGCGGCCGTAGCCCGAGGGCATGACCAGCACGCCCTCGCGCCGCAGGGCCAGGTGCAGGGCCTGGGACCAGTCGGGGCGCAGCATCCGCTGGGCCTCCGCATAGTCGCGCGGCGGGGTTGCCGAGGGCCAGAGTGAGAAGACATCGCCATAGCCGCTGGTGCTGACCTCGATGCCCGCACCCGCGAAGCTCGCGACGATGTTCTCCCGGAGCGCATCGCCGCGCGCCAGCAGCGTCGGATAGTCGGCCCTGTCGAGCAGGGCCATCGTCGAGGTGACGGCGGCGCAGGCCACGGGATTGCCGCTATAGGTTCCGGCGCGTGTGCCGCGCCCGTCGGCGAAGGCGCGCATGATCTCGGGCCTTCCGGCCACGGCGGCGACCGCGATGCCGCTGCCGATGGCCTTGCCGAGCATCACCAGATCCGGATCGAGGCCCCAGAGCTGCGAACTGGGTCCGGCCTGAAGCCGGAAGCCCATCAGCACCTCGTCCATGATCAGCAGCGCGCCATGTTGCCGCGCCAGGCGCTGGAGGGCCTCCAGATAGCCGGCATCCGGCACCAGGCATCCAGCATTGGCCAGCATGGGCTCGACCAGGATGGCGGCGATGTCGCCCTGCTCGGCGAAGAGCCGCTCGGCATCCGTCACGTCGTTGAAGCGGAGCAGCGAGACGCGGTCCGTCTCCGGACGGGCATTGCCGGGGAAGGCGGCCTCCGCCGCGCCGGCCGCACCGAAGGCCACGTCGTCCAGCCAGCCGTCGAAGCCCGCCGCCATCTTGGCGATGCGGCTCTTTCCCGTGGCGATGCGCGCGGCGCGGCAGGCCAGGTGCACCGCCTCGCTGCCGGTGCTGACGAAGAGCACCTGCGAGAGCGGGCCGCAATGCGTGGCGATGGCCGCGGCCGCCGTCTCCTCGCCGGCATGGATGAAGGCCGGCAGGGGGCCGGCGCGCAAAGCGGCGCTCGCGGCCTCCACGACCTCGGGCGGGGCATGGCCCAGCACCGTGCCGCCGAAGCCGAGCGCCGTGTCGACGTGGCGTCGTCCCGCGCGATCCCAGATCCAGGGTCCTTCCGAACGGACGACGACCAGTTCCTCCCCATCCAGCGGGGGCAGGACCCGGGCGGCGCTCGACACGCCGCCGACCAGATGCGCCATGCTCAGGCCCGCCGCACGTTCCAGGGGTAGCGCACCGAACCGCCGAGCACGCCCGTGAGGTCGCTGCGATAGGCCGTGTGCGGGAAGTAGACGCCGAGCGGCAGGGTCGGCACGTCGCGCAGCGCGAGCTCGTGGATGCTGGTCTGCAGCCGGTCGCGATCGGCATCGGCGGTGGTATCGAGCCACTCGCCCGTGAGCCGCTCCATCTCCGCGCTCTCGTACCAGCCGGGCCAGCCAGAGGCGCCCTCGCCGCGGATCGTGGTGTTCAGCACGGGGTTGGCGATGGCGATGCTGGGCCAGGTGCTGTGATAGATGCTCCAGCCGCCCTGGTCCGAGGCCGACTTGGACAGCCGCCGCTGCAGCAGCGTGCCCCAATCCATGTCCTGCAGGTCCACGTTGAGGCCGGCGCGCTTGAGCAGGTCGGCCGTGACGGGGCCAAGCGGGGCCAGCGCGGGGCTGTCGGCGGGGTTGAGGATGACCACCTTCTCGCCGGCATAGCCGGTGGCGCGCAGGGCCTCGCGCATGCCGGCGGCATTTGCCGATCAGCTTGCCGAATTCGTCGCGCCCGAGCTCGGCGATGCCGGGGATGGGGCAGGGGAACATGGCCTTGCACACGCGCTGGGCGCGGGCGTCTCCGCCCGTCACCGTCGCGAGGAAGTCGGTCTGCTGCGCCACCTGCATCACGTAACGCCGTAGGGCCGGATTGTTGAAGGGCGCGACGGCTGTGGTTGAACCGCAGGACCAGCACGGTCCCAAGCGGATCGGCGTCCTGGATCCGGATGCGGCGGTTGCGCGCGGCCAGTGGCTCGAGGTCGGCGGGGATGTTCTCGATCCAGTCGATCTCGCCTTGCTGCAGCGCGGCGACGGCCGTCGATTTATCGGCGATGATGCGCCATTTCCACACGCTCGAAATGCGCGACCTTGCCGCCGGAGGTCCATTCCGGTGCCTCGCTGCGCGGCACGTAGCCGGCGAAGCGCTCATAGGCGACGAGGCTGCCCGAGTTCAGCTCGTTGCGCAGGAAGCGGTAGGGGCCGGAGCCGATCATCTCGGTGATCGGCGTGTTGGGCGAGGTCGAGGCGAGACGCTCGGGCATCATGAAGGCCGGCGAGGAATGCGGCTTGCCGATGGCGTCCAGCAGCCGGGGGAAGGGGCGCTTGAGGCGGATGCGCAGCGTGCGGTCGTCGGGCGTCTCATAGGCCTCGACGGCGGCGCCGAGGATGCGGCCATAGGTGTCGCGCTTGCTCCAGCGGTCGAGGCTGGCGGCGCAGTCGCGGGCGCGGACCGGCTCGCCGTCATGCCAGCGCAGCCCGTCGCGGAGGCGGATGGTCCAGACCCGGCCATCGTCGGAGACCTGGTGTCCCTCGGCCATCTGCGGCTGCGGGCGGTTCTGCCCGTCCACGCCGTAGAGCGTGTCGAAGACGTGGTAGCCGTGCTGCACGGCTACCAGCGCCGTCGAGAGCACGGGATCGAGCGAGACGAGGTCGGTCGAGGGGACGAAGCGCAGGGTACGCGCGCGCATATCCTGGCCGAGGGCGGGCAAGGGGAGCGCCGTGGCGGGCGCCAGCTTCATTATGTCGCGGCGGGTGATGGTCATGGGACACCTCTGGCAGTTCTGCGCCGCCGCAGGATACGCGCAATCGGAGGCCTTGGCAGGGAACGGCCCACCGTGTTGAGGATAGTGTCTGCGCGTAGCGACCAGACTGCCCTAGGAAAAACACCCTAGGAAAGGGGCATGCCATGCGCGCACATATCCACTATCCGGCCCGCGACACTTGGCGGCACCGGTGCGGGTCGAGCACAATGGCGTCCGGGTCGCATCGCGCAGCGGCGCGGCGATTTTTGCTGTATCGACATCGAACGACGACCGCTGGTCTGAACCCGGCACGGAGCAAGTTATGAACACGCGATACCGGAAGCGCCTGCCTGGCACGGATCTGGACTTCTACGATGCCCGCGCGGCCGTCGAAGCGATCGCGCCCGGCGCCTATGAAGGCCTGCCCTATACCTCGCGCGTGCTGGCCGAGAACCTGGTCCGCCGCTGCGACCCGGCGCTGCTGACCCAGGCCCTGACGCAATTGATCGAGCGCCGGCGGGACCTGGATTTCCCCTGGTACCCCGCCCGCGTCGTCTGCCACGACATTCTGGGACAGACGGCGCTGGTGGACCTCGCCGGCCTGCGCGACGCCATCGCGGAGAAGGGCGGCGATCCGTCGAAGGTGAACCCGGTCGTGCCGGTGCAGCTCATCGTCGATCACTCCCTCGCCGTCGAGCATGCGGGCTTCGAGAAGGATGCCTTCGCGAAGAACCGCGCCATCGAGGACCGCCGCAACGAGGACCGCTTCCATTTCATCGAATGGACGCGCCACGCCTTCAAGAACATGGAGATCGTCCCGCCGGGCAACGGCATCATGCACCAGATCAACCTGGAGCGGATGTCGCCGGTCATCTACACGCTGGACGGGGTGGCGTTCCCCGACACGCTGGTGGGGACGGACAGCCACACGCCGCATGTCGATGCGCTGGGGGTCATCGCCATCGGCGTCGGCGGGCTTGAGGCCGAGAACGTCATGCTCGGCCGCGCCTCCTGGATGCGCCTGCCCGACATCATCGGCGTGGAGCTCACCGGCAGGGCCGGGCCCGGCATCACCGCGACCGACATCGTGCTGACGCTGACCGAGTTCCTGCGCAAGGAGAAGGTCGTCGGCGCCTGGCTCGAATTCCACGGCGAGGGCTCGTCGAGCCTGACGCTGGGGGACCGTGCCACCATCTCCAACATGGCGCCGGAATACGGCGCCACCGCCGCCATGTTCTCGATCGACCAGCAGACCATCGACTATCTGCGCCTGACCGGACGCGAGGATTCGCAGATCAGGCTGGTGGAGAGCTACGCGAAGCTCGCTGGCCTGTGGTCGGACAGCCTCGCCAAGGTGCAATACGAGCGCGTGCAGCGCTTCGACCTGTCCACCGTGGTGCGGACCCTGGCCGGGCCGTCCAACCCGCACCGCCGGCTGCCGGTCGCGGACCTGGCCGAACGCGGCATCAGCGCGCCCTGGACGCAGGAGGGCAGCCTGATGCCCGACGGCGCCGTCATCATCGCCGCCATCACCAGCTGCACGAATACCTCCAACCCGCGCAACGTCATCGCCGCCGGCCTGCTGGCGCGCAATGCGAACCGCGCCGGGCTGGCGCGCAAGCCCTGGGTGAAGTCCTCGCTCGCGCCCGGGTCCAAGACGGTGGCGCTGTACCTGGACGAGGCCGGCCTCACGACGGAGCTGGAGGCGCTCGGCTTCGGCCTGGTCGCCTTCGCCTGCACCACCTGCAACGGCATGTCCGGGGCGCTCGATCCGGTGATCCAGCAGGAGATCATCGACCGCGATCTCTATGCGACCGCGGTCCTCTCCGGAAACCGCAATTTCGACGGCCGCATCCACCCCTACGCGAAGCAGGCCTTCCTCGCCTCGCCGCCGCTGGTGGTGGCCTATGCCATCGCCGGCACCATCCGCTTCGACATCGAACGCGACGTGCTGGGCGTCGATGCCGATGGCAAGGAGATCCGCCTCAAGGATATCTGGCCGAGCGACGAGGAGATCGACGCGGTGGTCGCCTCCGCGGTGAAGCCCGAACAGTTCCGCAAGGTCTATGCGCCGATGTTCGGCAACCAGGGCGCGCGAAAGAAGGTCAGCCCGCTCTACGACTGGCGCGCGCCCAGCACCTACATCCGCCGTCCGCCCTATTGGGAAGGCGCGCTGGCCGGCGAGCGCACGCTGCGTGGCATGCGCCCGCTCGCGGTGCTCGGCGACAACATCACCACCGACCACCTGTCGCCCTCCAACGCCATCATGCTGGACAGCGCCGCGGGCGAGTATCTCGCGGCGATGGGCCTGCCGGAGGAGGATTTCAATTCCTACGCGACTCATCGTGGCGACCACCTGACCGCGCAGCGGGCCACCTTCGCCAATCCGCAGCTGTTCAACGAGATGGTGCGAAAGCCGGACGGCAGCGTGAAGCAGGGTTCGCTGGCGCGTCTCGAGCCCGAAGGCCAGGTCGTGCGCATGTGGGAAGCCATCGAGGCCTACATGGCGCGCAAGCAGCCGCTCATCATCGTGGCGGGTGCCGATTACGGACAGGGGTCCTCGCGCGACTGGGCCGCCAAGGGCGTCCGGCTGGCGGGCGTCGAGGCCATCGTCGCCGAGGGCTTCGAGCGCATCCATCGCACGAACCTGATCGGCATGGGCGTGCTGCCGCTCGAGTTCCAGCCGGGCACCAACCGCCTGACGCTCGGCCTCGACGGCACCGAGACCTATGACGTGATCGGCGCGCGCACGCCGCGCGCGGAGCTGACGCTGGTGATCCATCGTCGCGATGGCGGTACGGCGGAAGCGCGCGTGACCTGCCGGCTGGACACCGCCGAGGAGGTCTCGATCTACGAGGCGGGCGGCGTGCTGCAGCGCTTCGCGCAGGACTTCCTCGAGGCCGAAGCGCCGCCGAAGGATGGTCGGCAGGCGGGCTGACCCGCCCGGCGCGCCGGCGCCTTCCATAAGGGGCCGCGCGCCGGCGCTTCCACAAATGCCGGCACGCGGTATCCTGCGTGAAACGTATCGCGCAGGAAACGGCCATGGCCCACGCCCCCCAGATCAGGATCCCCGCCACCTACATGCGCGGCGGTACGAGCAAGGGCGTCTTCTTCGTGCGGGATGACCTGCCGGAGGTCGCGCGGGTGCCCGGCCCGGCGCGTGACCGGCTGCTCCTGCGCGTGATCGGCAGTCCCGACCCCTATGGCAAGCAGACCGACGGCATGGGCGCCGCCACTTCCAGCACCAGCAAGGCCGTGATCCTGAGCCGCAGCACGCGGCCGGACCATGACGTGGACTACCTGTTCGGCCAGGTCTCGATCGACCGGCCCTTCGTGGATTGGAGCGGCAATTGCGGCAATCTCTCCGCCGCGGTCGGTCCCTTCGCGATCCGCAACGGGCTGGTCGATCCCTCCCGCGTGCCGCGCGACGGGATCGCCGTCGTGCGCATCTGGCAGGCCAATATCGGCAAGACCATCATCGGCCATGTGCCCATGACGGCTGGCGAGGTGCAGGAGACCGGCGATTTCGAGCTGGACGGCGTCACCTTCCCGGCCGCCGAGGTCCAGCTGGAATTCATGAACCCGGCGGAGGAGGGCGACGGCGGCTCGATGTTCCCCACCGGCAACCTGGTGGACACGCTGGAGGTGCCCGGAATCGGCACCTTCCAGGCGACGATGATCAATTCCGGCATCCCCACGATTTTCCTGGACGCCGATGCCATCGGCTACCGCGGCACCGAGCTGCAGGACGACATCAACGGCGATCCGGCGGCGATGGCGCGGCTCGAGACGATCCGCGCCTACGGCGCGCTGCGCATGGGCCTGATCAAGTCGGTCGAGGAGGCGGCACAGCGCCAGCACACGCCGAAGGTCGCCTGGGTCTCGCCGCCGCGCGACTACGTCTCGTCCAGCGGCAAGGCGATCGGCACGGGCGACGTCGACCTGCTGGTGCGCGCGATGTCCATGGGCAAGCTGCACCATGCCATGATGGGCACGGCCTCGGTCGCGATCGCCACGGCGGCCGTGGTTCCCGGCACGCTGGTGAACCTGGCAGCCGGCGGCGGCGAGCGCGAGGCGGTGCGCTTCGGGCATCCTTCCGGCACGTTGCGCGTCGGTTCGCAGGCGAATGAGGTGGATGGGCAGTGGGCGGTGACCAAGGCCATCATGAGCCGCAGTGCGCGCGTGCTGATGCAGGGGTGGGTGCACGTTCCGTTCGAGGTCTAGATACCTGATCGAAGAGAGCCGAAGGGCCCTCGCTCGCCGCCATGGTGTGAATCCAACGACCATCGCCAAGTGGCGGGATGCAGCCGACCATTCGGCTCACTGGGATTGGGCTTCGTCGGGAGGACGACGGCACGCACTCCCTGCGAAGAACGGCGGCGAAAGCGCGGCTGGGCGGAGCCGCCGCTACCAGTTCAGGCGCAGCCCCACGGCCCCTCGCAGGGCATCCTGCTGGCTGCGCCCACCATCGATGGACCACAGGTAGCCCGCATGCGCATAGAGGCTGGCGTTGCGCGAGACTCGCGCGGTCACCCCGGCGCCGACCTCCAGTGCCGTGTCGCCGAAGCGGGTCTCGACGCTGGTGGTTCCGGCGAAGGTAGCGCGGTCGGTGCCCGACGAGCCCTGCCACAGATTGATCTTCCCATAGGGCTGCCAGAGGATTCCCTGGTTCTCGCCCGTGAACTGCACCCGGGCGCCGA